>NZ_JAEELZ010000051.1 GCF_016282985.1 Methanosphaera sp.
CAATTACATGATATAACACTGATTATTCAGGAAGAATCATATACAAGCAAAAGCAGCTTCCTAGACAACGACATATTACCAGCATATGAAGAAAATCAGAAAAAACAAAATAAATACGAGTTCAAAGGAAAAAGAATCAAACGAGGATTATATAAAACGTTGAAAGGAAAACTTATTAATGCAGATGTAAATGCCGCCTGCAATATTATACGTAAAAGTAAGCAGAAATTCAATAATGAACGACTGTGTAAGTGGGTACAGTCCGCTCCAGCTAAAATCAAACTCATATAACAAAAAATAATCATACACATAAAAAGATAAATGTTGGATGGGGATTTAAACAAAGAATATAAAAGATATAACATTTATTTTTCTTTTAATTTTATATGTTTTTGTCTCATCATCATTATTGTTTCATTGTATATTAATGTTGTTTGTTTGATTTGAACAAAGACAAAAAAAAGATATAATCTTATGTTTTTTTTTAGAATAAGAACAAAGATTATTACTATTATTATTTAGTAATACTTTTATTCTATCAAAAAAATAATTTTGTCGGGGACTCATAATTCTTCTTAAAAATTGAAATCTCAAATATTTTTATAGGATAATAAATAAATAAATAATTAGATTTATGTCTATAAATTTGATGGAGATATTTAATGAAAACACTTTCAGATTTAAAACAATCAGTTCTTATTCCAACATCTTCTTCATTAGATGAACTTTTGGGTGGGGGTATAGAAAAAGGAGCAATTACTCAATTTTATGGGCCACCCGGTTGTGGAAAGACAAACATTGTTTTAAAAATATTATATGAATCGACTAAAAATGGTTCTAAAGCAATTTATATGGATACAGAAGGTGGTTTGTCATTAGAGAGAATTCAACAAATAGCAGCATCTGATTTTGATTCAATAGCGCGAAACATATTTTTATTAGAGCCAAAAACATTTGATGAACAATTACTTGAAATTCAAAATATAGAACGCTTATTACAAGAAGATAGTTCCATAGATATTTTAATTATAGACTCTATTGTTGCACTCTATAGAGTGGAAGATGGAGATCCGTCAGAAATCAATAAAAAATTAGGTAGATTGATGGCTAAATTATTAACTTTAAGCAGACAGTTTGACATAGCTGTTGTTATAACAAATCAGATATATTCTCCTTTTGATTCTGATGATTTAATTGTGGAGCCTATAGGTGGAACAGTATTAAAATATTGGAGTAAAATTATTATAGAAATAGAAAGAAATTTGGGTTCTTTAACAAGAACTGCCACATTGCAAAGACATAAAAATAAATCTCCGGGGCAAACAGTTTCTTTTGAGATAACAGATAGGGGTATTTCATAAACAATTTAAGGAGTTAAATTATGGTATTTAAAAAGAAGGAAAAGAAAATTCCCACTGGTTTTAATTCAGTTAACGAATTTTTTGATTATTTGTATAAGAAAGAAGATTTAATTTGGATGGGACAAAATACAAATCACTTACAAAAAGATAAACATATAGAAAATGCATTAATTGAAGCAGCAAGAAAAAGAAATTATTGTAAGTACCCACCACCAGAAGGTTTTCCTGAATTAAAGGAATTAATTTTAAAAGATTTGGATCTTGATAAAGAGGTATACGATATACAGATTACTGCTAGTGCAACTGAAGCATTATATTTGGCTATTAGTACAACATTACATCATACTACCAATACTATAGCATCTGATCCTGGTTACTTAATCATTAACAATTTCTGTAATAGGTTTGGACATCATGTAAAAGAAATTCCAATTTATAATGAAGAATGTGGTTATAAATTAACACCAGAACTCATTAAGGAAAATATAGATTTACAGACAAAAATGATTATATTAATTGATCCTATGAATCCTATGGGATACACATATACTGAAGAAGAAATTAAAGAAATTGCAGAAATTGCTAAAGAAAACAATATCTATGTGTTACATGATATAACTTACAAGGATTTTGCAAGAGAACATCATTTGGTAGCTCATTATGCTCCTGAACATACAATAACAATTTATAGTTTCTCAAAAATTTTCGGTATGGCTGGATTAAGAATAGGGTCTGTAATAAGTTCACCTGAATTAATCAGAAAAATGAGGGCAAGTGTTATAAATGATTTGGGAACTAATTCATTAGCACAAGAAGCAGGAATTGCTGGTTTAGAAAGTAAAAATGAATGGATTACTGAAGTTAAGGAAACTTGTTTCAAAAATCAGGAAATAATTAAAGAAACTATTGATGAAGTTCCGGGAGTATTTTTACCATTATATCCAGTTGATGGTAACATGATGACTGTGGATGTTTCAGGTACTGGTTTAACTCCTGAAGAAATTTCTGAGTATCTATTAAAAGAAAAAAGTATATTTGTACGTGAAGGAAATTATACTAGTAAATTATTTGGAGATAAATATATAAGAATTAGTTTTTCAATCCCAACAGAACAAGTAATGGAATTTAGAAAAGAATTCCCTGAAGCTATTAAGGTATTACAGGAAAGAAAAAAGGAATAAATAAATCATTTTGATTTATTTTTTTTCTTCTAAATCATTTGGATTGACTATTTCTGCATCAGGATTTTCTTTTGACTGTTCAGCAGTTATTTCTGATTTAGATACATTTAATAGTAAATAATCGCCTACTTGTGCAATCATATCTGGTGTTACTTCAATATTTACTTTTCTTAAACTTAGTTCACCTGAATTAATAATTATCTCATTAATATTGTTGGATTTGATATCTATATCAACATCTTGAACTTTTCCAACATCGTTAGCATTACAATCTAGAACTTTTTTACCTATAATTTTAGAAGTTTTCATTAAAATCACCTTATATCTTTTTATAATATTATATGTATAATTTAAACAATACATTATTTATATGTTTATAATTTTTAGGAGTGTTTGAATAATATGGAAGAAGCATGTAGATTAATCATTAAAAAAGCAATTGATAATAACATATCTACTAAAAAAGAATTAGAAAAATTAAAAATTCAAACATGTAGAGAATTAAATTTGCCGGGTTTTATGAGTAATTCAAAGATATTGCAGTTTGCCAATTCTCAGGAATTGGAATTATTGAGGCCAATATTGATGAAAAAACCATCCAGGACTATTTCTGGAGTGGCAATAGTTGCAGTTATGTGTAGTCCTCACAAATGTCCTCATGGTCGTTGTAAATATTGTCCGGAAAGCAGTGTTGCACCACCAAGTTATACTGGTGAAGAACCTGCCGCTTTAAGGGCAAGGATGTTTGAATTTCATCCATATATACAAACATTTAATAGATTATATCAACTTAATAATATTGGACATCCTATTGATAAAGTAGAATTAATTGTTATGGGTGGAACTTTTGCTTCCAGAACATTAGATTACCAGGAATGGTTTGTTACTCAATGTTTAAGGGCTATGAATGATTTTGAAAAAGTTAGTTCTCAAATTCCTAAAAATCAGAGAGAAATTGAAATAGTTCCTCCATCCGATTTTTTATATCTTAAAGATGTTCAAAAAACGAATGAACACAGTAAAGTAAGGTGTGTAGGTTTAACTTTTGAAACAAGACCTGATTATTCAAAAACTGAAGAAATTAACCGAATGTTAAATTATGGTGTTACACGGGTCGAACTCGGAGTTCAAACATTATATAATTATCGTTATAAACGTGTAGATAGGGGACATACTATTCAGGATGTTATTGAAGCAAATCAATTATTAAGAGACTCTGGAATTAAAGTAGCTATGCATATGATGCCAGGATTATTCTCTACGTTTGACAGTGATTTAAATATGTTCAAACGATTATTTACTGAAGAATCATTTTCTCCGGATATGCTAAAAATTTATCCTTGTTTGGTTACTGAAGGTTCTGAGTTTTATGATATGTGGAAAAAAGGTGAGTATGAACCATATTCTTCAGAGGAAGCTGTTGATTTAATTGTTGAAATTAAAAAAATTCTTCCTAAATGGGTACGAACTATGAGAATTCAAAGGGATATTCCAGCAACTTTAATTGATGCGGGTGTTAAAAAGTCTAATCTAGGTGAATTGGTTTATAATAGGTTGGAAGAGGAAAATGTCCAATGTCAATGTATTAGGTGCCGGGAAGTAGGTCATAAAAAAGCGCATGGTGTAGAACCTGATTATGACAATATCGAATTATTAAGAACGGACTATGATGTTACTGGAGGAAAAGAAATATTCTTATCCATTGAAGATCAAGAAAATGACATACTTATTGGATTTACAAGATTGAGAATTCCTTCCAAAAATGTATTCCGGCCTGAAATTACAAATACCAGTGCTTTGATTAGGGAATTACATGTCTATGGGCAAATGCAAGAAATCGGAAAAAATGATAATCAGTTATGGCAACATAGGGGTTACGGTGCTGAACTACTTAAAAAAGCAGAATCTATTGCTAAAGAAGAATTTAACAAGGATAAATTGTTGATAATAAGTGGTATTGGAGTCCGAGATTATTATAGAAAGTTGGGATATCACAAAGATGGACCTTACATGTCCAAGTTTTTATAAGTTGTTCATAAAAAATTGTATAAATAATTATTAACATAGATAAATATAGTTTATAATTTTAAGTATCATTCATTAGGTTGTATTATTTTGGAAATAGAAACTTCTGCAAGATTACATTTATCTTTAATAGATTTAAATGGATTAGAAGGTCGGTTGGATGGTGGTATAGGAATTACCTTAGAAAAACCATCATTAAAAATGGAATGTTTGGAGACAAATGACGATACAATTGTTGAATTTAATGAAAATATTTCTCTTTCAAACAAGGAAATATATGAATCAAAAATATTGGAAGCAGCCAAGAAAATTAAAGAGTATCTTAAAATTGAAACAGATTACTCATTAAAAATTAATGAAACTTACCAGATTCATCATGGATTGGGTTTAGGTACACAATTGGCATTATCAACCGCAAAACTAATTTCTTCATTAAATCATGTGAATTTAAATGGTTATGAATTGGCTAAAATAATTCAAAGAGGAGGAACTAGTGGTATTGGTGTACATTCCTTTGATAAAGGTGGTTTAATTGTTGATGGAGGTCATAAAAAATCAGTTAAAAAGGATTATTTGCCTTCTTCAGCATCAAAAGTTTCACCACCTCCATTATTGGCAAGATATGATTTTCCGGAGGATTGGGATATAATTCTTGTAACTCCAAAAATTTCACAGGGAGCTTCCGGAAACGAAGAAATAAATATATTTCAATCATATTCTCCTATAAACATAAATGATGTGGAAAGGATATGTTACTTAACATTGATGAAATTAATGCCTTCTGTTCTTGAAGTGGATATTGATAGTTTTGGGGATTCAGTAAAAAAAATTCAATCAATAGGATTTAAGAAAATAGAAAGAGATTTACAAGATTCTAAAATAAATAATTTATTAAAAAACATGGATGATATCGGGATTCCTTGTGTTGGTATGAGTTCATTTGGACCTACCTGTTTTGGAATAACAGATTCGTTATCAAATAAATTGAAAAAAGAATTAAGAGATATTGCAGGAAATAATACAGATATCTGCTTTACAAAAGGAAAAAATCATGGAGCCATAATCAAAGAGTAGGTGGAAAAAATGGATATAATGAAAGGGAAAGTATGGAAATTTAGAGATAGTATAGATACTGATGTAATAATTGCTGGACGGTACCTAAGAACATTCAATCCTCAAGACTTAGCTGATCATGTAATGGAAGCAGAAGATCCTGAATTTTCACAAAAGGTTAATGAAGGGGATATCATTGTTGCCGGTTGGAATTTTGGATGTGGTTCATCAAGAGAACAAGCACCTGTTGCCATAAAAACAGCTGGAGTATCAGTTGTTATAGCAAAATCATTTGCAAGAATTTTTTATAGAAATGCTATAAATATTGGGTTACCTGTAATTACGGCAGATATTGGTGTGGATGAAGGGGATATTGTTGAAGTAAATGTTGAAGAAGGAACAATTACTAACATAACAAAAGAAAATACGGTCAAATTTAAACCTTTTGACCCAACAATGTTAAATATTTTAGAAAATGGTGGATTGGTTGAACAATATTTGAAAAATAAGGGGGAAGAATGATGGTATGTCCTAGTTGTGGATATGATGACTATGAAATATTAAAATCTAAAGGGAAAAAGAATAAGGAATTGCTGGTTCAATGTTTAGAATGTAATCATGTTTATCACGAAATTGCTCCTGAAGAAGCATATGAACTTGATGTAAGGGTAATTATAAGTGAATTTGAAAAATCATGGAAAACTAGCATTAAATTATATTCTGATGAATATTTAGAAACAGGAACTTTATTATATATTGATGATAAGGATGTTGAAGTTACATCAATTGAAAATAATGATGGAAACAGAGTTTATGAATGTCCTGTGGTTGATATTAAAACAATTTGGGTTAAATCATTAGATACTTTAGCCAGGATTGGTATTTCCATTGATAATCAGGGAAATGTTATTTCTCATAAGATAGAAGTTGAACAAGAATTTATTATTTCCATCGGTGATATTGGGGAGATAAATGGTTTAAAATTCAAAGTTTATGGTATAAAAACTTTAGAAAGAAATATGAAAAAAGGTTTTGCATATGCTAGGGTTATAAAAAGAGTATATGGTAAATTATTATCTTCAAAAGACAAGTCTAAAGTTAAATATGATTTAACAGAATATGTTGTTAAAACAACTTCTAAAGAAAAAAGTTATAATTAATTGTGATTCGATGAAAGTTTATTTAGAAAGTTATGGTTGTACCTTTAATCAGGCTGATGGTCAGATTATGACTACTTTGTTAAGTGATGAACATGAGTTGGTTGATAATATAGACGATGCGGATGTTGTAATATTAAATACATGTTATGTTAAGTTACCCACCGAACAAAAGATGATTACTCGGATTAACAAAATAAAAACAGAATTTCCCGATAAAAAATTAATAGTTGGGGGATGTATGGTTGAAGTTGATCCAATACGTTTAAATAAATTTGCGGGTGATGCCTGTTGGATTGGACCCCATAAAATTGATAAAATTAATGAAGTGGTAAATAAGTCAATTAATGGCGAAGTTGTACACGAATGTGGAAAAACTTCACTTATCAAAGCAGGTACACATAACAAGGATTTTAATTCATTAACTCATATATTACAAATTTCTGAAGGATGTAATGGTTCATGTACTTTTTGTTGTACTAGGATAGCAAGAGGTCATCTGGTAAGTTATCCTATTGAAACAATTGTTGATGAAGCTAAAATGGCAATATCGCAGGGTTGTAAAGAATTACAGGTTACAGCACAGGATTCAGCTTGTTTTGGTTTAGATTCAGGCGAATCATTTTCCGAATTATTGAATAAACTTGCTTCTATTGAAGGGGATTTCCGTATTCGTGTTGGGATGATGCATCCAAAAAGTCTTAAAGGTCAATTGGATGAAGTTATATCTGCCTTTAAAAATAATGAAAAAATTTATAATTTTGTACACATTCCTGTTCAAACAGGTAGTTCTAAGGTTTTAGAAGAAATGAATAGGTTACATGGTTTAGACGAGTATTATGATATGATAAATCAATTTAGAAGTGAAATTCCAGATTTATCTATTGCAACGGATATTATTGTAGGTTATCCTACAGAAACTGATGATGATTTTGAAAAGACTATTGATATGTTATATGAAGTCAAACCAGATATAATTCATATTTCAAAATATATGCATAGACCCGGAGCTAAATCCAACACATTACCTGAAATTGATCATAAAGTCATGAAAGAACGTTCCCATAGGATTAATGAAGTTAAAACCGATGTAATGTTGGAAAATAATAAAAAATATGAAGGGACTGTTCAAAAAGTATTGATTACTGGTAAAGGAAGCTCTGGTGGTTTTGTAGGATATACTAATTCCTATAAAAACGTTATAGTGGATGATGTTCAAATAGGTTCTTTTGTTGATGTAAAAATAACAGAAGGTAAACGAACATATTTAAAAGCTGAAAAAATATAAAATAATTTATTAAATAAATTAAATATAATTATAAAGAGTTAAATAAAGAATTGATTATTATGAGTTTTATAGTATGTCGAAGTTGTAAAAAATTTGTTGAGGTTGATGAAAAACTTCCTTTAAACTTTTATAAATGTGAAAATTGTGGACATACATTAGAGTTTGCTGCTAATGAAACAGAATTAAAAATGATATTAAATGATATAATTCTTCCAGAGATTTCATATAATAAAATATGTGCTTCATGTAACTCATTAAATCCTAGGGAAACAGGTGCATGTTTACATTGTGGTTCTACAAATTTACATTTACAGTACAATTTAGATAGTATTCCTAATTTCAATGATTTAAATGTTAATAATCTTGAAAATGATTCTAAAACTACTCAAACAATAATCATCCAATCTAAACCAGCATTTTCTCCAAGAAATAGTTTGATATTCAGATTATTTTCGTTGATGATAGGATTAGTTGATTTTTTCTTCTTTTCATTGATAGGAATTCAATTAGTGTTGGGATCAGCTGAATTACCTGCTGATGTAATGGCATTTGCAACTCAGAATATGTATCCTTTGATGGCTGTAATTTGCACGTCTTTAATTTTAGCAGGAATAATGTCTGTTATGATAATTCCACGTATGAGTTATAAGGATTCTATGGAAATATCTTCTTCAATAGGGATAGTTGTTGGTTTAATAACATTTATTGCTACTAAAGATTTATACACAGTTATTCTTTCAATAATATTCTGTAGTATATTATCTGGAATAGGTGGTTTGATTGGGGAGTTTATTATTCATAAATTATCTAGTCGTTCCAAAAATTAATTCTATAAACTACCATAAAGTATATATATTATAAATTATTAATATAATATTAGTCTTTAAAAGAGATATTTCTGGGCCGATGGTCTAGAGGTATGATACCTCCTTGACGTGGAGGGGATCGCGAGTTCGAATCTCGTTCGGCCCATAATTTTTTTTGTTGCCGTGATAGTTCAGATGGGAGAACGCCAGACTGAAGATCTGGATGTCGCTGGTTCAAGTCCGGCTCACGGCATAACCTTTTTATTAATAACTATTTTTATAATAATTTTTACATAACTATTTTAATGATAAATAATAACATTTATTATAAGATATATTTTTTGAGGACTTAATATGAATCTTGATAACTCAATTGAAAAGACTTTGAATGAAATACAAAAAGTTATGAATACAAATAGTATTGTTGGAACTCCAATTGATGCTGATGATAAACTTATTATTCCTATATCAAAAACATCATTAGGTTTTGGAGTAGGTGTTGCAGATAATAAAGGTACAAATGAAACAGGTATTGGTGGAACTGGTGGTGGTGGATCCATTGATCCTGTAGCTTTGTTAATTGTTTATAAGAATATTCCTGGACCAAATGGTGTTGAATTGGTTCAAATTAATAAAGATGACTCTTTGGAAGGATTATTATCTGGTGTCAGTAAAGTTGTAATGGGTGTACTTAACAATGCTAAGGAGACTCCTGCTACTGAATTACCATCAGAGTCCAGTATTGATAAAATAAAAACAAAAATTAAAAAAGAGTCCGGATAAAAAGTTAATATTTTAATTTTTCAATTAAAAATAATGAGTTTGAATTGTCATGATTATAGAAATATTGTTGGTAATATTATTTATTTTAGCATTATCACTTTTTTTAATATTTTTAAAAACATGGCATATACATATAATTTTAAAAAATAATAATTTAGATTATTCGTTTGATATTAAGATAAATTTTTTATTTTTTAATATATTTCTTTTCACTATTGAAAAAATAGTTTATCTAAAATTGCAAGCTTCTTTTTTTTCTAAAACATTAGATATTTTTGAATTGAAGTTAAACGATGAAAAATCAGAAGAAATTGAAAATACATCTTCGGAAAATGAAGAAGGCACTTTTGATAAAATTAAACAAGTATTACCTTTACTGGATGATTCAAAAGGCGATTTATATTATATTATAAAATTAATAATCAAAATGGTGAAGTTTGATGAATCCTATGTAATTTTAAATATGGGTCTTTTAGAAAATGATTTGACTATAAAATTATGTACTTTATTATGGGCTTTGGCAGCACCATTATATCCATTGAATTTTAAATTATATTTAACTCCGGAAATGAATAAATTTTTAGTTAAATCTGATGTAAATGTTAAATTTGATATATTATTATTTAATTTAATTAAAATATTATTCTATATTCTTAGAAGAGATAGATTACGTGAATTAATTAAAGTTTTAACCCAGTAGGTTTTTCTATGATATCTAAAAAATATTTATTGGATTCTATAAACATTGGTGAAAGAAAGATATTTCCAATAGCTTCACTAAATATTGTTTTTTTAAAAAATAATTTTTTTAGTTATGATTTTAAAGTAGTAGCTTTTAAAATAATAGAAAAAGATTTAATTTATTTTATAAATTTGGATTTGTCAGATGAGGAGTTTGATAATATTAAAAAAAATGAGAAGAGTAGTTAAAACATATTTTTATATGCTACTTCTATATCTTCAGCTTTTAAAGTTTTTCTTCCATTAGTTTCAGCATTTTCTAATGCATATTCTGCGATTATTGTAGAAATTTCTTCTAAATATTCAGATAATGCTATTTTAGCATCTTCACTAACTCGTTCAGCTCCTCCGTTTTTAATAATTCGTCCTAACGGAGTTAATGGTAATTTTGCCATTACATTTTTCCTCCAAAATTTCTAAGTATTTTTAATAAACATATTTGTAATTATTAAAAGATTTTTTTTACATATTGGATAGATATTACATATTTACGCATATCTTTTTAAATAATTACGTATTTAATTTTTATTTTATCTATTATTAATAATTTAACTTTTTTTCTAGGATTTTTTTGAAAATGTAATGTTTTTTTAAAATTTTTTAATTCGTTATTTTAAATATAACTTGTGTTTATTACTTTAAATAAGCTAAAATTAAGTATTTTTTATAAAAATAGTATAATCTTTAAAAATATTATAAAATAAATAAAAAGGGGGTTAACTAAACCGTTATTGTTTATTTAAGTTTGCCAAAATTTCTCTAGCCCTGTCTGAGTTTAATGGGATATTGAATTTTTCTTCTATATTCGGTCTGTATATGTTATTCATAGAACAGAATGGAATAATTCTACCATCAGGTGTTGCATAGTGAATTACACATCTACGTACTCTATCTTGGTCAAAGTTAAACGGATCCATGAAATGCATACATGAAATCAATAAAGCATTTACGTGGAAGTCACCTAAAGCATTATAATCCTTTTTGATAAAGATATTTTTAAGTAATTCAATAATATCTATGTAAGATGGTGATTTTTTGGTATCCACTGTTTTAGGTAATTCTTTTAATGCACGTGCAATTGTTTTAGTTTTGGAAATTCTGGAATTTTTTTGAATATCCGGAATACTTTTTTCAATCAAATTCATGAATTTATCTACATCAATAAAATCTGTGATAGGGATAACACTGCCATCTTCTTCTTTAAAGACGTATGTTCCAATTCCACAATGTTCGTGGCATGTTAATGCTACTTCAGCTTCAGTTCCACTCATTGCTGATATTAAATCGGATATTGGTGCAACAGTTGATGCGGAATAGAAAGCATCTTCGGTGATATTGAAATCGGTTTGTTTTTCAACATTTTTCATAAAGTCATCGATGGTAATACGTTGTTCTTCAACTTGATCTGAAGGAGTTCTTCCTGCAAAGGATACCGGTTGGAAATTAACTCCACGTATTACATCAATATTATCTAATGCAAACTTGATAATGTCTCCAACTTGGTCATTGTTTATTCCTTCAACTAATGTTGGAACTAAAACAATACCTAATCTGGCTTTTCGACAATTTTCAATAGCTTCTATTTTTTTACTTAAAATATTAGCATTACGGGTTTTGATGTATGGTTCTTCAGTAACCCCATCAAATTGTAAGTAAACTGTGTTAAGACCTGCTTGTTTAAGTTCTTTAGCTAGATTTTCATCATTTGCTAAAGCTATACCATTGGTTGCAATTTGTGTATGAGTAAACCCTTCTTCTTTTGCAATTTTGATAAGTTCTACTATGTCTTTTCGTACAGTAGGTTCTCCACCGGAATATTGTATTGCGGGTGTTGCAACCGGTTGGTTTTTTCTTAAATTTTTAAGCATTTGTCTAATTTCATCCTGAGAAGGTTCATATAATGTACCTGATTTTGCAGCGTTAGCAAAACATATAGGACAGGATAAGTTACACCTGTTGGTAACATCAATCAGACCTAATATTGTTTGACTTTCATGCTCTTTACATAATCCACAGTTTGAAGGACATTCCCCATTCAATTCTTCCTTAAGATTATTTAATTTGTGAGGTTCTGCCCCATATTTTAAAGCTTTTTTATAAGCTTCTTCATCATGCCAGTAAGTATTATCAAATTTTCCGTGTTCTGGACATGTTTTTGTAATATATATTGCATTATTTTTTGTGTATACTTCAGCATCCAAAATTTTTAGACATTCTGGACATAAACTTTTTGTTTTAGAGATTATTGACAATCAAATCCATCCCCTAACTTAGATATTCTTTAAATATAATAATTTTTTTTATAAATTTGGTATTTCATTATTTAATATTAATTAGTTTATTTGTTGTTACTATGATATACTTTTTATTATATTATTTTTTCTATAAGATTTGTTAAATTAATTTAAAGATTGTTAAATGGGATATGCTATGAAAAATAATTAAAAAAATATTAATAAAAATTTTATATTCATTTTAATATCGTAATAAATTTTAACTTAGAAAAATTTTTATAAATTAATTTTGAAATATTATATTATAATATTTAATGGAACATTGAGGATTAAAATGGATTTTATAACAATTATTTTGTATTCTATATATTTGATGATTCCCGCATATTTTTCTAATGGTTCTGCATTAGTCTTTGGTGGTGGAACACCAATGGATTTTGGTAAATATGCTTGGGATGGCCGACGATTGATTGGTGATGGATGCACCTGGCGGGGTTTAATTGGTGGTGGATTATTAGGAATGATTGTTGGCGGAATTTTGGGCTTTTTAGCTGATTGTGGTATTGCATCAGGGTTATTTAACATATCTGCTTCTCAAATAACAGTTATCTCTGGAAGTATCCCTCAAGGTTTATTAATGGGTTTTTTATTAGGTTTTGGAGCTTTAATAGGAGATGCAATAGGAAGTTTTATTAAAAGAAGATTAAATTTTGAACGTGGAAAACCGGTACCTCTGTTAGATCAATTAGATTTTGTTGTATTTGCATTGTTATTTGTTTCATTAGTAATTAATTTAAGTTGGGAAATGATTGTTATCATATTGTTTGTCAGTGTTTTCTTACATTTGGGTGCAAACATATTTGCTTATTTAATTAATATTAAAGATGTATGGTATTAGATCATACATTCTTTATCAATACTATTTTTTCATTTAATTTATCAAGATACATTTGTATAGCTCCAATTGCTGTCAATACATTTGTAGCTTTTTTACTCATGTACTTGTCCAGGGATATTATATTTAAGTTTAGTTTCTTGGCAGCTTTTTCACAGAGATTTCCATGTCCTATGGATGTAATTAGTACAGTTTTTATTTTTGTTCTTTCAACAACTTCTTTTAATCCAGAGTATATCTGGTCAATCTGTTTTTTTTCAATATATTCTGCTAATTTAATAATTTCTTCATCTTCAAGGGAATCCAAATCTGCACATACTAATCGGGCAAGTCTACGTTTGCATGATATAATGTCCTTTTTATTTCCATCAGGTGTTGGGCAGGTGTATTCGTCCTCTTCAATATTGCCCAGTATCCTGTGAACATCAGCAGTAATAGAAAAAAGTTCGCTGCTTACACGAGTATTCTTATTGTGTATGGGAACTGTATGTACAATTGAAGTTAAATTTGTACGAAGCATACCAGTATATATTAATTCACCTGTTGAAAGACGTTCTAAATCAGTATGTCCCAAGGCATATTCCTTATGATTTTTTATGGGGATAATGTCTGTTGTTGTGGAACCTATGTCCATAAAAATACAATCTTTTTCGATATATTTTATTATTTCCGCTGTACCAATCCAATTCGCAGCAGCTGCACTTAATGGATTTTTTTTAAGTTCATCATAAGTTTTTAAACCATCAAACGTTACAAAATATACTATTTTTTCATTAAATACTTTTATAACTTGGTGGGATATGTCTAAAACTCCTTCTTTTTTGCTTGTGTATCCATCGGCCAGTTCTGCAGTCATTGAAACACATATTACATCAATATCTGGATCATTTTCTGTTAATTTATGTAAGCATTCCTGAAGCTGGGTATTGTTTTTCCACATTGGAAAATATTCTCTATCATTTTTCATGGAAATTATTTCATCATTTTTTAATTCGATAATTGTGCAGTCTGTATTTGCACCACCAATGTCTAATCCTAAAATTTTCATAATAACATTACCTAAAAAATTTTCCTTGTTTTTCAAATGTTAGTTCAACTGTTTTATTATTTATAACATAATCTATGATGCCGTTTGTTAAATTTTGATTACAAATCTTTTGTAAAACTATGTATGGCGTGGTTATTCTTGAATTTATTTCAATGAAAACTATTTTTTCTTTTTGAATAATGTAATCAATTCCTATAAATCCTTTTAAACCGGGAATACTATTAACAATTATGTTTGAAATTTCAATTATTTCCTTTTCTAATGGATGTTTTATTGGAGTTTCACAACCAATATATTTTATTCTATTATCGTTTTGTATAATTTCCTGCGAATTGATGCTTAAACAAACCATACTGTTTTCATTACATATTAAACTTACACTTATTGGTTTTCCTTCTATGTATTCCTGAACCAATAAATAATCAATATGGTTTCTTTTGTAAATATTTTTTACTTTATTAAATGAATTTTCATCAGTAATTATATATATCAAATCAGAGGAAGTCTTATCATCTGGCTTAATTATAAATTTATTTTTATTAATTTTACGTTTGATAATATCATAATCAATTTCATCAGTTTTACATTTTATGGTGTTGATTTTTAATATATTGTCAGGTACTTTGTTATACGTTAACTTTTTACTGGAACAGATATATGAAGACTTACTATCTGAGCCAATAATTGTCACATTATTATCTTCTAAAATTTTTGTAATGTTGTATTGAATTAAATCGTCTTCTGGGGCTATGAATAATGCATAGTCATAGTCTTTAGAATTATTTTTCAACCATGTAAACAAATCATCATCAAGATATATTGATTTTAGATTTTCATAATCAAAGGATTCAATACTCCTGTTAATCAGATAATAAATGTCAAAAAAAGGATTATTATCCAAATCATCCAATACGCTTTTTAACATATTAAATCCTTCGGATAATAAAGTTTCATTTAAACAAATGCTTGAATATTCAAATACAAGTAATTTCATAAAACAACCTGTTAAAGTACAATATCTCCAATTGCTTGGAAATTTATTCCGGCTTCTCTAAATTTATCGCTGTCTAAAATTGGTTTTGTTGAAATAACTAGTTTATCTTTTACTTGTTCCGGTTTTAATTCTTTATACATGTCATGATCTGTCATTATGATAATACAGTCACTTTTCAAAGAGTCTTCATAACTAACTGAATCAACATTGAATGTTTCAATAACTTCTTTTTTGACAATCGGATCATTAGCAACAACTCTGTATCCGTTTTTGATTAATAATTCAATTAATTTTTTTGAAGGTGTTTCTCTAACATCATCCACATTACCTTTATATGCTATCCCTAAAATACTTACAGTAGATATTCCATCATTAAATTTGGATAATATGCTTAAAACATGGTCTGGCATACTGTCATTTATTAATCGTGAATCAGAGATTAATTTGGCCGTTTCACCATATTTTTCAGCAATTTCAATTAGGAAATAAGGGTCAATTGGAATGCAGTGACCACCCACTCCAGGTCCTGGTGTATGTAAATTTACTCTTGGGTGGTAATTAGCAGCGTTGATAACTTCATTGGCATTCACATTAATTTTTTCACAAATTTTAGCTAATTCGTTACTCAAAGCAATATTCACATCCCGATACGTATTTTCCATTAATTTAACCATTTCTGCACTTGTAATATTTTTTACTTTAATTATTTCTCCTTGGGTAATATATGAGTATAATTGTGCCGTTAAATCAGCGCTTTTTTCATTGAAACCTCCAATTATCCTTGCATTATGAGTCATTTCAAAAATGGTATTGTTGGGTAATGCTCTTTCAGGACTGTATGAAAGATAAAAATCTTCTCCACATATTAATCCTGATTCTTCAAGTAATGGTTTGATAACATTTATTCCTGTTTCGGGTGGGACTGTACTTTCTATAATTACAAGATTACCTTTTTTGAGTCCTTTTTTAATACTTTCACAAGCAGAAATCACATAAGTTAAGTCTGCCTTTTTATTTTCAAAAATTGGTGTTGGAACGATAACGATAATTATGTCACAGGTATTGGCAACATATTCTAAATCGGTTGTTGCAGATAAATAATTGTTTTTCACAGCATCTTTAACTAATGAATTTAGACCCGGTTCCTCAAAATTACAAATTCCTTGGTTTATGTTATTCACAGTGTTTTCATTAACATCCGCGCCTAAAACGTGGATGTTGTTGTTAGCTAATATGGCAGCAGTAGGTAAACCAATATGTCCTAAACCGAATATTCCTATTTGTTTATTATCAAAATTCATCACAATCATTTCCTATCATGTTCGTTGTTTAAATTTTTTAATTATAATGCTCTTATTTTTCAAATTAGTTTTTTCATCAATAAATTCGGGCAAACCATTGTAAAAAATCTGTTCAATAATCTGATTTTTATTTTCATTTTCAAATTCTTCAACTGTAATATCATTAGTTATATTTTTCATCAAATATCCTTCAAAATCCACTATCGTATCGGATGATTTAATTTTTAGTCTGTTATTTTCAAAAGCATCCTTAATTATGGAATATATTTTTTCTGAGCTATCTCCATTTCCATATGGATTAACGGCATTTGCCATTTTTTCATATACTTCTTCATTATTTAATATACTTTCAATGTTGTATTTAATTTCTTTTTCTTCTGTTCCGGCCAAAATATTTCCACCTGCAGAAATAGTTTCTGGTCTTTCTGTATTATATCTTAATGTTACACAAGGGATATTTAATGTAATTGATTCTTCCTGAATTCCTCCAGAATCTGTTAGCACTAAAGAACTTTTTGATAATAAATATAAAAAATCCAAATAACCCAAAGGTTTTGTTATCTGTATGTGTGATGATTTAAGCATTTGTTCATATAAATCATTTTCTTCCAGTGATTTTTTTGTATGCGGATGAAGTGGGAACACTATATTATATTCCAATTTAAGTAAACTTCTAACTATATTTTTTAATCTTTCGGGATTGTCAACATTTTCGGCCCTGTGTAAAGTTAATACGATATACTTATCATATTTTATGATATCTTTAACACCACTTTTTTCTATAGCAATTTTTAAATTCCTTTTGCATGCATCGACAATAGTATTTCCTGTAACATGAATATCTTTATGATTTATTCCTTCATTTTGTAAGTTTATAGCATTTTCTTTAGTGGGTACAAAAAATAAACTTGAACAATTATCAGCAATTATTCTATTATTTTCCTCAGGCATGTCTTTATCGAATGATCTAAGTCCTGCTTCAACATGTCCTACAGGGATTTTTAGTTTATTTGCAGCTAAAGCACCAGCTAAAACAGCATTAGTATCTCCTTGAACTAAAACGATGTCAATTTTTTCATCAATTAATATTTTTTCAAGCTCCGAAATGATAATGCTTATCTGTTTAATTGCAGTATTTGAACCGATACCTATATTATAGTCAGGTAATGGCAAGTTCAAATCAATAAAAAATTGTTTAGACATTTCATCATCAAAATGTTGTCCGGTGTGAATAATTACACATTCATCATCATGTTTATTAATTTCATCAATAAGGGATGACATTTTAATAATTTCGGGTCTAGTTCCCAGTACAATTCCTATTTTCATAATATCACTTAATGTCCTTGAAGTAAATCGATAATTTTAGCATCAGCATATTTTTCTTGTTCGTTAATCATAAATTCTTTTTTTAATTCTTCTATAAGTTTTTCTTTTGAATATTCATGTTCCGTGAATTTGATATTCTTGTAATTCATATCACTTAAGATTAATCCATTAGCTGGTGCAGGTCTTAATCGTATAGTTTCTCTTAATTCTATTGGCTGTAATAATCTTTTGATATCTTCAGTTTCCAGTTCGTTTTTACCAACCATAATCAGGGAGGTAACCATTTTTCTTACCATATTCCATAAGAAACTTTCACCAACAACAGTAAATAATATGACATTATCTTCGACAGTCATGTCCATGTCAAAAATCTTCCTATTGGGATTTTTTTCATGTCTTTTTGAAAAATTTCTGAAATTGTGTTCACCTATAAAATATTTCATAGCTTTTTTCATTTTTTCAAAGTCTAACTGGTCAGTTTCAAATGGATTAAATGGCTGTATATATGTATATGTTCTAGATAGAGGAAATCTTACTTTAAATCCATAAGGAACTTTTGCTTCACCAATTATTTTAATATCTTTCGGTAATAATCCATTTAAATAATTGATTCTAATAGTTTCATCAGTAATAAATGATATTACATTTCCTGTAGAATGGACTCCCTTATCGGTCCTACCTGCAACAGAATAATGGGCTTTCCATGTATCTTCAATTACTCCCGCTTCAAAAAAAGCTTTTAATAGTTCTCCTTCGACAGTTCTGTAATTGGGTTGTCGTTGATATCCATGGAATTTGCTTCCAATATATGCTATTTTTAATGCAACTCTTCTCATTTAATACCAACTCAATTATTTTTTTATTATTAATAAGTTATGTTAATTATAATTTAAATTATTTTAATTTTTTAGAAAATTAAAAATATTTGATTTAATAAACTATAATTTAATAAGCCATAATGAGTTGATTTAATGATAATTATACCAGCAGTTGATTTAAAAAATGGAAAATGTGTTCAATTAGTTCAAGGTGAACCTGGAACGGAACAAGTGATAATAGATAATCCGGATGAAGTAGCAATGAACTGGATTCAAAAAGGTGCTAAACGTTTACATGTAGTAGATTTGGATGGGGCTTTAGGTAGTGGTGAAAATTTAAACATAGTTAAGAAAATTATTGAAAAATCACAAGTTCCTGTTCAGATGGGTGGTGGAATTAGAACATTAGATGATGCAAAAAAATTATTGGATGCTGGAATCACCACGGTAATTATTGGAACAATGGCAATTAAAAATCCGGAATATATTGAACAATTATCTGAAGAATATGGTTCAGAGAGAATTTGTGTTTCTTTAGATAGTAAAGATAATAAAGTGGTAACACACGGGTGGACAGAATTCACGGATAAATCACCATTAGAATATGCTAAAATTTTTGAAGAAAAAGGTGCAGGTTCTATTTTATTTACCAATGTTGATGTTGAAGGTTTATTAAAAGGAATTGATTTAAAGCCAGTTAAAGAATTATTGTCAAATTTATCCATACCAATCATATATTCTGGTGGAATAACTTCTTTAGATGATTTGAAAGTATTATATGATTTGGGAACAGATTATGTTGTTATAGGTTCTGCTTTATATAAAGGAGTAATAAACTTTGAAGATACAATTCAATTTCAGAAATAGGGGCGGATATTATTAAAGTAATGGCTTCAGGAACATTTGATATCATTCATCCAGGGCATGCTTTTTATTTGGAAGAAGCAAAAAAATTAGGTGGTGCTGGTGCAGAATTGTTTGTTGTTATTGCAACGGACAAAACAGTTGAAAAACACAAAAGAATTCCAATAATGAATCAAGAACAAAGGGCAGAAATGATTTCTAAACTTAAAGTTGTTGATGATGTATTTATTGGTGATGAAAATGATCCTTTTAAAATAGTTTTGGAGAAAAAACCTGATATAATTGCTATTGGTCCGGATCAAAATTTTTCACCAGAAAAACTTCAAAAACAATTACAATCTATGGGACTTTCTTGTGAAGTGGTTAAGATAAAGGATTATAAAAAGTTTGAATTAGATAGTTCATGTAAAATAATTAAAAAAATCAAAAGAACTCATTTCGATGAAAAAGTTTTTGATGATTGTGAATAATACAAAATTTAATATAATATATTAAATAGATATATAAATATTATATTTTAATAACATTTTAAGGAGATATCTTCATGGTAGCAAAGAAATATTATGATACATTATTAGAAATTACTGAAATTATGGATGAAAAAGGACGAGGAATGGATGAAAAAGAAAAAAGTGGTATAATTTATATTCGTAATGAACCTGAATATTACACAATAGGTACTCGTTATTATGATGAAGAAATTGCAAAATTCTTAGATGAAGTAGTTGATGATTGGACTGGTGAAGAATCTACTCTTAAAAAGAAATCCAAAAAACGTTCCAAAAAACAAGACAAAATAGAAGAAATTTATTACTTATGGAAATTACATTTACCACAATAATTTATTCTTTTTTTTTATATATCTTTTTTTAAATAACTATTTTTACAAAAATATTTTAATAATATCATTCAAATTTAATTTTAAGAACCGCATAATTATTTTAGGGGTATGTGATTCAATGTTGGATGATATTTATAATAAATCTTTAGATAATGAAATTACTCCAGACATAGCAAATAGATTGATTCATTCTGCGAATCAATTTCAACTATTTGATACTGCAGATAATTTAAGAAAAAAAATCAATGGTGATGTTGTAACATTTGTTGTTAATAAGGCAATAGATATTACAGATAATTGTATAATCGGCTGTAAATTTTGTTCATTTAGAAATCATGAAAATTACTGGATGACAAATGAGGAAGTATTGGATAGTATTTCACAAGCAAAATCTAATGGAGCCACAGAAATTTGTTTATTTGGTGGAATAACAAAAGAAATGGGTATTAATTATTATTGTGACTTGATTAAAGAAATTAAGGATAATTATGATATTTGTTTACATGCATTATCGCCTGCTGAGGTTTTTCAAACTGCTAAAAATTCTGGAATAACTACGTATGATGCATTAAAACAGTTAAAAGATGCAGGTATGGATACTATGACTGGGGCTTCTGCAGAAATATTGGTTGATTCTATACGGGAACAAATATGTCCCAATAAATTAAATTCTCAGGAATGGGTTGATGTAATTAAAGAAGCTCATGAATTAGGAATTAAAACAACATCAACTATGATGTATGGTACAGTAGAATCATGGGAAGATAGGATTAAACATTTATTTTTATTGAAGGAAATTCAAGAAGAAACCAAGGGGTTCACAGAATTTGTTCCATTAACTTTTTTGGGTGAAAATAATGAATTAGGTAAAACATGCCATGGAGCAACAGCTATTGAAGATTTAAAACTTCATGCAATTTCCAGAATTATATTTGGGGAAAGTATTCCCAACATACAAGTTTCCTGGGTAAAACTAGGATTTAAAATGACTCAAATGGCTTTGAATTGTGGAGCAAATGATATTGGTGGAACCATGTTTGAGGATAAAATATCTATAGCAGCAGGTTCTGAATTTGGCGGTTATTTTCCTACAGAAAAAATTAAACAGGTTATTACAGATATTGGAAGGATTCCGCAAGAACGTACAACAAGATATGACCTTTTATAATTAAAAACTTTAAATGGTTCTTCCATTTTTTTTTATTTTTATTATTTACTTTCAAATTTTTAGATTTTTTAAAAATCAATTCAAAAAAAAAGATTTAAAAATGGGGAGTGGAAAAGGATAATTACAATTGTTTATTAAGCATTTTAGTTTTTTCTTGTGATGTTAATTGTTTTACGATATCTTCTGGTTTTCCATGGTCTAATAATTTTCCTTCACGCATTAATGCTGCTGAATCACAACATTCTAGAACAAAGTCCATATCGTGTGAAATAATTACGAAAGTCTGATCTAATTCTTCACGAGCATTTAAAATTGATTCTGTTACATGTCTTCTTGTAATTGGATCCATAGTACCGGTAGGTTCATCTAATATTACAATATTTGGTTCTTTGATTAATACTTGAGCAATAGCTACTCTATGTCTTTCCCCACCACTCATTTGATCAGGATATTTTTCAAGTAAGGATGCTGCTTCTTCTTCTTTAAATCCGACTGCTGTTAAAACGTGTAATGATTTCATTTTTGCGAATTCTAAAGGTAAATCTAAGCTAATAGCATCAGTAAGGTTACCTAGTATTGTTTTGTAAGGGTATAAACTGAAATCTTGGTGTAATAATCCTATGTGTGGGGTTACACGTCCTCTGTGTTGTGGTCCTTTTTTAGCAATATCTATCCATTCTTCACCTAATCTAACTTCTATTTCACCGTCACTTGGTTCAATAAGTCCGGCTATTAATTTTGATAATGTTGTTTTTCCAGCACCACTTAATCCAACGATACTTGCAATTTCGCCCTCATTAATTGTTAATGTGACACCATCTACAGATTTTACAACACCACGTGTAACTGAGAAATAATATTTCTTTAAATCAACCATTCTAATTAATGGATCACCAATTGCCACACTTTCATGTTTTTTAGGTAATGGGATTTCTTGCACAAATTTTTCAACAATTCCTTCAGGTTCACCATCTTCAAGAATTTCTCCTTTTTCTAACCAGATTACTCTATCTGATAAATCTTTAATTACTTCCGGCCAGTGGGAGTTAATTATCATGGTGATGTTTTTATCTTTAACACCGTTTAATAAAGCTTTGTGAATTACTTTTGCAGTTTTTGGATCTAATGTTCCGGTAGGTTCGTCTGCGAGGAATAACATTGGATTTTTAGCTAATTGTCTAGCTAATACAATTCTCTGTTTTTCTCCACCACTTAAATCACGTGCAACGTGGGTTGTTCTGTGTTCCATTCTTGTAATTTTTAGTAAATTAATAGCTTTGTTGATATTATCTGGATCTCTTTGATTTTCAAAGGATTGCATAATATTTTCAATAACAGTTTTTTCTTCGTATAAAGCAAATGTCCTTTGTAACATAATGGATATACGTCTTTTTACTGCTGCAAAGTCTGAACGTGAACTTTTCCATAAATTTATTTCTTTTTCTTCTAATTTTCCACCACAGGAACATGGAGAGTTAACTTTTGAAGGAACATCTACACGATGACATTTTGAACATTCTGAAACGTGGTAGATTACTTCACCTTCATCCGGTTCGTATTCTGGTATTCCCCTTAACATATTTAATAAAACGGATTTACCTGAACCACTTCTACCGAGTACACCAAGCACTTCCCCTTCATAAATGTCGATGTTAATATTTTTTAATACAGGTTCGTTATCAAATTTTTTTGTAACATTTTTTACTTCTATAAAGCTCATTAATTACACCTTATATGAGACTAATTTTATGATAAATTATTTGGTTTATTAGAATAATTAATTTCGTAGTTTAATATTATATAGTTTCTATTTCTTTTTTTAATTAGTATTATAGTTTTTGAAATATAATTTATCATTATTAATCATAACCTTTTTATAACAAAAATGAGAGATATATCACTAAAGGTTTTTTTTAAAGATGCTTGAATATTTTCGTAAGAATGATTTTATTTAAGGTGGTAAACTTGTTAACATCAGTACAAAAAGAGATATTGCAAACTCTAATTAATTTATACAGGAAATCAAAATGTACTTCCGTAAAATGTGAAAATATTGCAGAATTGATGGGGCGTAATTCGGGAACAATTAGAAATCAAATGCAATCCTTACGTAGTTTAGGTTTAGTTCAAGGAGTACCTGGTCCTAGAGGGGGATATAAACCTACACTTGAAGCTTATCATACTTTGAATATTGAAAACGATCCCTGTGAAATTCATGTACCTATACGTGTAAATGATGAATTAATATCCGATGTTTCAGTAAATAAAATAGAATTTACAAATATTATTAGACCAGGGGACTGTGAAGCTACTATTACAGTTTTAGGAGATATTAAACAGTTGGATCTTGATAATAAAATTAAAATAGGTCCTACTCCTGTAAATAATTTAACAGTTTTAGGGACAATAATTGGTAGGGATGATGTAGATAATGCTCTACTAATTAAGACAGAGGGTATTCTCAGTATACCAAATATCCAGGTAAAAGAATTATCCACTCCATTGGATTGTTCTGTGGATTATGAAGTCAATTTGGTAGAAATTTCAAAAATCATGATAGAGAAACAGATTAAAGCTATCCCAGTTATTGTAGATGATGAAATAAAAGGAATTGTAAAATATTCTGATGTTATTAAAAGTGTATCCGAAAATAATTTTGATGCAAAAGTTAAGGATTTGATGGATGAGAAGGTAGCTATTGCTAAGGAAACAAACTCATTGATGCATAGTATGTCCACAATGTATCATAAAGATGTTTCTATATTGTTATTATTGGATGAAAAAGAAAATATTACAAGTATGTTAACATTTTCAGGAATATTACGTAGGTTAGTAACATTCACTTATGATTCTTAATTATTTTTTTTTTAATTATTTTCTTTTTTTAAAATTTTATTTTTATGGAGAATTTTTTTTATGAAAGTTAAACATTTAGAAATTACAAAAGATATGTCAATCGAAGATTTTATGAAACAGTTGGAAGAATCTGGTGTTTTAGGTGCAGGAAGAATAGCTCATGCTACGAATCTTTTGGCTGATTCTATGAAAGATGAAGATACTAAAATATTTTTAAGTTTAGCAGGGCCAATGATTCCTGGAGGATTAAGAAAAGTTGTACGGGATTTAATTTATCACGGGTATGTTGATTTAATTATATCAAGCGGTGCAAATTTAACTCATGATTTGGTGGAATCCTTTGGTGGCCGACATTATATTAGTACTGGTCAGGATGATGAAACATTACAAGATAATGGGATGGGAAGAATTGCAGACATATACACAAAATCTGATGATTTCGAAATTTTCGAGGAAGAAATTCATAAGGTTTTTGAACAGATTAATGAAAAATACGATTCTATATCAATACAAAAATTTATTTATGAAATAGGTATGCTGATTGATGATGAAGAATCATTTATTGCCACAGCAGCTAGAAAAGGTGTCCCAATATTTTCTCCGGGCTTAATTGATTGTATGATTGGACTTCAATTATGGATATATTGTCAGGATCATGATTTCACAATCAGTGCTGTAGAAGATATGGCATATTTATCTGATTTTGTATATGACTCCAAAAAAGTAACTGCATGTATGTTGGGGGGAGGACTTCCAAAACATTATACTTTAGCATCAAATATTCTTACGGGAGGTATAGATGCAGGTATCCAGATTACTTTGGATCGTAGTGAAGGCGGTAGTTTAAGTGGAGCACCACTTGAAGAAGCAAAATCTTGGGCAAAAGCTAAAAAAGGTTCAAATTTAGTTACAGTTGTGGGTGATGCTACAGTATTATTCCCTTTAATTGTTGCAGGAGCACTGGATAAAATAAAATAGGTTATACTATGATTTTGGATGCAATATGTTTTGCTTTATCAGGATATTTTATGAAAACGTCTGATGAATATATAGATGAAAAAGATAATTTACCATTAGCTGTTATTACAGGAATATTATGTGTATTCTTTACATTATTGGTTTGTTCATATAATGGTGATGCTGCATGTATTTTTATAAGCATACTTGTAGGAACGGCATTAGCATTTAAAGTTGACTCTATTAATCATATAATTTCAGCAATATTATTCATAATAATATTATATTTAATAGGTATTCCACATTTTAGTTGGTTATGTTTAGTTATATGTATAATAGCAGCATATCTTGATGAAAAGGGAAATGATTTTGCTGATGAAAAAGAAGAAAATATGAAATATTTAAGCAACCTGGATAAGCTACTTAAATATCGCTACGTGTTGAAGATTTCAGTATTTGTATTATCTTTATTAACATTGATTAAAATAATAATTCCAAATACTTTTTTAGATGGTTTCCTATTTTTTGAACCAATAACAATAGTATATTTTTATTTATTTGATTTGTGTTATGAATTTTCAAACGAATTAACTGATAGATTTAATGATTTGTTCCAAAGATTCCTGAGGAGATTCTGAGTTATATATGCTTCTACCAATAATTGCTGCATTGGCGTAGTTTAATGTGTCTTTGGCTTCACCACCTTGGAAACCTACACCTGGAGAGATTATAAAAGCATCTTTTCCTACAATCTCCCTAATTTTTTTCAACCGGTCTAGTTTGGTTGCAGGAGCAACATAATTCTTTATGTCTAATTCTACTCCCATCTGAGCAATATCTAATGACACTGGTTTTAGGAATTTATCAGCGCCAGGGTGTGACATTTCGGTAAGTAAAAATATTTCCTTTCCTAATTTTTCAGCTGCTTCTTTACATGCTGTAACACTATCTTCTCCGGTAAATCCATGGACAATTATTGAGTCTGCACCATAATTCAATGTATTTCTAACTATTTTTTCGTTAGTTGCATCAATGTCTGCAACTTTAAAATCAGCAATTATTTTTACATCAAAATTATCCTTAATGTCCGTGATTATTTTTGGACCTAATGCTAAAGTAATAGGATATCCAATTTTAATAGTATCTAGGTATTGTGTGGTCTCTTCTAGTATTGAAAATGCTTTTTCTTTTTCTTCAACGTCTAAAGCTAATATGATTTGATTTTTGACTTTCATAATTATTATTATATTTTTTGTATTTAATTATTTTAATTATTATTTTGGATTATCCTACCTTGAATTGGTGATTTTTTTTTCTTATCAAATTATTTTGGGTTATATTTTTCCAAACGGGAATTTTAAATAATGAGTGATGAATTCTTTGTTAAATATAAACATATTTTAATATTTGGTTCTATTTTACTTTAAAAAAAAATCATAATATTTAAATATTAAACTACATAAAGTAATAATCATACTTTGTTATGTTAATGAAAATTCATTTGATAACGAAATATATTTTTTAAATTAATAAGTTTTTATGATATGGAGGAAAATAAAACATGCACATAATGGAAGGTTACTTGCCACCAATGTGGTGTGCTATTTGGTTTATCATTTCTGCTGTTGTAGTAATTTATGGTATAATGCAAATTAAAAAATACACTGCAGAAAATGATGATGCAATGCCTTTACTTGCACTTTCCGGAGCATTTATGTTTATATTATCATCATTAAAAATGCCATCAGTAAGTGGAAGTTGTTCTCACCCATGTGGTAATGGTTTAGGTACAGCATTCTTTGGTCCAGCAGTAACCGCAGTTTTATCAGTAATAGTATTATTATTCCAAGCTATATTATTAGCACACGGTGGATTAACAACCCTCGGAGCAAACATATTCTCTATGGGTATTATGGGGCCGGTATGTGGTTACATAGTTTGGGTAGCACTTAGAAAAGCAAACATATCTGCATCAATTTCAATGTTCTTTACAGCATTTGTAGCAGATTTAATGACTTACATAACAACTTCTGTAGAATTAGCATTAGCATTCCCAGGTGCTGACATGGGAGCAACTTTCGCTACATTCTTCGGTATTTTTGCAATTACTCAAATACCTTTAGCAATTGCAGAAGGTTTATTATCAACAGTCATATATAATTACATCGAAAACGCAAGACCTGATATTCTTGTAAAATTAGGTGTAATTTCAGAACAAGAAGCAGGAGCTAATTAAAATGGATATGAAAAATATAGTATTATTAGCAATTGTAGCTATTTTGATCATTGCTCCTTTAGTTATGTACAATGGTCATGGCGAAGATGATGGTTTCTTCGGTGGAAGTGACGATGCTGGTGGAGAAGCTATTGAAGAAAATAACCCAGATTATGAAATTTGGGCTGCATCCCCTTGGGAACCACCTAGTGGAGAAATCGAAAGTTTACTTTTCGCTTTACAAGCTGCAATAGGTGCAATAATCATTGGTTATATCTTTGGTTACTGGCACGGTGGTAAAAAAGTAAATAAAAATGAATAATTATGTTAATTTCTTAGCATAATTATTTTTTTTTTTAATTTTTTTTGAGTGGTGGATATGTCAATTTTTGAAGATACTTTGGATCATTATTCAACGAATAATGAGCTATCTGAAAGTAATATTTATTCTAAAATAATATTTGCTTTATTAGCGATATTACTTAACTTAATGACTGGATCGCCTATATTTCCTTTCTTAATATTCTTACTGTGTTCTTTCTTAATATTGTATTTCGCTAAGATTCCATTAAGATTTTATGCAACTTTTATGGCAATTCCATTGGGATTTGCTATTTTATCAGGAATATTCTTAGCATTCTTAGGTACAGGGGAACAAATTTGGACTTTAGGGTTTGGAATTGGAATTACAAAAGGTGGAATAAATCAGGCTATGTTGGTATTCTTTAGAGTTTTAGGTGGTGTAGCTGCTTTAGGATTTTTAATTCTTACAACTCCAATGAATCGTATCTTTGCTATATTCCATGATTTACACGTTCCGGCAGTTATTACTGATTTAGCAATATTGATGTATAGATATATCTTTTTATTCTTAGATGTAACTGCAACAATGTATAATTCTCAAAAAACTAGATTAGGATATCATAATTATATGAGTTGGATGAAATGTCTAGCAGCTCTTGCAGGTATGGTATTCATAAGAACGTGGGAACAAGGTGAAATCTCCTACAAAGCTTTGGCTTCTAGAGGATATAACGGTCAATTAAATATGATTCGTGAAGGAGATTCCATTAAAGATGTTTCAATTAGAGATTGGATATTAATTATATTATTTGTAATTTTATCAGTATTTGCAATAATTAAATTAGGTAATTGGACTATATTTTAATTAAGTAATATTTGGGAGATATATTATGGCACAAACAATTTTAGAAGTAAAAGATTTACATTATAATTATCCTGATGGGACACAAGCTATCAAAGGTATTGATTTCAAAGTCGAAGAAGGGCAGATGATATCAATATTAGGTCCTAATGGGGCAGGAAAAAGTACTTTTTTCTTACATTTTAATGGAATTATAGAACCTACGAGTGGTCAAATTATCATTGAAGGCGAACCATTAAAATATGATAAAAAAAGTTTACTAAAGGCAAGAGCAAAAGTAGGAGTAGTATTCCAAAATCCGGATGATCAATTATTTGCACCTACAGTTTACGAAGATGTTGCATTTGGTCCTATGAATATGGGTCTTGATGAAGAAGAAGTTAGACGTCGAGTTGAAACTTCATTAGAAAGAGTTGGAATGTCTGAATATGCTCAAAAAGCTCCACATCATTTAAGTGGAGGTCAGAAAAAACGTGTTGCTATTGCAGGTATTCTTGCAATGGAACCTAAAGTAATGGTTTTAGACGAACCTACCAGTGGGTTAGATCCTAATGGTGCTTCAGCAATTATGCAATTATTATATGATTTAAATGCTGATGGAATGACTATTATTGTTTCAACTCACGATGTTGATTTGGTACCAATGTATTCTGATAACATAAATGTTTTAAGAAAAGGTAAAATTTTAAAACAAGGTACTTGTCGTGAAGTATTTGGTGATGAAAAGGTCATTGAAGATGCAGATTTAAGGTTACCTTGGGTAGGCCAAATATTTGAAATGTTAGAACAAGAAGATGACATAGTATTTGGTGATGATGGATATCCATTAACCGTAGCAGATGCTCGTGAAACTTTACTTGAAAAATTATGATTATTTCATAATTTCTTTTTTTGATTTTTGAGTTTAATGATTCTTGATAATACTTTTAATATAATATGGTTAATAATAAATTTTTAATATTTATTAATTGTATGTGTGTTAATTTTATCTAAGTTTTTTTTGAACTCATTTTCTCCACCACTTTTTATACGTTTCATACATATTATTTTTATTTTGGTATTTTTTAAAAAATATAATTACTATGATTTACATACTATATTACAGATAAAATGATTATTTAAACAACTACTTTTAATTTATAATCATATTTTTTTATTCAAAAATTAAAGGAGGATTGAAATATGCCAGAGGGAATTGATGTAGATTACTTTCAGGGAATAATTAAAAAATTAGAAAGAAAAG
>NZ_JAEELZ010000052.1 GCF_016282985.1 Methanosphaera sp.
TCATAAGGATTATATTTTGCATTTCCACTGTAACCCACACTCAAGTTGTTTACTCCAACTTTGGTTACCAGTACTGACAAGTTGTATTTACCATTTTTATCCGTTTTAGCCAAGTATTTCACACCATTGACAAAGACACGAACATTACTATTGGAGATTGCTTTTCCAAGATTGGTTGTGAATGTACCGGTTATTGTGACATTGGTACCGGCAGGAACCTCCATAACATTATTATAAGTTACAATAACATTCTGCTTACCAACATTAAACGTGGTGTTGACCTCATAAGAATTGTACTTATCATTACCCGCATATCCTACAGTCAAATTATTAACACCGACAGCAGTCACTAAAATGGAAGCATTATAAACACCATTCTTATCTGTCTTAGCCAAGTACTTGACACCATTAACAAATAGTCTCACATTACTATTAGATACTGCCTTACCCAGATTAGTAGTAAAAGTTCCACTTATTGAAACATTTGTACCTGCAGGAACCTCCACAATAGGATTATATGTTACAAATACATCCTGTTTACCAACCAGGAAAGTAGTATTAACTTCATATGGATTATACTTATTGTTACCACTATAACCTATACTTACATTATTGATACCTGAAACTAATGTTTGATTAGAGAAGCAATACATTCCCGCACTATCCGTTTTAGCATAATATTTAACACCATTCAACATAATTTTAACGTTACTGTTAGATATTATCTTACCATCAACATCAGTGAACTTTCCAGTAATAGTCACATTTGCACCTAATGAAACAGAGCCTGTAACTTCATAAGTTATGAGCACGTCCTTTTTAGGAACAATTGTTATTGCTGATGAACTTTGTTCGTAAGAGGGATTATTTCTGAAAGTAGCAGTTATTGCTGTTTCCTGCATTGGTGTTGCTATAGTTAATATAGCTTTGTTATTTTCAATTTTAACTAGCTTGATTAAATTTGGACCGACAAATTGTATATAACCCTTATTCAATTCTTTTCCAATAATATTCTTTGCAATTGCAGTAATTGTTGTTGTATTATCCGAAATATCATATGTAAGTAAAACAATACTTTCCCCTTTCATATTTATTATATATTTAATGGAAGAATTTTTAATACTCTCCGTTCCACTGAAATTTATATACATTGTCTGACTGACATACTCCTCTGGTATCACCATGGTTAATACTGCAACCCCATCCTTAACCGGGACAATATATGAAGAATTATAAATTGAGAATGTCACATTACCTTCATTTACTCCATCACCATATTCATCCATTATGGTTACTGTGAAAGTTGTGTTTTCATATAATCTAGTATCACTGACAGTTAAATCTATATTATTACTGATTGCATTTACTGTAACATTTTTCTTAGCATTTCCATCGGAATATATGTCTTCAGAAATATAATCCACCCATATTGTATTTTGACCTGTTTCACCAAGATAAATAGGTGTTTCAACTTTACCATTATTAATTGGAACTTCTGCTTTTTTTATTCCATTAGAATAAATTACAACTAACCCGTTATCCACAAGTTCATTATTACATGTAACATTAACAACAATTAATGCAGGTTTATTCAATATAACTGTATCGTTTAATTGTATACTTATATTAACATTTTGTTTCGGATAATTATTTATAATATTATTATAGTTTAAGTTAGCATTTACCGTATTTCTACTAAAACTATTATTTGCAATCAGATAATTATTCGTAATGATATTTTCTTTTGAATTATTATCCAATAAAATTGTGTAAACGTTATTTGTTGTTATGTTGTTGTTTATTATCGTAGTATAATTTGTGTTAACAAGAGTTATCGGAACATCATCATATATAATCAAATTATCCCTAATTAAACTATCTTCAGAGTTATTAATAACAATATTACCATAAATTTTGTTATTTACTGTATTAATGTTTGAAGAATCCATATATATTGTACCGTTTATAATCAAATTGGTTAAATTTGAACCTTCTGATCCATCTACAAAATATATGTCACAGTTTAGTACTGTATTATTTATTCCGGATATGTTAATTGCTTTATTGATTATCATTGGTTGTGTGAATGAATTGTTAAAATTAACAAATAGCAAATTACTATCGTTTGGAACACTTTCTAACAAAATATTCGTATTCATATCAAAATAGTCTTCATATTCATTTGGATTAAAATTATTATTCCTTTTTGAAACTATGAATGTATTGTCACCTGAAATTAGATTTGAATTCAACAATTCCAACTGACTATTGTTTGAATAATATTCAAGCAATAAACTATCATTAACGACTATATTTGAATTATTGATGGACAATAATGTTTGTGATAAGTCTGATTTAAAAATATTCACATCAGAATTGTTGATAACAATACCATCCAAACTTGATAACTTAAATTTCAAGTTCTTATTATGAAGATTATTTATAAATAGATTGTTAAATTCAGAACCATTTAAATCAAACAAAATATTTGAATCATCCAATAGTTTAGAATAATCAACTATACAATCTAAGTCAATAATTTCGGCAAAATCATCGATATTTGATTTATCAATAAGAACCCACTGGGTATTATTTTCTAAAACAGGATTAGTTGATTCATTAATAGATAAATTAACATAGTCATTGTTTAAGACAGTACAATTATTTTGATTAATATCAATGGTAATTACTTCATTATCACTAAGAATACTGTTTTCTTTAACGATGACATTTTGAATTGAATTATTATAAACTTGAGAATTTCTTACAATAACTGTTTCAAATTTATTTCCATATACTATAGCATTTGATAAACTGGCAGGACCTTCAATACTATTGTTTATAAACATATTTCCAGAAAGATCGTCATCATCATAGACCATTTCTCCTTCATCATCCATAACCATCTGCGCCATTACAGAAAAATCACCAGCATTTGCCATAGGCCGTGTTGCATTATATAATAATGTGTTATTAATTATTTTATGATTACTTCCCTGCAATACCAATGGAATACATATATTTTGAGCTTGTGCCCTTGAATGATCAATTAAATTATTCTTAAGAGTAATATTCCTATTAGAAGCATATTGATCCAAATTATAAGTAGTGAAATAAAGTACATTACCACAATATCCTTCTGCCCTTACAGTATTATTTTCAATTAATATATCCTGAGCACCAGCACATACAAGAGTACTTACACCTATAGATGAATTACTGTAAAAAAGGGAATTGGTAACATTTACATGATTTGAGAAATCCCTAATACTTGTAACTCCTTGACCAGAACCCACCAAACAATGTTGAACTTCTACAGTAATATTGTTAATATTAACATAACTTGCATTTTTAGTAACAACATGAGTGTTATAAAAATGAACATTGGTTAAATTGGTACCGGAACCTCCTTGATTAATGGTAAAACCAATTTCCCTCTCATTTCCATATAATGCATCATTTGTTGAAGAAATAATATTAACCGGCTTGTTAATAGTTAAAGCAAAACGTTGACCAAAAATTTTACCCTGAAAATCAAGAGTATCACCATCTGATACATTATCATTCAAAAGATGATTAGAAACATATTGATCAAAAGTCTCTGAGTTGAAAATTATTGTTTTAGGTACATTGGAAGTCTCATTTTCATTAAACGAAGAATTATCATCTGTCTTTTGACTATTTTTTTGTACTTTGATAAGATTATTATGAGTCTGATAATTCCTTGAATTATCATTATCCGGGATAATATTTGTTGACCCGATTTGATTATCTTGTTCAACAAAAGGATTATCAACCATATCAACTGAATCATTAGAAACAGTAGATGCGCTAACAACGCCTAAAGTTAAAACTGATAAAAAAAGAAATAATAAACATCCCTTAACATATTTATTCATTTTTTTCACCATTTCATACCCATTAAATATTTTATTAAAATAAAGTAATAAAATTAATTTTAGAATTAATTATTTAAAATTTATCTGTTATATTATATTAAAATATATAATATTTAAAGTTTTATTATAAAAAATAATGTAAAATATATATCATTTTCTAATATTTCAGTTAATTTTTAAGTTTTATTAAATATTATTAATAAAAAATGTAATAAAAAAAATATAAAAAAAAAGAAAAAAGGAATTAATTATAAATTTTATTGTGCTTTTAGAACTGTGAATGTTGTACTGGTTTCGAAAGCATTATACTTGGCACTTCCGCTGTAACCTATTGTTACATTGTTTACTCCTTCTTTGGTAGTTGCTACTGATAAGGTGTATTTTCCAGTGCTGTCTGTTTTTGCATAATACTTTTTACCGTTGATTGTGATTTTTACATTACTGTTTGTAACTGCTTTACCATTTGCATCTTTGAATGTACCAGTAATAGTTACGTTTTCACCAAGTGTTACGTCACTGATTGGTTCGTAGGTTACTACTGCGTCTGCTGCTTTTACATTGAATGTTGCTGTGGTTTCGTATGCGTTGTAGTTGGTGTTTCCACTGTAACCTGCGGTTATTGTGTTTTCACCCACTGTGCTTGCTTTTACTGAGAGTGTGTATGTTCCTGTTTTGTCTGTTTTTGCGTAGTATTTTTTGCCGTCTATTGTTATTTTTACGTTACTGTTACTGATTGCTTTTCCATCGCTGGTGGTGAATTTACCTGTAATGGTTACGTTGTCACCGTATGCGGTTTCTGTAATTTCATCGACTGTTACTATTACGTCTCCTTTTTCAAGGGTGAAAGTAATGGTATCTTCTGATGCATTGTATTTGTCGGTTCCGGCGTAGGTTGCTGTTACTGTTTGTTCTTCGAGTGTTTTGAAGCTTGTTGTGTATTCGAATACTCCACCTTTGGTGGTAACGTCAACAGTTTTATCACCAATGGTTAATGTTACAACTTGGTTGAATAAACCAATACTGTCTTCGTTTACAAGTGTACCACTTATTGTAATATTGGTGTTGTATTTTGCATCTGTTACAGGATCAAGTGTTAGTGTTGTTGCTTTTGGTGCTTTGAGTTGATCTAATTCGTTTTGTAGGTCTTCGATTTGTTGGTTGAGTTCATCGATGAGTTTGGATGTTGGTGTGTTGTTTTCTACTGTTGTGTCGTTTTCTGTTGTGATTACTGCGTAGTTTCCGAATGATCCTGTCATCATGTCTTTGATGAGTATGTAGTTGTTGGTTACTTGTGCGTTTGATGTTTTGTTGAAGTTTATTTCAGATCCGCTGGTGGTTTCTATGTTACATTCTGTGATTGTTACTCCGTCACATAATCCGAAGTATAGGATGTTGTTGTCTTCTGTACCGTTGATTTTTATGTCCATTTCTGTGATGTTTATGTTTTTTGGGATGTTGCCCATCCAGTCAACGTGAGCGTTTACTGCGGTTGCATTGCCACCTTTGATGTCATATGTTGTATCTGCTATTATTACGTCACTGGCACCTTCGATTAATACGCCTGTTGCATCCGGTGATTCAACAGTTATGTTTAATCCGGTTAGGTCAATGCCACTGGATGTTCCAACTGCCATTGCTGTTGCGTATACTCCGTATGCCTGGGTAGCTGCGGTTGAATCGATTGTACCGTCGATTGTTATGTCTACTGCATCGAATAATTGGATACCGTTGGTGTAGTAGTCACTTTCCACGTCAATGTCCACGTTTTCGATTGTTGTATCTTTTGCTCTTCCCACGTTAATACCGTATACATAGTTGGAACCTGTTGCTATTACGGTAACGTTTCTGAGTGTGTTTCCTTCGATTACAA
>NZ_JAEELZ010000053.1 GCF_016282985.1 Methanosphaera sp.
AGGGAAAATTCATTCCAGTCAATGCACAGGTATCAATTTATGAAAATAATGTGTTAATAAATCAAGCCACCATGACTGATTCAATAATAAATTACACAGTTCCTGAAGGAATTCATTTATACACAATAACGATTAACAATATAACAAACAATTCATTCAAAAACAATAATTTCACACAGGCATTCGGTATAAACAACAGTTCAGTTTCAAACAAAACAGAGGTTATCATAACCTACAACACAATACCTGATACAAAATATGCAGACAATGTCACAATCACAGGAAAATTCATGGACATAAACGGAAAATTCATCACAAACAGTAATGTGAAAATCATCATAAACGGTGTTAAAAACTATGCAAAAACAGACTCAAACGGAACATACAAATACGTATTCCAGGCAACAACTCAGGGTTTAAACACGGTTACCCTAGGTTACAGCGGTAATGCTAAGTATGAAGCCTATGAAACCAGCACTACATTCAATGTGGTTGGTAAGATGCCGGTTGTTGTGACTTATGTGCCTATTGGTGATGTTAACTTTGGTGATAATGTTACCGTGACCGGTAATTTCACTACCACTACGGGAAAGGTTATTTCCAATGCCAATGTTAAAGTTGTTGTTAACGGTGTAAAAAATTATGCAAAAACAGATAAAAACGGTGTCTATTCATATACTTTCCAGGCAACTGCGTTAGGCGTTAATAACGTAAGTATAGGGTACAGTGGTAATGCTAAGTACGAGGCTTATGAAACTGCCACTACCTTTAATGTGCTTGGTAAGATGCCTGTTGTTGTTACTTATGTGCCTATTGGTGAGGTTAACTTTGGTGATAATGTTACCGTGACCGGTAATTTCACTACTGCTACAGGTAAGGCCGTTACAAATGCTAACGTTAAAGTTGTTGTTAACGGCGTAAAAAATTATGCAAAAACCGATAAGAATGGAGTTTATTCATTTACATTCCAGGCAGATACCCTCGGTGTGAATGAGGTCACTGTAGGTTACAGCGGTAACGCTAAGTATGAAGCTTATGAAACTGCCACTACCTTTAATGTGCTTGGTAAGATGCCCGTCGTTGTAACATATGAGCCTATCGGTGATGTTAACTTTGGTGAGAACGTAACCATAACCGGTAAGTTTACCACCACCACAGGCAAAGCCATCACTAATGCAAATGTAAAAATCATCATCAACGGCGTAAAATATTACGCTAAAACGGATAAAACCGGAACCTACCTATTGTCTGTTCAAACGACTGTGGCAGGTGTAAATACAGTCAGTATCGGTTACAGCGGTAACGCTAAATACGAGGCATACGAAACCACAACAACATTCAATGTTCTGGGAAAACAGCCTGTTGTTGTAACTTATGATCCAATAAGTAATGTTAAATTGGGCAATAATGTAACCATAACAGGTAAGTTTACAACCAGTACCGGCAAAGCAATTACCAATGCCAATGTAAAGATTATGATTAACGGTGTAAAATACTACGCTAAAACAGACAGAACCGGATCTTACCTTTTATCAGTAAAAACAAGTAAAGTCGGTGTAAACACGGTTACTTTAGGTTATAGTGGAAATGCCAAGTATGATGCTTATGAAACCAGTACAACATTTAATGTAACTAATTAAATTACTCCTCATTTTTTTCTTTTTTTCAAATTCTAAAAAAATCTTACTCAAGAAAAACTATTTTTTTTCATAGACTTAATTCAAAGCGTTTCTAAAAATTTTAATTAAAAAAAAAGACGTGTTTTAAAAAAAGTTAAAAGAGGGAGATTATTTTACTTTATATCTGAGTAATCCTGCGATTCCACCAAATGCTTTATCTAGTTGGGTTCCTTCTTCTGTTTCTATGGATATTACTTCCACATCAGTATTTACTTCTTCTGCCAGTTCAATCAGTTCTTCTGCAGTTTCCTGTGTTTTGATAATTTTCATTATTTCTCCGCATTTAGGGCATTGTTTTTCAGGAGCTTTCTGATGTTGTTTTGTAGTTATTACGTCCAGTGTTCCACATGCAGGACATTCATAGGTTTGTCTGTTTGTTTTAAGGTTTTCTGATATGAGTAATGTTTCAACGGCACCCATCTGAAGGTTTGTTCTAACTTCGTTTTCTCCATAGGAAGATAATCCGCTGTCAGATATTAATCCGGATAGGAATTTTCTCATGAATTTCTTTTCTTTCATGATGTCCATTTCTTCCAAAGTATCTGAGGATTCATCTAACACTTCCCTAATACCAAAATCTCCGGTATATGATGTGTCTACAATGTTGATTACTTTGTCCTTGATTTCATAGTGGAGATAGTCTCCTTCAACAAAGTCATTTTTTGTATGTCCGGGTCCACCAATAAGAACTCCTTTTAATTCATCCTTTAATGGTAGGAATGCTTCATCAACATATCTTCCGATACGTTTAAGGAATTCGTGTGCGGCAAGTTCAATTACTCTGTCAAACCTTCTTTGTGACTGTCCTCCGGCCTTATGTTTTCCAGGTACTCCACTGGTCAAAGTTTTTACTATGTCTATTCTTTTTCCTCTGACAGTTGCAATGGTTGCTTCTTTTCTGTCCAGTACTACTGCTCCGTATACTTCCTTGTATTCAATAATCTGTTTTAACGGTTCAATGAAGAACTGGCTGTCACAGTGATAGATATATGTTTGAACGGTTTCAGGGGGTTCAAATATGTACGTTTCCATTTTTTCCGTTCCCGGACCGCCTTTAGGTATCATACCTACGAACATTACCAATCCCTTAGGTGGTGGGGTTTGGTATAGTTTTGTTCTTTGGATGATTACTTCTATTGCTGATTGCACGTTTTTTCTTGTTGTTTTACTTTTGATGTTGGAACTTTGTCCAATTTCATCAACCATCTGTTTTCTGACATCACTTATCTGTTTGTCAGGTGGTATGTATACACTGACTAGTTCGGTTCCTCTTCCTTTTTTATTTTCTAGTTCTTTCAGTGTTTTTTTTACTTCATACATCTCTTTTGATGATATTTCACTCATATGATTACTCCTAGAAATTTGTTATGAATATATTATAATGAGAATATTGGACTTTTTTAGTATTTTTCCAATATTTTTTTTGATAATTAAATAGTATGTTTTTATTTCTGTTTTTCATGCTTTTAGTATTTTGTTATGTTACTTTTTATAGGCTTATTGTGTTGATTATTTTTATTATATTCTTTTAATTTTTGTGATAATTTTATAGATAATTATAAGAATAATTTAATAGATAAATAGATATTAATAAAATATTAAATTTTTAAGTTAACTGATTATTTTTTAATCATTTAATGGAGTATGTTATTAATGCGAATAGTTATTACGATAGGTGGATCAATACTTCTTAAAGAGTATGATAACAAGAAATTTGAAGCTTATGCTGAAATTATTAAGGATATTTATAAAGAACATGATGTATTTATTGTTGTTGGTGGAGGAAAACCTGCTCGTGAATATATTGGTGTAGTAAGGGATATGGGTGAAAGTGAGTCTATCTGTGATGAAATAGGTATTCAAGTTACAAGAATTAATGCTCGTCTTTTACAATTGGCTCTTAAAGACTGTTCCTATCCAGCGATTCCGGAAAATTTCCATCAGGCACTCGAATATTCTGCTTCCGGTAAGATTGTTATTATGGGCGGTACAGAACCTGCTCACAGTACTGATGCTGTTGGTAGCATTTTGGCTGAATATGTTGATGCTGATCTGGTAATTAACGCAACCAGTGTTGATGGATTGTATGATAAGGATCCTAATAAATTTGATGATGCAGTTATGTTTAGTGAAGTTACCACTTCTAAATTGTTGGAAATTGTTTCCGGTAATGAAACAAAAGCAGGTACTTATGAGTTTATTGATAAGACCGCTATAGAAATTATTAAACGTTCTGCTATAAAGACCGTTATTGTTAACGGTAATGATCCGGAAAATGTTAGAACTGCTATTACGGAACCTATTGGTACATTAATAACTAATTAATTATTTTGGAGGTATTTCATGGTTGTTGAAGCTCATAGGCATTGTGCTATTTGTGGTAAACCTATTCCTATGTCTGAATCTTTTTGTTCTGATCAGTGTCAGGAACAGTTTCAATTAAAACAGAAACAGGTTGTTAAACAAAGAAAAATATTGTATGCACTTATCGCTATCTTTGTAATTGTTTGGTTGGCCTTTATGTTTTTAAGGTAATTAACCTTATTTCTTTTTTTAAATATTTTTTAATGATGATTTCTCTTTTTTTCAGGATAATATGTTTCATGTGTTTATTTAGTTGAATAAATAATTCAAGTGTAGCACTGAAAATAGTTTGGTGGATGGTTATACTTGAGTTGTGGCTTTTTTTACATATTAAAATTCCATTTTTTTTATTGTTTAAGTATATCTTATATTAGTTACATAGTTATATTTAGTATAATTAATATTTATTGGAGGATTTTATAACTATGAAAAATGCATTAATCAGAGTTGTTTTAGATATTCTAAAACCTCATTCACCATCATTACCATCGTTTTCATTGTATTTAAGTAGTCTTGAAGGTGTCGATGGGGTTAATATTACTTTGATGGAAATTGATAAAGATACTGAGAACGTAAAAATTACGATGGAAGGTCCTGATCTTAATTATGAAAAAATTAAAGAAGCTATTGAGCATTATG
>NZ_JAEELZ010000054.1 GCF_016282985.1 Methanosphaera sp.
AACCGGAAGGTCGTGTAAGCGGCGCAGGGGTTCGAATCCCTTTCCCTCCGCCATTTTAATTATCGCGGGATGGAGCAGTCTGGTAGCTCGCTGGGCTCATAACCCGGAGGCCGTTGGTTCAAATCCAGCTCCCGCAACCATGATGGTTCGTTAGTCTAGTGGTCTATGACGCCTGCCTGTCACGCAGGAGATCACGGGTTCAACTCCCGTACGAACCGCCATTTTTTTGGCTCCATAGCTCAGTCGGTAGAGCAGAGGACTGAAAATCCTTGTGTCACTGGTTCAATTCCCGTTGGAGCCACCATTGAAATTTACTCGTAATTCGAGAATATATAAACCCGTTAAACTCATGCGTGATGTCAGGGGATTGATGATATTAAAAAAACCTAATCATTATGATTAGTTTTTTTGTTGTATAAAATTATTTGTTTTGCCCATTTTAACCGTAAAATTAACGTTTAATTAGTGTATAAAATTAACAACTTTGTCTCATTTTGTTGTTTTTTAACATAAAATATTATAATATTAAAGTTAAGGTAGGTAGAGAGCATGAAAGAATGGTATGGCTTTAAAGGTGAGACTTGGCAAACAGATATTAATGTTTTTGACTTTATTTTAAATAATTATTCCGAGTACACTGGAGGCGGTGACTTTTTAGTGGGAGCTTCCATGAAGACTAAAAAAATATGGGATAAATGTGTAAGCCTAATAGCTGAAGAGGGAAAAAAAGGCGTTTTAGATATTGATGTTAATCATGTCTCTGGAATTAATAATTTTAATGCTGGCTATATTGATAAGGAAAACGAGGTAATTGTAGGATTACAAACTGATGAACCATTAAAACGTATGATTAATCCTTTTGGTGGAATTCGTATGGTTGAAAAGTCATTGGCGGCTTACAATTATAATTTAAATCCTGGCATAGACTATTATTTTAGACAATTCAGAAAGACACATAATGATGGTGTTTTTGATGCTTATACTCCTGAAATTAGAACCGCAAGAAGCGTAGGCCTTTTAACTGGATTGCCTGATGCCTATGGAAGAGGACGAATTATAGGAGATTATCGACGTGTTGCCTTATACGGAATTGATTTTTTAGTTGCAAAAAAGGAAGCGGATTTATTGAATATTAACGGCCGCATGTCAGATGATGTTATTAGGTTAAGAGAAGAAGTTTCTGAACAAATTAAGGCATTAAAGAAAATTAAATTAATGGCCGAAAAGTATGGATACGATATTTCTAAACCAGCTTCAAATGCTAAAGAGGCTATTCAATGGACATATTTTGGCTATTTGGCAGCAATCAAGGAAAATAATGGCGCAGCAATGAGTTTAGGTAGAACCTCAACTTTCTTAGATATCTATATTGAAAGGGATTTGCAAAGTGGATTATTAACAGAAGAAGAGGCTCAAGAATTAATTGATCAGTTTATTATCAAACTACGAATAGCTCGACATTTAAGAACTCCTGAATATGATGAATTATTTTCTGGTGATCCAACATGGGTTACCGAATCTATTGGAGGAATGTTAGAAGATGGTAAAACATCATTAATAACTAAAAACTCATTTAGATATCTACACACATTAATTAATTTAGGAAGTGCACCAGAACCAAATTTAACTATATTATGGAGCGAAAATTTACCTGAAAAGTTTAAAGAATATGCTGCTTCTATTTCTATAAAAACAGATTCCCTACAATATGAAAATGATGATTTAATGAGACCAATTTATGGAAGTGATTATGCTATCGCTTGTTGTGTTTCTGCAATGAAGATTGGAAAACAAATGCAATTCTTTGGTGCAAGATGTAATTTGGCAAAATCATTATTATTAGCAATTAATTGTGGATATGATGAAAAACGTAATTTAAAAGTAATTGATGATATAAGTAAAGTATCAGATGATTTAAATTATGAGGAAGTATTAACTAATTACAAGTTGGTTTTGAGTAAGGTGGCTGCAATTTATACCGATGCAATGAACATTATTCATTTTATGCATGATAAGTATGCTTATGAAGCAGGACAAATGGCTTTGCATGATACTAGTGTTGAAAGGCTAATGGCATTTGGTGTAGCTGGTTTATCAGTGGCAGTTGATTCTTTATCTGCTATAAAGTATTCAAAGGTTAAGGCCATCCGTGATGAAAATAATATTGCTGTGGATTTTGAAATAGAGGGAGAATATCCACAATATGGTAATGATGATGATCGCGTTGATACCATTGCAAAGGAAATATTAGATTATTTTTATAAAGAATTATGTAAATATAAATTGTATCGTGATGCTAAACATACATTATCAGTTTTAACAATTACATCTAACGTTGTGTATGGTGAAAAAACTGGTGCAACGCCAGATGGAAGAAAGTCTGGAGAACCATTTGCTCCTGGGGCAAATCCGATGCATGGGCGAGATAAATCTGGAGCGTTAGCAAGTTTAAACAGTGTTGCAAAATTAGATTATGTAAATTGTTGCCGTGATGGAATATCTAATACTTTTTCAATAACACCATCAACTTTAGGAAAGAGTGAAAGTGAACAAATTTCTAACTTGGTTGATATTTTAGATGGGTACTTTAAACAGCATGCACATCATTTAAACGTTAATGTTTTAAATCGAGAAACTTTAATAGATGCGATGAATAATCCAGAAAAATATCCAATGTTAACAATAAGAGTATCTGGATATGCAGTTAGATTTAATAGATTAACTAAAAAGCAGCAACTTGAGGTTATTAGTAGGACTTTCCATGAAAAAATGTAGTTTAGAAGTTAGCTCTATTGAAACAATGGGATTACTAGATGGACCAGGTGTAAGGGTTGTAGTTTTTTTGAATAGGTGTAATTTAAGGTGTATTTTTTGCCATAACCCAGAATCTTGGGCGTGTAAGGGTAGGGAGTATAGTATTGATGACCTATTTGAAACAATATTGAAATATAAAAATTATTTAAAAAACGGTGGTGTTACTTTTTCTGGAGGAGAACCTTTGCTTCAATCTGAACAGTTAATATCACTTATAGTAAAATTAAAAAAAGAAAATATTCATGTTGCAATTGATACAGCTGGTTATGTCGAATTAACCTCTGAAGTTAAAAGTGTAATAGAATTATCAAATTTAGTAATCATGGATATTAAATCCACAAATTCTATAGGATATAAACAGATTTGTGGTGGCAAAATAGAGTTACAAGAGGATTTTATTAATTATTTAAACACTATTAATAAAGAAATTTGGATTAGACAGGTAATTGTTCCGGGTATTAATGATAACGAGCAATATATTCAACAGTTAAATGACTATATAAAAAAGATTAAAAATGTCACTAATGTTGAATTGCTAGGTTATCACGGAATGGGAAAAGTGAAGTATAAAGAATTGAATTTAAAGTATTCGCTTGATGATACCCCAGATATGGATTTGAATAGATTAAATGAATTAAGAGAAAAAATAGATTTTTAGTAAAAAACAATAAAAATGTCATAAAAGATATTGACATTTTTTGCTTGTAATGGTATATTTAATATCGTCCAAAGGAAAAAGTGTGGGCTAGTATTTGGGCGATTAGCTCAGTTGGTTAGAGCACCTGCCTTACAAGCAGGGGGTCACAGGTTCGAGTCCTATATCGCCCACCATTGCCGACTTAGCGTAATTGGTAGCGCAACTGACTTGTAATCAGTAGGTTGGGGGTTCGATTCCCTCAGTCGGCACCACTTATTTTGGAGGGTTAGCGAAGTGGTCAAACGCGGTAGACGGTAAATCTGTTCCTTCGGGTTCCAGGGTTCAAATCCATGACCCTCCACGACTTTTTAATGCCTCGTATCCAAGTGGGAAGGCAGCAGACGTTTACG
>NZ_JAEELZ010000055.1 GCF_016282985.1 Methanosphaera sp.
CAAGTCCTGGGAAAACAACCAGTAATAGTAACCTACGAACCAATAAGTAATGTAAACTTCGGAGAAAACGTGACAATAACAGGAAAATTCATGACCAGTAACGGTAAAGCAATATCCAACAGTAACGTGAAAATATACATTAATGGTGTGAAATACTTGGCTAAGACTGATAAAACAGGAACATACCTATTAAGTGTAGAAACTACCCAAACAGGTGTTAACAAAGTAAGTATCGGTTACAGTGGTAATGATAAGTATGAAGCATATGAAACCAACACAACATTTACTGTCCTTGGTAAACAACCAGTAATAGTAACCTACGAACCAATAAGTAATGTTAACTTCGGAGAAAACGTAACAATAACAGGAAAATTCATGACCAGTAACGGCAAAGCAATCACCAACAGTAACGTAAAAATATACATCAACGGAGTAAAATACCTAGCAAAAACAGACAAAACAGGAACATACACACTATCAGTAGCAACAACACAAACAGGAACCAACAAAGTAAGCATAGGATACAGCGGAAACGACAAATACGAAGCATACGAAACCAACACAACCTTCCAAGTCCTAGGAAAACAACCAGTAACAGTAACCTACGAACCAATCAACAACGTAAAACAAGGACAAAACGTGACAATAACAGGAAAATTCACAACAAACACAGGAAAAGCAATCACAAACACAAACGTGAAAATATTAATAAACGGTAAAAAATACTACGCAAAAACAGACAACACAGGAAAATACACACTATCAACACAAGCAAATACACTAGGAACCAACAACGTAACAATAGGATACAGCGGAAACGACAAATACGAAGCATACGAAACCAACACAACATTCACAGTAACATCATAAATAATTACGTTCATTCCCTTCTTCTTTTTTTTAAAAAAAAATACTTAAATTAATAATTATTCTAGGATAATATTTGTTTATCTTAAGACATTCCTAGAGGAATAGATTTAGATTCAAACAAATGAAGTAGTTGGATTTATAGAAAATCTCGATTTAACTAAAATATTAATAATATTCAAATATAGTTAGCTTCATAGGGAAATATCTTGTTTTATATATTATCCTTTTTTTATTCCAGAAATATTCTCTTACTAGTATTAAACAATAACAGTTTTCATAGGGTTAACTAATTAAAAAAGATAACTACCTTATTTGAATTATTCTCAAATTTATTTAATAACAAATATTAAATGTTACAAAAAATATAGAATTAAATAATATAAACTGTTGTAAAGGAGGTAAATATGTTGGCACTTAGTAAATCTATTGGGACAGTTGAAACTCAATATTATACATTAAATGAAGATTTAGAATTAGAAACGGGAAATGTTATCAAAAATCCAACTATTGCCTATGAAACATACGGAACATTAAATGCCCAACAAAGTAATGCCATTTATGTTTGTCATGCTTTGACTGGTGATGCACATGCAGCTGGTTGGCATGATGGTGATAAAAAACCAGGTTGGTGGAACATAATTATTGGTCCGGGTAAACCGTTAGATACAAATAAATATTTTATTGTTTGTTCAAATGTACTTGGAAGTTGTAAAGGTACAACTGGACCTAGTGATATCAATCCAGACACAGGAAAAGAGTATGGATTAGATTTTCCCATAGTTACAATTAAAGATATGGTAAATTTAGAGAAAAAATTGATGGATCATTTGGGAATTCAACAGTTATATGCGGTCATTGGAGGTTCAATGGGTGGTATGCAAGTATTACAATGGACATTATCTTATCCAGAAATGATTCGAAATGCAATTATGATCGCTTCGGGAGCTTATTCTACACCTCAACAGATAGCTTTCAATGCGGTGGAGCGTCAATCAGTTATTGCAGATCCAAATTGGAATGAAGGCAAATATTATGATAGTGATTTTAAACCAGAACAGGGGCTTTCAGTTGCACGTATGATAGGACATATTACCTATTTAAGTAATGAATCAATGTATGAAAAATTTGGAAGAAGGTTACAGAATAAAAATTCATTCAGTTATGATTTTAGTAATGAGTTTGAAGTTGAAAGTTATTTGGAACATCAGGGTTTTAGTTTTACAAAGAAATTTGATGCAAATAGTTATTTATATTTAACAAAGGCATTGGACTATTTTGATGTTAGAAAGAATAACTCTCTTGAAGAAGGTTTAAAACCAATTAGGGCAAAGATGCTTATAATGTCCATTACTTCTGATTGGTTATATACACATGAACACATGGAAGAAATTGTTTTGGCATTAAGGGCAAATAATGTTGAAGTCACTTATTCAAAATTAAATTCAGAATATGGTCATGATGCATTTTTAATAGAGAATGGGCAAATGAATTATATTATCAGTAACTTTTTATCAAAGGCAACTGTAAAAGATGTGATGAATAAAAATGTAGTTACATTACAAGATAGTAAAAGCGTTAAGGATGCAGCCGAATTAATGTTGACCAAAAATAGAACACATATCCCAATAGTTGATTCTGAGAATAGAATTATTGGAATTATTACTGCATGGGATTTATCTAAAGCAATTGCATTAAATACTGATAATATTGAAGAAATAATGACAAAAGATGTTTTAACCTGTTATGAGGATGATTCCATCTATGATGTTGCACATAAAATGGAAGAACATCATATATCTGGTTTACCCGTAATTAATAAAAATCAAGAAGTTATCGGAAATATATCAACTACTCATTTATCTAATTTATTAGATTTAGAGTAATTTCTTTTTTTTTATTTTTTTTCTTTTTAAACAATTGATTATACTTATTGCTACCGATTGTTAAATAATTATTATTTACTTGTTTTTATCTATCATAAGAACCAATTTTTTTTAAAAAAATACTTTTCTGAATATCATGTGGATAATAAGAGTAACAAAACTTTTTTGTATTTATAAAATTAATATTCAAATTCATATTCAAAAATATTATAATTCTTGTTTTATATAAAATTAATTAGTTAATTTCATATGGAAGGAGTTTTAAAAATATGTTTTTAAATAAGAATCACTTTATTATTTTCATGATAGTTTTAATTTTTATGATGTCTGTTGGTGCAGCAACTAATGTTGATGATTCAAATACTACTCATGAAGTTATAAATGATACGGAATCCAGTTTAGAAACAAATAATTATAACAGTTATTATGATGGTGAAAAATACCAAAAAAACAATTTCATTAACAAAAATAAATCAAGTTCAATTAAAACTATAAATGAACAATCAACATTCAGTTCAGATAAAGAATCTGAAGAGTTTCAAACAGAAAATAATACTTTACAATTTAAAGAAGATTTTTTTGATGAAGAAAACAATATTAAACTAAATGCAAAAAACTCATTAACAGTTAACCAAATATTGTTGACACCCGAAAACTTTGACACATACGTAACTGATGGAAAATTCAATGATAATGTGCCTGTTGGTGCAAGTATAGATTTAAGTGGAAAATTTGATGGTGAACATTATGCATTTAAGATAACAAAACCAGTTAACCTGTATTCATCCGCAGGAGATGCGTTTTTATGTTTTTATTCAACACAAAACCTTGAACAAACATATGGAACACCTAACAGATCATTTCAAATAACGACAGAAGGTTCCGGAACAAACATCACAGGATTATACTTTGAAAATACAATGATAGTAACAACAGAGGCACATGATATTATATTTGATAACTTAACCGTATACTGTACTAACGATTATGGTTGGGGTCTTGGAGCTACAAGTATACGTAACAGCCAAAACGTTACTATAAAAAATTCATACTTCAATACTACGGAAAACAGAACATGGTTGAGTACTGTGGTATTTGCCGCATCACAAAACTGCCTAATAGAAAATTGTACTGTAACGGGCAGTGGTTTAATTGGAAATCTAGTATATGCAACAACTTATAATGTCGAAGTTACTGATGAATATGGTAATAGTAATATTACTATTCGTGGAAATAAAATTATTGGGCGTGAACTTGTAGCTGGTGTTGCAACCTGTTACAGTGTATGTGCAAAAGGGGATAATATCACAGTTGAAAATAATTATATTGAAAACAGCAATAAATTTCTTGTAATGTCTCAGTATGAACTTGCTGATGATGAAATTTATCAGGCTGACGGATCTTTTGGAAGGATAATCATCAGAAATAATACATTTGGCACTGGAAAAATGGGATTAAAATTCAGGTCATGTACAATAATAAACAATACTTTCTATGGAAATGTAACACTTGATGTAAGAAATAACACCATACAAGAAAACAATGTTGTTCAAGATGCTACTCTAAACCCTTATAAATCCATGAGTACAGCACAGGAACACGATGCACAAATAACAATTGAAGCACCTTCAACATACATATATGATGAAAAACCGATAATCAATGTTTCTGTAGTCAATGAAAAAACCAATAATTCATTTACATCAGGACAATTGGAAGTATATGTGGATGGAACACTATACAAAAACATTACAGTAAACAGTTCAAAAACATCATTTACATTTATAAACAACACAATAGGTATACACAGACTTAGAATATGGTATTATCTGCCAGGAAAAACACAATCCAACTCACAAAAACAAGTAAATATCGAAACAACGCCGGTCAAAGGAGTGCTGACACTAGAAACAAATGATAACATACACATTGGTGATACAATACCACTTACAGTATCATTCACACTGAACAAATACAAACCGCTAAAAACCAACATCACATACAATTTACCAGGACAACAACCAATAATAATCCCTGCAGTAAACAATCAAGCATCAATAAACACAACAATCACAACAGACTACATAAGGGATATACTTGGGGGCCGGGAACAAAATATCAGAATAACTGCAACAACCAACGACTCAAATGTGGAAATAACCGGAATCAATACCAAACTTGGAGTTCAAAAAGCTCAAACAGTATTAACAATCACACCAACTACAGTCCAAGTAAACAATCAAACCACAATAACAGCAGCAATAAACACACCAACAAACCTAACAATTAATAAGGGAACAATAACATTCAAAGATGCTGAAAACAACCTAATCGGAACATACTATGTAAACAACAACCAAGCAACAATAACCACACAATTCAACACAATCGGAACAACCCAGATAACAGCAACCTACTCAGGAACAACATACTACGAAGCCACCACAACCACAACACCAATAGAAGTAACAGGAAAACAAGAGGTAATAGTAACCTATGAACCAATCAGTGATGTTAACTTTGGAGAAAATGTAACGATTACAGGAAAATTTATGACTAGTAATGGTAAGGTAATTTCCAACAGTAACGTAAAGATATATATTAATGGTGTGAAATACCTGGCTAGAACAGATAAAACAGGAAC
>NZ_JAEELZ010000056.1 GCF_016282985.1 Methanosphaera sp.
CCATCTGGCAGCCCATTCTACTCTCCAGGTTAGTTTTCCTTCACCGGATGTATAATCCATTTCTCCTTCATGGCCACATTCACACCTATATTTTACGGTAGTGCCTTCGAAATCATATGCTTCGGTTGTATTTACTCTTCCACATTCTGTACATATTGGATTATATGGTAACCAATCTTCTTTCAATGGGTGTTCTCTGTATTGGTTGAATATTTCTCTTATTCTTTCTGCATTTTCCAATGCTATTTTGGTAGCTTCAGTATAAATTCCGTTTTTATACATGTATGCTCCACTTTTTATTTCAAGGTTTTCTATTTCAAAAGGTTCTAATGCTGTGGTGAACGGTTTTTGGAAATGTTCTACAAAATTGTCACAGCAACCTTCAGGACAAGGAATTTCATAGTATGGCTGTCCTAAATATTGATCATATGATTCTGGTAATGGGAACGGTACTTTTCTTAAAGGATCATAATCGTCTGCAATCCATAACGTTCTTGCATTTTCACCTAAGTTTCTTAATTCTTTACTTACTGCATTTGCAATAAATACGTCACAACTGTTTCCTATGTGTACAGATCCTGAAATGGATGTTCCACTTCCTATAACATATTCATCTCGTCCTTGTTGGCTCAATTCTTCTGCTATTCTTTCGGTCCAATGTTTACTCATGTATATCACAATAATCTGTAGTTTAATAATAAAATTTATAAAATTAATTTGTTATTATGTTATTTTAAATATAGATTTTTCTATCTATGTGAATTAAAATAGTTGATAATCATTTAATTAATGTTCTTATATGAAAAATCATTAATAATAATATTTATGTTTATTCTGGTTTATAATTATTTTTGATTTTTTGCTCAAACTTAAATATTACAATTAATTAATATAATAAATATTGAATAAACGCGTGATTGTATGTATGTAATTATAGTAGGAGCAGGTAGGGTAGGTGTTAATCTCTCAAAATCTCTTATCAGGGAAGGATTGAGTGTAACGATTATTGAAAGTGATCCTGTGATTTCTAAAGAGGTTGCAGAAAATTCTGAAGCTATGGTTATTAATGGTGATGCTTCAAGTGTTCAAGTTCTTGAAGATGCAGATATATCTGAAGCAGAAGTTTTTGTAGCAGCAACCGGTGATGATAAAGTCAATTTATTTAGTTCAGTATTAAGTTTAAATTATGACAACATAACCAAACGTATTGCCAGAGTAAATGATTTGGAACATGAAAAAGCTTTCAAAAGTGTAGGTATTGATATTACAGTCAGTCCTGAAGCATCTGTGGCAACATACCTGGAAAGACTTATCACAAGACCTAAAATAGCAGATTTGATTGTATTGGGTCGGGGTTCCACTGAAATGTTGGAATTAAAATTAGAAAATAAGAAATTATTCGGAAAACGTGTATTGGATTACAGTCCTACTGAAAATTATATTGTATGTGCAGTATATAATGATGATGGGGAATTGCTTATTCCACAAAACGATACTGTTTTTGAAAAAGATCAGAAAATATCAGTAATAACAAAATCCGATTATCTAAAAGAAGTAACAAAAAAATTTACTGAAAACAGTATAATATAAATTAATAGGTAAAATCCTATTAATTTAAAAGAATACTCTATTTTTTTAATCAAATGCAGTTTTATCTGCTTTATCTAACCATTGATTTACTATTTTTATTGCACAATAGTTTCCACACATTGTACAGGTATCTTCTTCTTCAGGTGGTCTTTTATCTCTTATGGCTTTAGCATCATCAGGCCACATTGCAAGGTCGTATTGTGCTGGCCAGTTCAATGATTTTCTTGCATCGGCCATTTTAATATCATCTTCACCAAATCTTTCCATATCTATAGCTATGTCTCCTGCATGAGCTCCAATTTTTGTTGCAATTACTCCTTCTTTAACGTCCTGTACATCAGGTAATGCCAAGTGTTCTGCTGGTGTTACATAACATATGAAATCTGCTCCTGATTTAGCACATTGTGCTGCCCCAATAGCTGAAACAATATGGTCGTATGCAGGTGCAATATCTGTTACAATCGGACCTAACATATAGAATGGTGCATTGTTACACATTTTCTTTTGAATATTGATGTTGGTTTCAATTTCATTGATAGGTATGTGTCCCGGACCTTCCACTATTGTCTGAACTCCTCTTTCTCTTGCTCTGTCCACTAATTCTCCCAGTACAATTAATTCTTGTATTTGAGCCCTGTCGGTTGAATCAGTTAATGCTCCGGCTCTCATTGCATTGGCCATACTTAAACATACATCGTATTCTTCCACAATATCTAAAATTTGGTCATAATTTTCGTATAATGGGTTTTCACAATCATTATGTACCATCCAAGAGGATATGAATGATCCTCCTCTACTTACTAATCCGCCGTTACGTCCCTGTCTTTTTAGTCTTTTTAATGTTTCTCTGTTTACTGAACAGTGAATAGCCATGAAATCTATTCCATCTTTTGCCTGTTTTTCAATGTTTTTGTTCATATCATCAGGTTCTATGTTAATTGCAGCACTGTCTTTTTCTATTGCTTCTATAGCTGTTTGATATATAGTTTCGCTTTCAACAGGTTTATTTGTATTTTTAAGAACGGTTCTTCTGATTTTATCCAGATCTCCACCAATACTTAATTCCATAAGGGTGTCACAACCAGCCTCTTCAGCAGCTTTAGCTTTTTCTAATTCTTCATCCAAGTTTACGATGTCTGTTGAAGTACCGATTGTTGCATTTACCTTTGTTCTGAGATTTTTTCCGATACCTACGGCTACTGTTTCTCTTTGATTGTTATCTGGGATAGCTATGTATCCTTTAGCAACCATTTTTCTAATGTATTCAGGGTCTAATTTTTCATCTGCTGCAACTTGTTTCATTGCTTCGGTAATATTACCGTTCATTGCTTCAGTCATTTGGGTCATTTTTTTTTAACTCCTTAAATTTTGTTCTATTATATTAAAAAATTATCATCGGATAATTTTATTTGATTATTACATACATAATAAACTAATAATATCTTGGTTTATAGAACTATTTAAAGGTTAATATCATTTATTTTCAAAATTAAAGCTTAATTTATAATTTATTTGATTTATAAATTTAATTTTAATCGTATTTTCAAAAAATATGTAAAAAAATACTGTTGATTCAATTAATTTTTATTATGGATTTTTGAAAATTTTTATAAAAAAAGTGGGTGTGGGAGGGGATATTGGATAATTTATATTTATAAATTATAATGTTTCCGGCCAGTTATCATTCATTCTTTCTAAAGCTTGGTCTGCAGTAGGAATATTGGTTTGGGTTCCCTGAGTTTCAACAATGAATGATGATACTGAACTTGCAAATCGTCCACAAGTTTTAAGATCATTATCTCTTAAGTATAAACTTAAGAATGATGCTCTATATGAATCACCAGCACCTGTAGGATCAACAGCTTCTGTTGGTACAACTTCAATATTTATTGGTTCTTCCCCTTTTGCATAGATTGTACTTCCTTTGTCACCAAGGGTTTGTACTACTATGTCCAGGCCTTCATTTAGTAAATCATCTATGGATTTTTCCAACAGGAAACAGATATGTTCTATTTCATGTTCATTTCCAAAGAGTATGTTACAGTTTTTCACCAGTTCCTGTAAATCTTTTGTAGAATATAAATGTAAATCCTGTCCCGGATCGAAAGATACTAATTTATTATTCTCATAAGCATATTTTCCTGATTTGATATTGAATTTAGGATCTCCTGTAGCAAGATGGATTGCCCTTGCATTATCGATGGCTTCTTTAGGAACTTCGCTATTTTCATATTCTGCTGCGGCACCCCAGTAGAAGTAAAACATTTGTTGATCTTCAGGGTTTGTTAAAACAAATGCAGTAGGAGTGTTTGCTTTTTCTGAAATAATCATGTTTGAAATATCAATACCTTCTTCAATCATTTCTTTTTCGTAGTCACTACATGCAAAGTCTTTACCGATACATGATATCAAGCTAACATCCAAACCCATTTTACTTGCTACAACGGCAACATTTCCTGCAGCTCCTCCATTAAATGTTTCCATTTTTTCTACAATAGCTGATGTGTTTATTTTTGAAAATTCTTTAACTTCCATAATATAATCAAAAGCTGTATGTCCTAATACTAGTAAATCCATGTTTTCCATTGTTGTCCTCCTTTGTTTAATAGTAATTGTTTTTTTATTCACGATAATTATATTATTAATAATGTGTCATATTCTATAATATCTTTATGTAATTACATAACTTATACAATTTTTCATAAAATCTATTAAGTTGAAACAAAATGTTTGAAAATAAAAAATTAATTAAGGACAGGTTTTTCTTAATCCTTTCAATATTTACTGGTTTATTGGTTGGTCTATTAGTCACGGCAATATGTGCGTTGTGCAGGTTACGGATTTTTGGGGTGAATCTTGATATTTTTATAGCTCCTGTAGTTGCCGGATTTGTAGAAACATTTGTGTCTAATTATACAAGAAACAAATCTTCGGGAGCAATCAGTGCCATTATTTTATTCATCTTCACTAATGGTATTGGATGGTTATTCCCATCACAGCCGTTGACATTCAACATATTCACAGTGGGTGGATTTTTATTAATGTTGCAGGCAGCATTTCCATTAATTATTAATTATTTGATAATTGGTATTTTCTTTTTGACCACATATCTTTTCGGATTAGTAGGGGGAGTCATTGGATCAAGTTTTTATAAAAATGAACATTCACCCATGTTGGTTACGGATATAGGGGAGATTAATGAATTTAAGGTTAAACTTTTTAATTCAAAACCAAATTTTCCAATTAAAGAGTATCATGGATTGGTTTTTGCCGAAGACGTAATTGATTTTGATGAAAAAAATCATGCCGAACGTTTGAAATATATCGGTTCAACTATTGAAAATAAGAGTTTATTAAAACAGCAAGATTATTCTCTTGCCCGGAAATATATTGTACATAATTTAGAAAAAGAGGCACTTAAACTTAATGCAAATGCTATTGTTGAATTGCAGTTTGAATATACCAATTATAATCAGCAAATTCCACCTGATGTGGTAATTGCAGCTTACGGTACTGCCGTAACAATTGAAGAAAAATATTTAAAATAAAAAAAAAGAGAATGGTGGGTAATTATTGTTCCCATCGTTTTCTGTCTAATAATTCTTGTTTTTTACCAGCGTTCCATCCACCGGATGCACTTTCGGAATGTCCTACCTGTTGTACGTATCCTGTAATTCTGTCATACCATTCTACGTTTTTGGTTTCTCCACAGTGTGTACAAGTATCCTGTAATCCTTTCATTAATGTTTTACAGTTTACGCAGAAACTTAAAGCACTACTGTATGCCCAGAATCCGATATCTGTTTTTCTTGCAATTTTATTTGTTAAACTCATTAAACTGTCAGGGTCACTGTATGATTCTCCCATAAATGCGTGGAAGATGTGTCCTCCCTGTGTTAATGGGTGGTAATCTGATTCTATCTTAATTTTTTCAGGTAGGCTCATTGCTGTGTCTACTGGAACGTGACTACTGTTTGTGTAGTAGGATGCGTTGCTGTCACCATTACAGATAACCTGGTCAGGATATTTTTCTCTGTCCATTGTTGCAAATCTGTATGCTGTACTTTCAGCAGGTGTCTGGATTACACCCCATCTTAATCCTGTTTCACTTTTAAGTTGGTTGGCTCTGTCATTTATGTGTTGTATTACTTTGTGTCCTAGTTTGTTGGATTCAGGGTCTTCAAGTCCTGCACCTGTCTGTGCCATTAACATTTCGTTTAATCCTACAAATCCAAAAGAAAGTGTACTGTTGTCCACTCTGTAATATGGATCATCACCCATTTTTTGTGTTAAGAAAGGTAAAAGTTTGTAATCATTTAAACATTTAAGAGCTCTTTCTCTTCTAATCATTAATACTTCTTCTACGATGTTCATGTAGTCATCAAGGTAATCGAAGATTTCATTTTCGTCACGTGCATTGTATCCTATACGTGGAAGGTTCATAGTTACATAAGCTAAGTTTCCTGTTCTTAATGTATCAGTATCCCAGTCTCCTGTCCAGTTGTCGGATAATCTTGTTCTACAACCCATGTAGTTTGCATGTTGTCCCATATATTTAGGTAACATGTTGATGAAGTATGCGGTTCCGAATTTTGCTGATAAGTAGTGTACTCTATCAATATCTTCCTGGAATTCTGGAGTTAAACATTCTTTTCTTAAGTAGTAAATTGTGTTAGGGAAAAGGTGTGGTTTTCCTTCAGAATCTCCTTTGATAAGAGCTTCAGTGAATGCTTTCTGTAATAATCTTACTTCTTTTTCATAGTCCCCATATACACCACATACTTTTCCTCCAGGTCCGTAAGCAGGTTCGTTTTTGAGGAAGTCCGGTACTGTGAATTCGAGTCCTATGCTTGTGAACGGTACTTGTCCACCACGTGCTGCGTATGCCATGTTTAAGTTGAATATTAACATTTCCACGGACTGTTTAATTTTTTCGTATGGTAATCCAACTGCAAACGGTGCTACAAAGACGTTCCATAGACTCATGGATTGTCCACCACTCATGTTCTGTTGAGCAGCCAACATAATTTCTCCTGAGTGGTTCATGAGTGTTTCTATGTGGTTAGGTGATCCTGCTACACTTGTGTGGTCTCCTGTTCCATCAACTTTTAATCCGTATCTGATGAATTGTCTTAAGTCGTGTTGTAAACAGTTTATAGGTCTTCCTGCAAAGAATTCTAAATCGTGTATGTGTACTGTACCATTCATGTGTGCATCTGCTAAATGGTGTGGTAATATGTTTAATAATGCGTATTGTTTTAATGATTCGTCTGCAACATATTTATGTATTGTTTCAGGGTTGTGCATCATATTTGCATTATCTTTGTTTCCTTGTTCGATTAGGTTTGTAATGTTGTATACTGGCATTCCTAATCTTGTGTATTTTCTTCTTAATGATTCAAGACCATTTTCTGTTAATTTTGTATTAACCATTTCTCTGATAATAGGTGCTGTTAAATAGTCTAATTGTAATTTTTTTAGTTCTTTATAAACTTCATTAGCTATTTTGTTTGCTAATTTTGGAGTTGTTTGTGTTTCCTGTATTAACGTGTTTGCTATTTTTGATTTGTCGAACGGTTCGATTGTGTCTCTACCTGTTCTTACACGTAATGTGTTGTTGTTATAATATTTATCTGCAAGTTTTGTATTTTCTTCTTGGAGATATTCGTAAATTAAGGTTTTAATTTCTTTTGTTGTAATATTATCGTGTGCTTCTTTAGAAACTTTGTATGCAATTTTTTCTGCAAGTCCTAAAGGTATATTAATCATTATGCATGATTTAATTAATTTTTCGTAGCTGAATTTTTCTTTTATTCCGTCATTTTTTATAACGTGTATTTCATTAAGGTTATAAGTGTCTTGTATGGTTTCTGGGTCTTTCATCATATTAATCACATATCAATATTTAATTCTAAATTATTATTAGTTGATGTTAATATATAAAAATTGGTTTTTTTGGTTCGTATTAGATTAAACCGTTCGTATAATTAAAAACTAAAAATAAAAAGGTATTTTTGGGGGAGAAATTTAGAAAAATACGTCTAAAGAACTTTGTTTAGATTTGTCACTTTCGAATAATGAATTGATAGCGGTCTCTAAAATTTCAATACGTTCAACTACGTATGGATTTATTGGATATCGTTGAGCTAAATCCTTTGAAATGTCTAAATACTTAAGTACAGAACCTTTTGATATACTCAATATTAAATCATTTCCACAACTGCACTGTCCTGAGAGTGGAATTCGTCTATACTTGGCTCCACATTTGGTACAGCGTACTTTTTGTCTTGAAAATGCTCTAATGTTTCCTGCCATGTCTGGGAGGAAGTGAGAATTAATTACACCCTCAACTACTCCTTTTTGATCAACAGCTCTAAGCAATTCAGCTAAACCAATTTGGCTTTCCACTTTCTCACGCATTGTTTGTAAAGTTTTATATAGACAAATTTTTGGTCCGGCATGTATCGAACTAGTTGGGTGGGAATACATAATTCCCTTATACTGTGCATCAGTACCCAACCTACCTTCAACATTATCTATTAAATCATTCACATCAGATGGTTTTACACCACCCTCTTCGGTTTTATGATAGATTTCCAAAGGAATTCTCCTCATACAATCGATGTTGTGTGACTCATCGTCAATTTCTTCAGGATCTATACGAATACTTAAAACTAAAGGAGCATCCATACTACCTCCACGGGTACTTGGCAGATACGTTTTTCCGAAGTTTAACAAAGCATCCAGTAATAACATCACGGCATCTTCGTCACTGTCACAGTTTCTTCTTTTTGCAGAATGGAAATATGGATGGGCATAACAACCTGAAGCCTTGGTATATCCTACAATTCTGCCCAATACGCCCGCGGATGTGTGCGGTGCAAGACCTGCAATTAACTGGCCCACCAAATCAGTACGGGTTTCAGCATTATAAAACGGTTCCATATTATAATACTTGACAAGTAAATCATCAATAAACTGTGACACTTTTAAAAGGTAATCTCCACAGCTTTCACTAACAACAATATCCTGAATCTTAATTTCAATAATCTGATTGTCATCAGTAATTGGATTACCGTAAATGTCTTCAGTATAACCCATTTCCAATATTTTCTCGTGTTTAACTCCAATTTCTCTTGGAATAAAGTGAGTTAATGGTAAGTCTGTGGAATCATGTCTGATAGTACCGTCACGATAAGTATATACATCATGCAATGCTCTGAGAATTCCCTTTTCCAATGGTTCAGGGAATTTATCCTCGGAAATCAGACCTTTAACTCCTTTAACGGAATCCAGTCTTCTAACGTTAACGTTGTCAAATGCATCATTCAGTAATTTTCCCAGTTTGATGTTTTTATTTGCTGAAGCTTCCAGTTCCGTTCTTGAACCACAAACAGGACATATTGCTTTGAAGGAAGTTACCTTACATGTAGGGTTTGTACATTTACATTTAGCCAATGTTACTTTAATCGTACCCTTTTTAGCGGCCTCCACAATATTCCTGATATTTCCAGCATAATTTCCAATAGGGAAAAGGGAATGTGGTGCAGGTCTCATCAATCTTTCCTTGGTTTTTTCAGGACGACCTACACGTCCACCGATATATGTTGGAGCCTTAGCTTTAATAACAATATCATTTATCTGATTAATTGCTTCAACACTTTTAACATCCTCATCAGGTGTTAAGTGTTTATTCAATGTTTTCATAAGGGCATATAAATTATTGTTTGAAATAATTAATGACTTGTTATTTACGTGATGTGGAACTCCAAGTACTTCCAGTATTCTTTTATGATAATCAATCGGTATCCTGTTCATGTCCACATTAAATACTTTTTCAGGATTTTCAACGTGTTCATATAAATAATCGTGAAGTTCATTCAATTCCTCTTTGGAAACGTCATGATAATAGAAAGTATACTTTGGATGTAAAGGAGTATTTGTTTTTTCAGCAATTTCAAATGCCTTCTTGGCATCAATTTCCAATTTTAACAAATCGGTCAGTTCCATTTCTTCCTTAAATCCTATTCCAAAATCATCCTTTGTTTCCTTAAAATGTTCTGAAGCTTCAATTTCCTGAGCCCACCATTCTTCACACCATGCGGACACGTCTAATGGAATATTACCTCTTAAATATTCTCCGAATGCAACAAGCATATCTCCGAGGAATAATATTTCAGAAACATCCTTTCTGATTTTAATGGCCTGAGAAACATTATTTACCTGGACAACATCTCCATTGCTTAGTTTAACAATTGGTCCCTCTATTGAGTCACATGGAACTACACAATTACCTTTTCCCGGTTTTTCAATCTTCATCTGAGTACCGATAGCCAAAAATTCAACAATTTCCATTGTGGCAGGATGTATCGCCATGGAAGCCAAACCGCTGTCCCTGGTTCTACCGTATCGTAGTCTGAATCCTCCCTTGGCACCAGGATATGACATAACTGGTCTTCCACCAATGATATCTTCCATGTATTTGGCTTTCTTCTTGGCTTTTTTCTGGTTTTTTTCTTTGTCTTCTGCTTCCTTCTTGTCGTCTTTCTTTTCAGCTTTTGGTGCTGTGAAGTATTCTAACCAACTCCAACCATCAATACCTAAAGTGTTTGCATATTTAACTATTTTACGTGATTTCTGGATAACCCCTTCAGCAATAGCAAGTAATGCTCCACCTCTGATGTGGTTTGTTTCTACACGTGGGAGATCCCTGTTCTGTACTTCGATGGCATCGGTCTGTTCACCGGTTACTTCAACAGGAATACCTTTTACGGCTTTTCTTACTTCCTCTGGAGTTGGAGAATACTGTAAATTGGTTACTTCTGATTCATAAAGCTCAACTTCTTCCACGTATCTTTCAATTTCATCATCAGTTGGTTTGTAACGGTCATGACCCTGTGCAATTCTAATATAATCTCCAATAAGTACAGCTAATGCAGCAGCAGTACCTCCTGCACTCCGGATAGGTCCTGCAAAGTACACTCCAAAACATTTTGAACCATCAGGATTGTCTTTGATTTTAACTTTAGCAATACCTTCTAGTGGTGCAGCTACAACACCTTCAGTTAAAATAGCAAGTGCAGTACGGATTGCACTATCTGCATTTTGTTCCTGAACTTCATAATTGTTTTTTTCTCCGGGTTTATCATCTTTTGTTGCTATTTCCTTGGCAATCTGAAAAGCAACCTCTTCCCTTGACATAGTTTCTTCTAACTTCTTAATTCTTTTAGCAACACCTTCCGGTCCGACAAGCCCTTCAACACGTTCGGCCAAGTCCTTTGCCAGAGGTATTTCAGGTTCCAATTCCAAATCTTTTCCCTGTTTTCTTGCTTCACGTGCTATATCATAGAGTTCTTCTGTTTTTGCTTCGAGCATTTCAAAATAATCCACACTTTTACCTCCCTTAACACTCTTCAACTGATGATAAATATTATGAATATATTTATCTTTTTGAGTTTTTAATTTTTTTTGATATATAAAAATTAATATTTGAATTAAAAATTTTAGTAAGTTAAATTATATAATATATTATAATAGAACAATAAGGAAAAAATAAAATATTAATTAGTGAGCTGGTTTAATGTTAAATGATTCATATAATAAACAATGGAAACTCGATTATTTCAAAATATTTGCTACAGAACATGATAATGTTTCCCAACTGGAAGAAGCTGATAAACTTAAGTTTGGTCATTTTCCTCCAGTAATAGGAAATTTTTATGAAAATCCTATAGATGAGGAATCCCTTAAAAAAATCTGTGAAGGAAAGTTAAAACTATCCAAGGCCAAATTTGATGAAAACTACAATGATGAAATAGTACAGATTGATTATGTCAACACAATTAAGGGACAGTTAAACAATCTGATGAAACAACAGATAGCTCAACTAAATGAAGAAGATCCTACTTTTTTATCGGATGAAGAAAAAAAGATAATTGAAGAAGCAGATTTTCCATTCATACGTTTGATGACCTTGGTATATGTTAAAGATACAAATGAGATGACTGATGATGAACAAAAAGAATGGAAAGATTCAATGAATAATTTCATTAATCAACAGATACTCTTTGGTGTAGTCAACACTTATTATACAATGAAATTATACCAGGACAATAACTATGTACGTTTATTCCAGACTCCCTATAACAAACAGGAGTTATGGGATGAATATGCCAACAATAAACAGGGATTTTGTGTAGTATATGACTTCAAGGAAATCAGTGGAGAAAATGCAGCACAACTTAATAAATTATACCCAATTCTTTACACGGATAAAAAATTAAGCCCTGATGACTTGAATTATGAAGTTAACAATTCACACTGTGCATCATTAACTGCAGTTAAACTGGAAGTAAAAGATTACTATAATGAATGGATGTACATTTTCAACCATCATTTCACGGAAAGAGAATATCTGATGCTGGATGGTATGCTTGAACCGATATATTCAAACACATTCAATTATGAACATATACAAAACATTCTAAAAAAGAATTATCTGGTACCTAAAGACGATGATTTGGAATACGATTACAGACAGATAATTGATGATATAATAGCAGAACTTGAATCAAATACTTTTCAGGATGCTATGAACTCATCTATGGAAGAAGTTTACAAAATTACCGATGATGAAATGGAAGTTGACTTCCTAAAACCTGAAGCAATATATTTAGGTACAAATTTCCCGGAAGATAAAAAAGAGGAATACAAGCAATTGGTTGAAGGTGAAAACATAAGAATTTTCATTATCAAAGAAAAAGATGGAAAATTCTTTAAAGCATTATTCTAGTGATAATATGTCAAAAACACTTTATGAGGAATTGGTTTCAGTATATGAAAAAATCAGCAGTACATCCAGCCGTTTAGAAAAAGAGGATATAATTGCAGATTTTTTAAAATCAATAAAAGAAAATGATCCGGATATAACCTATGATGTGGCTTTATTGCTTCAGGGTAAAATATTTCCACCATGGAGTGATAAGGAGATGGGCATTTCCACCCAACTGATTATTAAAGCATTATCCAAATTACTCGGGGAAAATACTAAATCAATAGAGGATAAATTGGCATCTGTTGGGGATATGGGTGAAATCACCCAGGAACTGGTAAAGAATAACAAGCAGGTGACCTTTTTTAAGGTACCATTAACTATAAAGAAGGTTATTTCCAACCTCAGAAAAACCGAGTCAATCGTTGGAAGCAATTCCCAGAACAAAAAGCTTAATCTTATACTGGAA
>NZ_JAEELZ010000057.1 GCF_016282985.1 Methanosphaera sp.
ATAGTTATCAATTTCTAGTTTTGATGGAAAATATTATAAATTTTTTATTTAAGTAGTCATCGTGTGTTTTTATTGAAAACAATGTTTTTCTTATTATTTTCAGCCTATTTTTTTGTGAAGAGAATATTGACAACATCATAAAATTTAAGGATAAACAGTACCCTATTGATGTATATCTTAAGAATGATGGAAAAATACTATTATTCCTCCAAGATTTAGGAATTGAGTTTAAACAGTACTGTTAAAACAATTGAAAAATAAAAATATTAATTAGAAAGAATATATTAAAAAAAATAATTAATGTTGAAATAAGTAGGAGGGAGATTATATGAAGATAGAAAAAAAATTTGAAGAAAAGGATTTGACAGTTAGTGTTGAGGGTCGTATAGACACAATCACATCACAGGAACTGGAAAACAGCTTGAACGATGAAATAGAAAACATCACATCGTTGACGTTGGATTTTACCAGTCTTGAATACATTTCAAGTGCAGGTTTACGCGTATTGATAGCAACTCAAAAGAAACTGAATGAAAAAAACATCCCTATGACAATTACAAACGTGAATGATATCATCAAGGAAATATTCAGAATGTCAGGGTTTGACAAGATACTGGAGATTAAATGAATCATATTGAATTAAATCCTTCAATCAATGAATTAACACGATTAAACGAGTTTATTCATGGTGAAGTTTCGAACATTGGTTATGATGTTGACTTAATCGTTGAGGAAGTATTTGTAAACATTGTCAATTATTCCAATTGTACATATATAAAGGTAAACGTGGAATGCAAGGATTCCATTTTGAAAATGGAGTTTATTGATGATGGCATTCAATTCAACCCCCTCGAATCTGAGTCACCCGATTCTCCAGACACTATTGATGAAGCGGAAATCGGCGGTTTGGGCATTCATTTGGTAAAGAATCTTACTGATGAATTGAACTATGAATATGAGAACAATGAAAATCATTTGACAATAATCAAAAAAGTGAAAACATGAAGAATAAGATAAAAAATTTCATAATTCCCTTGTTGTTGATGTTTATAATAAATTTGGGAGATTACTATCTGTTTGCCTCATCAAACTTCAGTGCGGATCTTACCCCCCATCTGGGGATACTTTTTGTAGCAGGTTTATTCTTTGGCCCTTATGGTGCTTTGGGAGCCGTAGTGGCCAATGCAGTATGTGACATTATCAGGGGATACAATATTCCAACAGCATTTGTGTCTGAAATTTTCAGTCTTATAATTTCGTATCTTGCCTATAAGTTATGGTATACCCGAGATTTTGGATCGCTTACAGTTACAAAACCAAGATTAACTAATATGAGCAATCTGATTTATCTTATACTCATATCTTTTGTTTGTTCGGTATTTTACTCACTATTTATGCTCAATACGATGGAAGCATTTTATCCGGAGACAATTGATTTGCACATTATAGCATTGAGATATTTTGTGAATTTCATGAATTTTTCATTATTGTTTAGTATGATCTTCCTGATAATAGCAAGGTATAAAGATTTCTCATATATGCCTAAAGTATCGGATAAGTCATATAAATTGACATATAGAGTATTATTTGCAATAATTATCATCACTACTTCAGTATTTATAATACTTAACCATATTCTTGGAATGAATAACATACTTTCCTTGTTTGAATTGATAGTATTATTGGTATTGCTGATAATGTATAATACAAAGCCCATTACAGAAATAGTCAAAATTAATTATACGTCAATTCCCGAAAAGATAATGATTAGTTTCATTATACTGTCGTTTATAATAGTATTGGTTGATAGGTTAATCATTTATTCACCATTACCTGAAATGATCTTTGATGTAATCAGTGGCATATCCGAAAATCAGATGAATTTATTCCTCTTGCAGTTTTTGGATTTGACCATTTTTGCATTTGCAGTACCTTCCATGATACTCTTGGCATATATTGAAAGAAAACTGATTAAACCTGTAATATCATTTTCAAAAATAGACGGTTTCATCAAGGAAAACGAAAAAATAGAATCAGAGGGATTGCTTGACATTTACTCAGATTACCTGGAAAATGATGATGAAATGGGAATCCTTTCACGCAGCTACACTAACCTTATAAACAACAACAACAATTACATAGAAAACGTGAAGTCGCTTGAAAGTGAAAAGGAGAGAATCAATACAGAACTTAACATTGCCCACAAGATACAGGAATCCACGTTACCGAAAAAATCAATAAACAATGATGCATTAATGGTGGAAGGGTTCTGCAAACCGGCAAAAGAAGTTGGAGGAGATTTTTACGACTTCTATGAATTGGATGAAGAAAACACTGTTATCATTATTGGTGACGCATCAGGTAAGGGAGTGCCTGCAGCAATATTTACCATAATCATACAGAACTCTATAAAGCTCCTGATGAAAAACAAACCGGATCCGGCCATGGTATTATATGACGTGAACAATCAGATATGTGAAAACAACCCTGAAATGATGTTCATTACATTGTTTTTGGGAATATACAATAAGAATACCCATAAGTTGAAATATGCAAATGCAGGACACAACCCGCCACTTGTCAAATATGATGGTGTGTATGAATTGCTTGATGTCGATTCGGAAATAGTGATGGGTGTAATGGATAATTATGAATATAAAAATCATGAGGTAAGTCTGGAAGATGAAATAATCCTTTATACCGATGGAATCACGGATGCAAATAACACGGAACATGAGATATATGGTGAAGAAAGGTTGACTGATTTCCTGAACAATCATGAATCAGGTGAAAACATCATAATGGATCTTATTATTGATATCAATAAATTCACCAATGGAGAAAAGCAGTTCGATGATATGACCCTCCTTATATTGGACATAAAATGATGGAGAATGTATGGTAATGATAGTATTTTCGGGAATGATTTGATAAAAAATTATTTTATAAGACTTAAATTATAAGTCAATTAATATAATTTTTTATGGATTTTATTCTAAAAATTAATGATATTTTATGGAT
>NZ_JAEELZ010000058.1 GCF_016282985.1 Methanosphaera sp.
AAAGAAAGTACTGGTGAAACAATCAGTAACAGTAATGTTAAAATTATTGTTAATGGTGAAAAATATTACTCTAAAACCGATAAGAGTGGAAGATTCAACATATCAATTTTAGTAACCAAAGTTGGAACAAATAATCTTTCAGTAGGATATAGTGGTAATGCAAAATATAATGCATACGAATATAATACCACATTCATCGTTGGTAAGCAGAATGTAATTGTAACCTATGATCCCGTTAAGGAAGTTCCTGCAGGTACCAATGTTACAATAACCGGTACATTCACAACCAATCTTGGTAAAAGAATATCTAACAGTAATGTTCGTGTCTTTGTCAATGGTGTGAAATACTTGGCTAAAACGGATAAAAATGGTAAATACAACTTGTCAGTACTGGTAACTAAAGTTGGAGTAAACAACTTAAGTGTGGGTTACAGTGGAAACGCAAAATATAATGCATATGAAGTAAACAGTACTTTCACAGTTGGAAAACAAAACGTCATTGTAACGTATAATAAAATCAGTGATGTTAAAAAAGGAAACAACGTGACAATTACTGGTAAATTTACTGACAATCTTGGAAAAGCGATAACAAACAGTAATGTGAAAATTATTATTAACAGTGTCAAGTACTATGCAAAAACAGACAGTACGGGAAAATATACATTCACACAACAGTTTAACAAAACAGGAACTTACAATGTAACTATAGGATACAGTGGAAACGCAAAATACAATTCATACGAAACAAACACAACATTCAAAGTCATTTAATTTATAATACAATAATCCAATTTTACTTTTTATTTTTTTTTAAATATTATTTATGTTAAAAATCTTCTTTTTGGTTTATAATCTAAAAAAACTTAAAAATCATTAGTTAAAAACAGACAATTTTTAATAATTTAAAAAAATATATCATTAAATATAACAATTGTTTAAAATGATTTTTATGAGTATTGAAATTATTGGAATTAAAGATTTTCCTCTCATCAAAGAGAATGATAATCTCCCCGAAATTATTTATAACTCCTTAATAAACAATAAAATCACTCTTGTTGATAGTGATGTACTTGTTCTTGCTGAAACTGTTGTTAGTAAAGCTGAAGGAAATTATGTGAAAGTTGAAGATGTTGTTGTATCCGAAAAAGCTAAAGAAATGTCAATCAAAAGCGGAAAAGATGCTAAACAATGTCAAATAATATTAAACAATTCAAATGATATAATTGTATGTCAAGAAGGATTAATAATTACTGAAAGCAAACATGGATTTGTATGTGCAAATAGTGGTATAGATAACAGCAATTGTGAAGAAGGATTTGTTACACCACTTCCTAAGAACCCTGATGAAAGTGCCAGGAAGATTAAAAAATTTTTGGATAAAAAATTTGGAATCGAATCAAAAGTAATTATTTCTGATACTCAGGGCAGAGCATGGCGTGTTGGTGCTATTGGTGTTGCGGTTGGAATCAGTGGATTACATCCTACTACTGATTTTAGAGGCACTCATGACCTTTATGGTCAAGAATTAATGAGCACTATTGAAGGAACTGCTGATGAACTTGCAAGTGCAGCCAGTCTTATTATGGGACAATCAGACAATGGAATGTGTTTAGTGTTAATCAGAGGTTATGATTCCGGTTTAACTTCATGTGGTTTGAATGATGCATCAATTAATGAGATTATTCGTGATAAAAAAGAGGATGCTTTTAGATAGCTGGTGATTTGATGATTACTGTACTTTCTGGTGGTACTGGTACCCCTAAATTATTACAGGGAATTAAAGAGATTGTAGATGAAAAGGAACTGAACATCATAGTCAATACTCTTGAAAATAATTATTTTTCAGGGGTTTATGTTTCTGCTGATGTGGACACCGTATTGTACACAATGTCCGATTTGATAAATGAAGATACATGGTACGGAAGAAAAGACGATACGTTTCATACACATGAAGAATTAAAAAAATTAGGATTTGATGAAACTCTGAGAATAGGTGATAAAGACCGTGCTTTAAAAATACAGAAAACTATGTTAATGCAACAATATTCACTTACAAAATCAATTAAAATACAAAGTAAATCTCTTAACATTTTATCAAATATTTTACCAATGAGTGACAAACAAAGTGAAATAATTATCAGAACAGATGAAGGAGACTTGTCTTTTCATGAATTTCTTATTGAAAAAAAATCAGAGCCTCAAGTACTAGATGTTATATATAAAAATGTGGAACCAACGGAAGAAGTATTGGAAGCACTTGAAAATTCAGAACAGATAATAATAGGCCCATCAAATCCCATCACATCAATTAATCCAATTATTTCAATGCCCGAAGTTAAAAAAATCCTTAAAGGAAAATATGTAACGAGCGTTTCTCCAATTATTGGTGAAAGTGCAGTAAGTGGGCCTGCCGCCAAATTTATGAAATCAAAAGGATATGAAGTTAATCCAAGAGGAGTTGCTAAAATATATGAAGAGTTCCTTGACCATTATATAATAAATACTACGGACAATAAATATAAGAATAGTATAGAAGAATTTACAGATAAAGTATCAGTTACCAATATCATATTAAAGACTATGGATGAGAAAATAGAATTAGCTAAGATGATACTGAATTATTAATTAATAGGATTAAATTTTTAAGTGATTAAATGATACAAATTACATTAATACAAATAGATAATTATGGGCCATGGACTGTAACACCAGGTCCTAGAGCCGAACCGGATTTACAAACACTACAATCAAGATTATATGGAGATTTAGAAAGAGAATTCGGAGCACGTGGTGGAATAGTATTTTATAATAGATTTGACAATTTAATAGCCATAAGTAATGGAATTGACAAAGAAGACCACATTAAGATTCAAGAATCCATCCATAACAGATACCCCATCACAATAAGTATGGGTGTAGCAGCCAGAGAAACTCCTTCAGAAGCTCAAAAAGTAGCAACAGAAATGATTCAAAAGGGTGGCGGAGCACAATCTAAAGACAGGTGCGAAGTTTTAAACATTGATTCATTAGCAAATGCAGAAGATTCAAAAGTACAGATAGCTCACATTGATATAGATGACATAACCAATACCTTAACTGATGTTGAAAGTGCATATGATACATCTCTCGTAGTTTATGACGTATTAAATGAACTTATGAAAGAATTATACAAACACGGAGGATTGTGTTTCTTTATTGGAGGCGATAATTATATGTCCCCTTCCAACGGAATTACTAAAAATGAATTACGAGAAATTCTTAAAAAAGTGGATGAAAAAACAGGCGTTACTTTAAAAGCAGGTGTAGGAATTTCTAAAAAACCAGGTCGTGCAGCAGATTTAGCTGATTTAGGACTTGAAGACATTAGAGCAGATCTAACTGATGACTCTGTGTTAGTGTTTAATGACAAATAATCCTATTAACATTTAACCCCCACTTATTTTTAAAAAAATTAAAAAAAATATAAAAAAAGTAAAACTGTAAAATAAACTGTTTAACTTAATAAATAAACAGTTAAATTACAAAATGTTTAATTTTTAACCGAAATGATTACTGGAGTGTAATATTCATTGTATTTGGCACTTCCACTATATCCAAGTGTAATATTGTTAACATTTTCACTGGTTACTTTAATTTGGAATGTATATACTCCATTTACATCAGTTTTTGCATAAACTTTTTTATCCTTGACAGTTAGTTTGACATTACTGTTAACAATTGCTTTTCCATATTTGTCTGTGAAAGTACCCGTAATAGTCACATTATCCCCAAGAGTCACATTATTTATTGGTTCATAAGTTATAATTACATCTTGAGAATCTGCATTGAATATTGTTGCTTCTTCAAAAGAATTGTATTTATCATTTCCACTATAAGCTACTGTTACATCATTAATCCCAGCAGCAGCAACTGTTGTTGTAAAAGTATACGTACCAGTAGAATCTGTTTTTGCATAGTGTTTTTTACCGTTGATTAATATTTTTACGTTACTGTTTGTTATTGCTCTACCATTGGCATCCATAAATTTACCGGTTATAGTAATATTTTCACCAACTTTAGTATCAGCAATTTGATTATATGTTACTAAAACATTTTGTTTTTCCGCATTGAATGTTGTATTAACTTCATAGGAATTATATTTATCATTTCCACTATAACCAATTGAGACATTATTAATTCCAACAGCGGTTACTCTAGTAAGAAGTGAATAAAAACCCTTATTATCAGTTTTTGCGTAAAACTTTTTACCGTTTACAATAATTTTAACATTACTATTGGAAATTGTGCGACCATTTACTTCTGAAAATTTACCACTTATAGTTACATTGTCACCGTAAGTACTATTTTTAATCTCATCAAAAGTGACAAATACATCCTTCTTAATTATGAGGGGTTGTAATGAAAGAAGCTGGTTGTCTACACGTAGATTAATTGTATCACCAAGAGATTGTACAGTAGTATTAAATGAACCTTTAAATTCAATATTATTTTCGGCAAATGTTGTTTTATCAGCAGAAAAAATTGCTATTCTATCAGGTATGTCTTCAGCAATGATTTCCCCATTATTTAATGTATCTAATGAGACTTGTAAGTTAGATGTTGAATTATTAATTAAAGGTGTTGTATTTGTAAAAGTAAGGATAATCCAATTTTTTGGCATTACACCTATTTCATCGACAACAGGATTGTTGTTTCCCCACCAATTGTTATCTAATGATTTTATCATGTTTTCATCAGAATAAACCACCCAATATTCTTCTGCTTCGTTATCCAGGAACACATTATATTGGAAATCCATGTATTGTTCGTTATAAATTACTCCACCATTTGTAGCAGAATTGGCTTCGAAAAGAGAATTTCTAACTGTAACTGTTGCTATTTCACCGACAGCTTCAATTTTACCATAGTTCATTATTACTCCACCGTTACCACCAGCAGCATTTTCAATAAATGAAGAGTTGATAATGGTCAAATTCCCATTTTCAGTGGCAGACCAGGGTACATTTTCTATTGCTCCACCATTTTCTTTAGCGAAATTTTCTATAAAGGAACAGTTTATAATTGTGAAATTATTTGTATTAGTTATTGCTCCACCATCAATAGTTGCATGATTGGAGTCAAATAAGGAATTATTTACTCTTGTAACACCAGTAGAATAAATTGCTCCACCAAAGAAATGTTCAGCATCATTTTCTATAAACTTTGTGTTGTTAACGAAACAATACCCTGCGGCATTATACATTGCTGCTCCACTAACAGCAGTATTTTCAGTAAATAATGAATCTAATACTGTTAAATTTCCCCTTAGACTGTATATTGCTCCACCAACATTATATATGTGATTTGCATTAAATTGTGAGTTTAATATGGTTGCATTAGCCGTATTGTATAACGCTGCACCGAAAGATGCTGTGTTATTCTCAAAAGTTGTATTGACAATTTCCAAAGAACCGTTATTAAATATATTTCCTTTTTTAGAAGTTCTGGAAGAACCTGTATTATTTAGAATATTAAGATTTTCAATAGTCAAATTTCCATTATTTACAATAGCTGAATTAGAATCAGACTCATAATTTTTGAATGTGAAATTTGAAAATGTAACTGTTGTTTCAACATCAATTATAAAAACAGTTGTGTTTACATTAGGAACAAAAATTACCTGATCCCTATTTTCTCCAACTACAGAAATGTTTTTCTGAATATTGATAGGATTTAATTGATATGTTCCTTTTGACACATAAACTGTTGAATTATCAGATATTTTTTCCAAATTTTCATTGTTTAATGTTTTATATGGAGCTTCCAGAGAGCCATCTTCATCAACAGTTTCGGAATTTATATCAACATACACAAATTTTGATTCCTGAGTAAATTGATTATTTTGATTAATCTCATCATTTGTTATTTCTTGCACATTATCTGAAAAATCATCGTTATTATCTGTTGTAGCATAAATAGCATTTAATGATAAGATTAAAATAAAACAAGATATCAAAATAATTTTTTTAGTTTTCAATTCTTATCACCTTTTATTAAAATAATTAAAAATAAAATAAAAAGAAAAAAAGGAGGGTATTTTTAAATGTACAATACTCTATTAAGATCTATTGTTAGGTCTTGTGAATCCAAAGAAGAATATTAATAATAATCCCACTATGAATAATAGATATCCGAAAGATATTTCTGCTTGTGATGAAGGTGGAAGTCCAATATTCTTCTTGACAACTTCATACATAGCTACAGCACCTGCTGTTGAACCGGATTCACCACCAGATGTTGAAGTACCTGCAGTAATAGTTACATCAGTCATTGAAACTTCTTTACCACTATCGGATGAAGAACTTTCTTGAGATTCACTTTCAGTAGAAGTTTCTGAGTTTTCAGGTTCACTAGGAGATTCAGATTCTGAGGATGTTTCACTAGGTTCATCCGCAGGTGTTTCTCCAGCACCCGAATCCTGATTATTTTCAGTAGTATTGTGTTTTATTGTTTCAGAATCCGTATTCTGATTATCAGTCATGTTTTGTTCTACTGTATTGTTTATTGGAGTTTCAGGAACTACAACTTCAGTATTATTCTCAGTTTTATCTTCACTGGTATTGTTATTTTGTGTTTCAGGAGTACTATTAGTCTCCTCCGGAACCTCAGGAACATCAGTAGTATTCTCCTCTACAGGAACCTCAGGAACAGTAGTGTTCTCCTCTACAGGAACCTCAGGAGTACTATTAGTCTCCTCCGGAACCTCAGGAACAGTAGTGTTCTCTTCAACAGGAACCTCAGGAGTACTATTAGTCTCCTCC
>NZ_JAEELZ010000059.1 GCF_016282985.1 Methanosphaera sp.
AATAAATTATTACTTATTGTATAGTTAATAATTATTTGATAATAGTATTTAAATATTTTGATAAAAAGTATTACTTTTCACACTTTATTCATATGATTTCTACAGAGCCTTAAAATAAAAAAAAAATTGTAGAATAACTATTTATTCTACTTTTAAAATGCTGTTTGTTGTTGCATGATAATATCCACTGTTTTCTCCTGCTTGGATTAATAAATCATACAATCCCTTATTTAAGTTTTCGGGTAACTTATATTCATAGTCTATTCTACCATCGCTTACATTCAGGTCTGTAATACTTTTTCCACCAATTTTTATATTTACTTTGGTTGTTTTGTTAATCAGTCGATTTTCTTGGTCTAATATTTTTGCTTGAATTCTGATTGTTCCATTTCTTTTAGCAGTTATGTTGCTTGTTTCAATGTGTTTGTAATTTCTGGTAATTATTAGGTCAACTGTTGTTGTGTTATGTATGTATCTTCTTGAATCTCCAACAATGATTGTTAAGTTATATTTTCCGGAACCTATGTTATCTGATAACTGATAATTGAAGTCAATTTTTCCGTTTGTAATGTTTTCTTCAATAATTGTTTTGTTGTTGATCTTTATGGCTGTTTTGATAATTCCTGTTGCTATTTTGTTGGCATCCAGTACTTTTGCTTTAATGTTGATTACAGAGTATGCCGGAGCATTGATGTTATTTGTCACTATGTTTAGAGGGCTTGCTTTAATTGTTAATTTTCCATCCCATCTTGAGGAGCTGTATATTCCGTTTTCTCCGTAAATGATTGTAATATTGTAATCTTTTGCTGAATAATCATTAATGTATGCGTATACTAAATGGCCATTTGTTACATTGAGGTTTTCTAATGTGACTTCATTTATTTTTATACAAGCTTTTGAAGTACCTTTCACGTAATCTCTGGTAATTCGATCAAATATCCTTGCTTCTATTATAATTTTTTCTCCATTTTTGGATAGGATGTTTTGTGAAGTAATATATGTGTTTCTTGAATTTAAGTTTAATGTGATTGTTTTTTCAGCTTGGTGGTAGTAGGGAGTTTCCTGGGATTTTATTGTAATGTTGTAGTAGTCATTTGTATATTTTTCATTTAATGTAAGTTTATACTCCATATAACCGTTGATGAATTTTCCTTGATATACTGTTTTATTGTTTATTTTAACTATTCCTGTTATGTTTTCATGGATTGTTTCTTTGTTAAGGGTTAATGTGGCATTGAGGGTTATTGTCTCATATTTATTTGAACGTATTGTATTTGGTGCTGTAATGTAAGGGGAATCCTTTGTAACTGTTAACTTGATTGTTCTTGTTGCATTTTTGTAATATCTGCTTTGTGGAATTTCAATTGTGATGTTTGATGTTCCTTCAGGAGTTTTTTGATCTAGGTTGTATTCATAATTCAGTTTGCCTGCAACAAATTCAAGTGTAATACTTTCATTTAATATTTTTATTGTGGCATTTGTGGTTAAATTGATTGGATTTCCATTGTAGTCATTTAATCCGGCATTTATTTGAATTAGTCTTCCTGGAGTAGTTTTGATTGTGTTGTTTGTTGTGATATATATTGTTTTACGATTCATTTGGAAGTTTATATTTGTTGAATTTTCTGAATTTCTATATAATCTTGTTCCAATGTACTCTGTTTTTAATAGATATTCTTTTTCTTCCATATCTTTCATGTCATATAATATGTTTGCCTGATTATTTTCAACGTTTACTGTAGCTATTAAGGTATCATTTATGTAAAATTTAATGATTCCCTCATTTATATCCGAATATCCTGTTGAATATACATAACTTGTAATGTTAAGTACGTTTTCGTTGTTGATGAAATTAGAAATTCTGGTGCTTGTGTTATATTTTTCCGGCGTTAGGTTAATGGATAAATTAGCATCATCATATTTATCTGAATTTTTATATTTTAATTCGATATTATACTCATTGTCTGCAGGATACTCTTCAGGTAAAGTTATCATGGTATTGTTGCCCGTTACACTTGTGGTGGAAATTAATGTTCCATTAACATAGAGTTCAAGTTCTCCATCATCAACTGTGTTGTTGTATGAATACGTTCTTATGTTAAGTACAATGTTTCCTTCATCATTCAGGGTGTAATTTTTCAGTGATAATGAATTTGAGTATCTGATAATAGTTAAAATTGCATCTGCATGGCTGTTTTCATATTTTTGACTTCCATAGTAAAGAACTTTTATGTTATGTTCTCCATATTCTATTGAATCGGGAATTAAATAGTTTTCTATAACTGTATTGTTGTTTAATATTACTGTTTTGATACTTTCATCATCTAATAAAAATTCGATGATTCCATCATTTGTTTCATCAATGTGATTGTAGACATATGCTCTTAAATTAATTATTTGATTTTTATGTGCCGTAATATTGTAGGTATATGTGGTAGTTGCAATTTCTTTGATATTTAATGTTGTTTGATAAAAGCTATCTGTATAAACATCACTATCAACATATTCTATGTATACGGAATAATTTCCACTTAAATAATTATTGGTGTCAATAACAACATCTACATTTTCATCGGATACTTCAATTTGATCTACAAATACTTCATCAACGTAAACATTTATCCTCCCATCATTTACTAATTTTTCACTATAGAAGGTTAATCTCTGATTTATTATGGAGGATTTATATGCAGATAAGTATGGTAAATAAATATTCAAATTGGATTTTTCTACATATATCAATTTGTTGAGTAATGCATCTGAATAATATTCGTCTCCGATGTATTCTAATCTCAATACTTCTTCGTTATATTTTTTATCTAATGTGAATTCAACATCATAATCCTCTATTTCTATACTGGCAATCTTCCCTTTATCATCATACACATTTAATGTTCCGAAATCAAGATCTTCCTGATTTTTTCCCACAATGTTTAAGTTAACAACTATGCTGTTTTCGCTGTTGAAATGTATATTGATGTTTTTTATTTCACTTTCAACCTTGTTGATTTTTAATGTTGAAGTTGTTTGGTTATTGGCATAATTTAGGCTTGCACTATAACTAACCAATAATTCATAAGTTCCAGGTACATAGCTGTCAGTTCTTAAAGAATAACTTGCTGCAGAATTAGACAGATTCTTTGCACCAACTAATCGTTCATTTATGTAAAAGGATAAAACACCTTCATCAACTTCTGGTGTAGTCACTACATTAATGTCTGCAACATTTCCATAATCACATTCAATGTTCTCCACGGTTAATGTTATGTCCTTAAGTTCGTTGTCTCCTTTGCTACGTTTCTTGTCATTTGTTTTAATGATATTTTTTGTCTTTGTTTTATCGACAATATTTTTCTCTTCAATTTTATCAATATTGGCCTCATTATTTGCATGTTTTTGTTCAAATGAATCTGTTTGGTTATTTTCATCTAAACTTGCTGCATTGGCTGAATTGCTGCCTATTATTAGCACTAATATTGCTAAAGCTAAGAGACAATACATTATTTTGTTTGATTTTAACAATTTTTTTATCTCCTATCTTCTAGTTAAGAGGTAAATAATTATTTTAAAACGTTATAAATGAATTCTATTGGAATTTTTTTTTAATAATTTTTACCTCTCAAATATTGATATGTTTGAAGGTTAAAAGTTAGTCTAAAATTATATGGTAAGAATAAAATATTATAAAAAATATAATCTTTAATGTATAAAAAACATAAAAAATAAAAAAACATTATTTTAATAAGGATTGATATTATGGAAATTAAAGAAAAAAGAATTCCAGAACAAAAAGTGGCATATGTTCCACATACAGATAGTTTCAGTAAATTGCCCGAATTTATTGAAGAAGTTGGAGAATTAATTGCTGAAAATAATTTAGAAGCGGTGGGTTATCCTTACGGATCCTATGATAATGATTTGGAAGAATATGCTGAGAATCATCAAATTTTTGAAGTTGGAATGCCTATCAAATCATTTGATATGGGTGGAAAACCTGCAGGTAGATTGGGAAAATTAGGTCTTAAGGAAGTAACAAGTCATACTGTTTTATCAGCTATACATAAAGGATCTCATAAAAATTTCAATGAATCAATAAAAGAAATGGTAAATTATGCTATAGAAAATCAATATGATATTGTTGGTCCAATTACAGAAATATATCTTCCAGCCGCTCCAGGAACTGCAGTTGAAGATACAAAAACAGAGATTCAATTACCTGTAATTTATATGGGTCCAAAAAGAGATTAAACCCCTTCCTATTTTTTTTTAATAATTTATTAATAAGTTTTTCAAAAAAAGTTATGTAGTATAAATAGAACTTTCAAATCAAATTCTATTAATCATTAGCTATATTTTATAAGCTCAGGATTTATTTGTGTAGATTTAATTCCCTTGTTTTTAAGAAGAATAATTAAGTATTTAAAATATTAGGAAAAGTTTCAAAAATTCTTTTAAAAATAAAAAAATTTTGAAAGTTTATACTATATATCTTTTTAAAGTTTTGTAGAGCTTTTCTTAATTAAATTTTAAATACTATATCATTCTCATATAGCTAATTAACTAATTACTTATATGTTCTTCATTATATATAAATCGTTACAATTTTTTTCATAATATATAGATAAATATTAATTATTTTAAAATCAGTTTAAAGAGTATTTTTTTAAATATTGGTGGTTAAAAATGTTTTTTTACAGTTAATAATTTTAATAAAAAAAGAATTTAAGAATAAAGGTTAAGTAATTAGTTACCACCTTTGGTTCTCATGATTTTCATGTTTCCCATTGCTTCGATGTATTCTACTTCTTTACCTTCAACAATTTCATCTTTTAAATCTTCAGGTATAGGTAAATCGATTGTTTCATAGGTTTCTAAGTCCATAAGTTGTACTTCTTCACCCATTAAAGCAATAACTTGTCCTACTCTTTTATCAATAATAGGTACATCAACTTTTGCGTTAACTGGTTTTACAAGACTTCTTTTTTGGTTGTCGAATAAACCTACTGCTTCAATACGTGCTTTTGCAGCTCCGTGTTTACCAGGTGATGATGTTGAAATACTGATAATTTTTGAAGCTTCTCCATCTAATACTAAGTATTTTCCTTGTTTTAATGTTTTAATTTCTACTACTTTAGTTGCCATTAATTTCCCTCAAAATATTTTTATTATATTGTAAATTTTATCCTATTTCATTTATAGGACTGTCTTACTTAATTCTGATTAATAAGTAAAAATCATAAAAAAATAAATTGTATCTGTCATACAATTAGCTATGAAATAATTTATGTCTATTCTAATTAATATATCTTTCTTTTTAAAATTTTTAGTCAATAATATATAATAGAACATGAATAAATAATAATTGTGTATGATATAACGAAGTGTTATAAAATATGCTTATTAAATAATAATAATTTATATTAAAAAGTATGTTGAATTATATAAAAAAATAGGATTCAACGTATTTGATGTCATTTACGATATCATTAATTTATAATAATAAAAAAATCAAATGTATTAAAGTTTTTTCATCTCTTCGCTTAAAAAATAGATTATATCTAAAAAAGGCGATTAAATATGACTCATAAAAATGCGAAATATCATGATGATGAAGAATATTATTATGTGTTTAAGGATGAAGTTACAACTACAAAATATTTAATACACTCTCAAATTAATGCAAAAGGTTTTGTAGAAAAACCTGATGTTGTTGGTGCAATATTTGGACAAACAGAAGGTCTACTAAGCGATAGCCTTGATTTACGAGAATTACAAAAGACTGGTAGAATCGGCAGAATTAAAGTAGACATGACAAATAAATCAGGTAAAACCAAAGGTGAAGTAATAATTCCATCAAGTTTGGACAGAATAGAAACAACCATTCTTGCAGCATCATTGGAAACTATTAATAGAGTAGGTCCTTGTGAAGCAAGTTTAAGAGTTACTTCTATTGAAGATGTTCGTGCAGTCAAAAGGCGAACTATTGTAGAAAGAGCTAAAGAATTATATAAAAATATGATGGAAGAATTTACTCCTGAAAGTTCTAGGATGATAGATGAAGTTAAAGAATCTATTAAAGTACCTGAAATTATAGAATATGGTGAAGATAATTTACCTGCAGGTCCTAATACTCCTACATCTGATGCAATTCTCATAGTAGAGGGTAGATCTGATGTATTGAACCTACTTAAATACGGTATTAAAAATACCATTGCTGTAGAAGGAGTTAATGTACCAAAAACCGTTGCAAAATTAACTAAAGAGAGAACTGTTACAGCATTCCTTGATGGTGATCGTGGAGGAGATTTAATACTTAAAGAATTACTCCAAATAGGAGATATTGATTATGTAACACGAGCACCTAGAGGTCAAGAAGTAGAATATCTTAACAAAGATCAAGTTATCTATGCATTAAAGAATAAAACTTCTGTTGATAAAATAACACAACATGCAAATTATAACCATAATCATCACAATTATCATAAAACTACTAGAAAAAATGACAACAGACCTGATGTAACGGTCAAATATGAAAAAAAACTAGTGCCTGATGAAAATAAAGATGATGATAAATATTCTGAAGTAACAATAGAATTGAAAGAACAGCTTGAAAAAGAGATTAAACAATCTGAGCATGATAATTCCGTTCTTAAAAATGAAATTGTAGACGAAAAAGAAGCTGTTGTTGAAGAAGAAAAAACAGAAGATAAACCTGTTAAAAAACAGAATAAATATTTAACTTTATTGGATGAAGTTAAAGGTACAAGTAAAGGTAACTTATACGATGAAGAATTCAATGTTCTTAATCAAGTTAAAGTTGAAAATCTTTATAATGAAATTAAAAACTCAGGAGACAATATAAAAACTGTTGTTTTTGATGGAATTATTAGCCAAAGATTGGTAGATCTGTCTAAAGAAAAGAATATTGAATGTTTAGTGGCAGTAAAAATGACTGAAGTTGTAAAAAAACCTGAAACCATTAAAATCATAACAAAATAATTAAAGAAGTCTCATTTCTTTATTTTTTAAATTAATATGGAGGAAATTATATGTCTGAAGGATATCTTGATGAAATAGATTTTGAAGATCAAATTGAAGATTACATTCTGGAAATGGATATACAAAGTTATTCCTCAAATACACTTAAGACATATTCTTCTATTCTCCATAGTTTTTATAACTATTTATTAACAGAAAAAAAGATTAAAGATGAAAAAGGATTATTACGTTCATTTAAACGATATTTACAACATTTAAAAAGAGATAATGAAGTATCACAAAATTATTTGTATCTTGTTGCAGTGGTAATTAAAAAATTTTTTTCATTTGCTGAACTATCTATTTCTAATGAAATTAAAGCACCAAAAAGAACAAAATCATTACCAAAATCATTGAATGAACAGGAAGTTTATAATCTTATACATGCCAAAGATGATGAATATGATCCTGAAAAATCAAATCCTCAAAATATCTCAAGATTACGTAATAAATTAATTTTAACTCTCTTATATTCTACTGGTTTAAGGGTTTCTGAATTGATTAAACTTAAAATAAAGACTATTGATTATGAAGAACGTACCATAAGGGTAAGAGGTAAAGGAGAAAAAGATAGGATTGTGATTTTTGACAATGCAACTCTTGATTTGATTGAAGAATATCTCGAAAAAAGAGGAGTTGAAAATGAATATTTATTTGTCAATCAGAGAAACAATACTTTGACTTCAAGGTATGTTCAGTATATGATTAAAGAATATGCAGAAAAGGCAGGTATCAAAAGAAGGGTAACACCTCATATACTTAGACATTCTTTTGCAACTCATCTTCTAAAAAACGGTGTGGATATTAGAGCTATTCAACAATTGTTGGGGCATAGTAATTTAAGTACCACACAAATTTATACAAGTGTTGATATGCATACGCTTAAAGATGTTTATGATGATGCTTGGTTAAGCAGAGAGCAGAACGTACGCAAAAACAATGAACTTGAAAGTTTCACAGAATAATCTACTTTTAGATTATCTTATCTATTTTTAAATTTTTATTACAAATAATTTTAGAAAAATAGTTCTTTTTTTTTAAAAAAATGTGGGGGATTAGTTTCTTAGTATTATATAAATCATATAAACTATGAATAATCCGACTAAAATCATACCATCCTTTTTGTTGAAATCATACTTATCATATGCTAATATGTACGTGATGATGGTAATTACTATCATGATGACAGTATCGGTAAACATTATTCCTGTGGTTGTAATAGGACTAATTGTATCTGTTAAACCTAAAATAAAAAGTACATTGAATATGTTACTTCCTATAGCATTACCGATAGCTATGTCTGTTTTTTTATTATATGCTGCAGTTACACTAGTAATTAGTTCAGGTAAACTTGTACCTATGGAAACTATTGTTAGTCCAACAAGTGTTTCACTCATACCAATACTTAATGCAATATCTTTAGCAGATTCAACAACTAAGTTTCCACCAAGAATTATACCTGCAATACCAGCAACAATATAAACTACTATTCTTCCTGTTGTTAAATGAACAGTACCTACAGGCATATTGCTACTTTCTTTCTTAGATTTTAATATTAAGTAAGTAATGTATACAATTATTAATACAAGTAAAATTATCCCTTCAATTCTACTGATTTGGCTACCTGTAAAAATGAATAATAACAGGAGTAAACTACTTCCTAACAAAACAGGAAAGTCTTGTCGTAAAGATTCCTTTGTAATATTTATTTTATATATTATCGCCGTGACACCTATTACAGCTAAAAGATTGAAAATATTACTTCCAATAACATTACTTACTGCAATAGCATTGCTACCTGTAAGTGCTGATGAAACGGAAACTGCTGCTTCAGGAGCACTAGTTCCAAAAGCCACAATGGTTAATCCAATAATCATTGCAGGTATCTTAAGTTTGGTAGCTAAATCACTTGCTCCATCAACAAAGAAGTCTGCCCCTTTGATAAGAAATACAAATCCAACCAACAATAAAATTATTGTCAAAATACTCATCATTACCAAATCCTATTCTTCAAGCTTGTGAAGTTCATCTAATAATATTGGTAAGAATGAACCAATATCTGTAACGATACTAATTACTTGGGCACTACCTCTATCGGATAATTTTGTTACTGATGCATTACTAATATCTACACATACACTTTTAATTCTAGCAGGGATTATGTTTCCAGTTGCAACACTGTGTAAAAGTGTAGCAATCATGATAACCATATCAACATCCTGAACTTCTTCTCTCATTCTTTGTTGAGCTTCCTGTGAATCTGTTATTACATCAGGTAAAGGTCCATCATCACGAATACTGCCGGCTAAAACATAAGGGGTATCATTTTTAACACATTCATACATTACTCCCTTGGTAAGAACACCCTGTTCAACAGCATCTTTAATGCTTCCGGCTTTGTTGATTGTATTGATGGCACGTAAATGGTGTTTGTGACCATGTGCAACAAGTTCACCAGTTTCAGTTTTCACACCAAGGCTAGTACCATATAATGCATCTTCAATATCGTGTGTTGCAAGTGCATTTCCAGCAAATAACTTATTAACATATCCTTCTTTGATTAATTGGGCAAGTACTGGTGCACAACCTGTATGAATAACTGCTGGTCCACCGACCACACATACTTTTCCACCTTTGTCTTTTATTTCTTTCATTTCTTTTGCTACATTGTGGATGATACTATGTGTAGGTTTTTCAGCTGATGCTTCACTATTCATAAATTCAAATGTGTTTTTTCCACGAGATTTTTCTGGTGGAGTAACTCTTACACCTTTGTGTCCAACAACAATTTTTTCTCCCTTTTTAATAGAATTGAGTGGTTTACAGGTTGCCGTTTTTTTATCAGTATCTACAACTAACATACAGTCCATTTCTATGTTGTCGATGTTTATCCATCGGTTATCATATCTGATTTCAGTAATATAATTTGTTGTTGAATAAAAGTTATCTGGTACGGTTTTATCTTTTTCTGATGCTACAAGTTCAACTTCATCTTTTTCTATAAGTTGTGCACCAAGGTCTGTTACCATGTCTAAAATTTGGTCTAAATCTTTTTCATTTTTTGTTTCAATACGAATTCTTGCTGTACTAATGTCTGTGTTATGTTTTCCTACATTTAGTTCTTCAATTTCATAATCTCCACCTTGATCTATTATGGTGTCCATTACTTTTTGAATTGTAAATGAGTCGATTATGTGTCCACTTAGTTTTATTTTTTGAACATACATTTATTCAACCTCCTAATTCTTTTATTAATTGATTATCGTGAAATATGTAACATTATTATATCTCTTAATTATACTATAATTATTTTTTAGTTATTAAAAAGTAGTTGGTTATAAATGGAGAGGAGTTTTGGAGGGTAATTATAATATACCCATTGCTTTATTAGTTTTTAATATGGATTTTTCACCATCTTCTTCTAATTCTAGCATTGCTCTAATAGCGTCAACATTTTCAGGTACTACATCTGATTCCTGGTGGACTGCTTGCATATAGAACAATTCTCCATCTACTACATTAACAGATTCTTTCCATACTGGAATCTCATAGAAATCTCCTCTGGATCTGCCAAGATCTTTAGCAAATTCCATTAGTTCTGCTGTGGAACCTAGTTTAAGACTTGCATCTACAGGCATTACACGGTGAGCTTTTTCAAATGTGTCAAGAACATCATCAGTAGATACATCATTTTCTAATTCCACCATGATGTTGTGTGTGTGCATGAGTGTTGTAGGTACTGCAAGTGCCATTGTCATTACATCCATTCCTTTGATGATTGTTTGTACATCAGGACCGTGGTGTGAAGGAACGGTAGTTACTGGTTTGATAGCGTTGATTGGTCCTTTTTTAGAATCATTAGGGTCTGCTGCACGTCTTACCATTACAGCTCTAACTTTTTTAACTCCTGCAAGGTCGTTTACTGGTTTTAATGTACGACATAAACCTGTTGTGTTACATGATACAACACGTACATAATCTTTTCCTAAACTTTCTTCATAGTTTGATTCAGCATTGAATGAAGTTCCTACAGGATCATGGTCTTCTCCACCTTCAAATATTGCTTTTAATCCTAATGGTTTGTAGGTTTCTTCCATGTTCTGAATACCTACTCCTCCTGGGGTACAATCTACAACAAGGTCTAGTTTTTCGAATAGTTCATCAGCTGTTCCTGTAACTTTAATTCCAGCTTCTTCAAATTGTTCTTCTCTTTCGGGAACACTAATGTATAAGTCATAACCTCTTTCTACAGCAGCTTTTGCTTCATAGTCTGGAGTTCTTTTGGTTACTCCTACAATTTTCATGTCATCTTGTGCAGTAACAGCATCTGCTACTCTTTTACCTATAGTTCCGTATCCGTTAATTCCAATACCTTTCATATTAAAACGTCCTACTTAAATGTTCTATGAAATAAATTTTATAATCTAATTCATTTTTAGTATATAAGTATATTTAAGATATATAAGTTATTTATAACTTATGATAATTCATGATAAATAGGGGTTATTCTTTTCCATGAAAGCTATATTTTTTTTTTATTTTGTTGATTATCTTGGATAAAAACATAAAATTTTTCTATGAAAAAATGTTCATATGTTCTTTTATTCCATCATTATCTGTTTAATTAATTCTTTTTCATACTGTGGGGGGTAAAGTATAACTCATTCTTTATAATATCAATTTTTTTGAATTAATTATTAATAAAACTTTATTAAAATCATAGGTATACTCATTAGGGTTATATTAAGTATTTATATTGTTATTGTTAGATTATTAACTAGAAATAAATAGTTTAATATTTCAAAAAAATGAATATTTTAATCAAGATTATTTTGATTAAGTATGAATACTTAAATTCTTTTATAAAATGGAGGCATAAAATGCATATACCTGATGGATTGATATCTGATCCCTTACAATTGGGGATATATACCGTAATTTATATTATTTTGTTGGCAATATTATTGAACAAATATCGTAAAAATCATACTGAAAAAGACATTCCAGTAATTGCACTCTTTGCAGCAGCTATCCTGATTGTTCAGCTTGTTGAAATTCCATTGCCTGTGCCTGCATGTGTTCACATTTCATTAATAACAGTAATGGCTCTTTATGATTTGGAAGCAGCACCACTGGTCTATACAATAGTAACTATAGCACAATCATTCCTTGGAGAAGGTGGAATAAGTACTTTGGGGATGAACTTATTAAACTTAGCAATTTTAGCACCAATATTTGCATATTATATTTACAAGTTTATACAAAGTTATGATAAAAATTTAGCACTTTTTGTATCCGGGTTCGGAACAATAACTTTACTTGGTATAATTGTAAGTTTAGAATATGCTATTGCAGGAACTTATCCATTAATGTTTGGATTAACAGTAATTACTCCAATAGAAATGGTGGTTGGGGTAATAGAAGGACTTGTAACAATAGTTGTAATGAATGCGCTCAATAAGGTAAAACCAGAATTAACACCAGTACTTAACGAATAAGGTGAAAATAATGAACATGAAATCTATAATAATGATGGTGTTAATAATATTGGTTGCATTAGTAGGAGTATCAAATGCATTACACACTTATGAGGAAGGAACCATTACTTTAGAAGAACATCATCATGAAGGTGAAGAACATACTCATGAACATGAAGAAGGTGAAAAACATACTCATGATCATGAAGAAGATCATCATGAAGAGAGTGAAGAACACAATCATTCAGAGTAATGTCTTAAATTAGGTATGTGTTAAATTTATTATATTTTAATTTGAAAATCAAATTAAAAATAGTCTTTTTCTTAAAGCAAGATTATCTTGCTTTTTTTCTTATTTTTAAATTATTATTTTAAAATGTTCTGTAAAAAAAAGTAAAATGGGGTTTAGTTTTTAATTTCTTCAGAAACATAGTAACCTATGATTCCACCAATAGCACCTACAATAAGGTATAATACGATTAAATAAAATGAGTTACTTAACATGTAAGATACGTAAGCAGAACCATATAATATAAACATAAATCCTACGTTTATTATTGTAGTTATTATTGAACCAATAAATGCAGTAATTAAACCGGCTACCAATGCTTCGATTTTATCATTATTTTTTATAAAACCCATTAATATTCCTGTAAAGAAAACAAATGGTAAAATACTAGTACTTAAACCACCAGCAAGATATGTTATTATAATTATAATTACTCCTAAAGGTATGCTTTTACCTTTAAGAACTTGATTAATGTCCATAGTTTTAACCTCTATTGTCTATTTCTTCCTTTATGTAGAAACCGATAGCACTACCCACACATCCTATGAATGTATAAAATATTATGTAAATCCATGAATATTGGATTACTGCTATGGCATAAAGGCCACCTTCAGAATAGTATACATTGATTAATGATACTATCATAGTCAGTATTGAACCAATAACAAATGCAAGGAAATTACTAAGTAATACTTCGTTCATAGTGCCTTTTTTTATTATTCCCCCCACTATTCCTATAAATAATATTGAAGGAATAATAATGGAACTGTCACCTGTTAACAGAGAACAAGCTAAAATCATTAATATGATTAAGGCAATACTTTTTCCTTTAATGATATTTTTAATGTTAATATTATCATTCATCCCTAAAAAAAGTAAGATGTATATGTAATATATACATGTCTATTCTATTGGTGAACCTTCTATAGCACCTATTTTTGCCGGGAAGTATTCATCTACAATATATTCTAAACCATATTTTGAGAAAGATTGCTGTTCTGCTTTTCTACCTAGTTTAAGCATTTTCTTAATTTCACTTTGCCAGAATTTTCCTCTGTAACGAGGATCTGCAGATAATTCTTTTAAACGTGCAACGTCAATATCTTTAAGTTTATCTGTTGGTAAATCGTAATTCATGATGTCTGATGCTGTTACTCCTAAGAATTTTGCATCAGGGGTTGCAAGGTCGTGGTTTACGTGTGCAAGTTTTGCACTACCTGAGATAATTACCATACCAATGTGGAATCCCCATGGGTCTCCGTCGTTACAAATGTATACTGGAACGTTAAGTTCATCACTTGCACGTCTAATGAATCTTCTTGTAGCACGAGCTGCCTGACCTTTAAGTCCCACAATTAAAGTATTGAATCTGTCATATGCTTTTTCTTGAACTAATCTGTGGAACATCCCCATGGTTTCTACAGCAATAATACGTTCTACATTTGAATCAACAAATTCAACATCATCTACAGTTGGAGGAATGGAATAACCTGATTTTCCCATTCTTAAAGCGTTAAATTCAACATCTTCGTCACGTAATGTGATGTCACCATATACTGCTGCACCATCTTCTTCTGGAAGAAGACCTAAGTTTTCACGTGATACTCCTAATGTTACTTCAATATCCTCTGTGATGTTGTTTGATTCTTGCTGGTTGTCAAATCCAACATCCCATCCTTCTGATACATAGTACATCTCCCTCATTGTTGCAGTCTTTTGGATGTTAACTAGTTCTTTACAGAAGTTTCCTACACACATCATCTGTGCCATTTTTTTGATTTGTTTAACATTACCTAATGATCTTGTTCCTTTACGGTCACCAAGTTCAAAGTATCTTTTTTCTTCGTTGTAAATAATGTTACCTGTTCCTCTTGAAGGAATTTTAAGACTTGGAACTTGTTCTAGTAATATTTTTTCGAGAACTTCATCTCCCATACCTTTTAAACTATTTAAAGCATGTTCTTTATGTTTCATCATATTAAATCCCTTCCTTATTCGTCATCTTCTACTACTTCATCGTAGTCTTCATACTCTTCATATTCTGTTTTCATTCTTGTTTTAGGATCTTCAGTAATGAGTATTTGCATTGGTTCAATTTCCGGTTGTTTAAGACGATGTTTCATATCCATAATTTTTGCTTTGTGTGTAACTTCATCCATGATTTTATCGTATTCAGGAACATCTTTTTCTGCAAGTAATGCGGATTGTTTTATAACTACTGGAACTAAGTCTTCGAATATTTTTGCTCTCATTTCTTCATTTTTAGCTGCTTTTTTGGTTCTTATGTATTTTTCGAGTTTTCTTGCAATTTTCATTGTAGCTTGTCTGATTTCTCGAACTATTTCTTCTTCTGGAGCTACACTTTGTTTACCTGTTGATAAGTATGGAACATTTGTGGAGATAATATTCACAAATACTGAAATTGGTGCATCATCTAAGTTTCTAACACCATATCTTCTCCAGTCAATACTTTTTAATGCTTCTGTGATTGCACAGCTACCTTGATCGAATGTTAATGGTACACGGTTAGCAAACCTCATTATTTCTGCTTTTTTCTGTTGTCCAACTAAACGTCCTGCTTTTCCACCATATGCAATACCTGCTTCTATGATAAATGATACTCCACCACGGTATGCTTGAGGTTTTCTTGTAATCGCGGTTGAAAATTCTGGTAATAATATTTCATTAATACCTTTTTCAATTTGTTCATCCCCAATCGGTTTGAGACCGCTTGTAGGAGGAGCCATGAATTTCATTTGATCGAATTGTTGTACAACTTGTTCAGCTTCTTTCCAGGTAATACTTTTTGGACGTTTGTTCATGTCTATACCTGTTGCTTCTTCAAGTTCCTTAATTTTTTTAGAGGATACACGACTTAATGAATCCATTAACAAGTTTTTAAATCTTTTCTTGTTGGTTGTTTTACAGAGATCTATTATATCATCTGCGGTTACACCTTTAGGGTGTGGTAAAACTTCTTTTGGAAGTGGTGGTATTTGTTCTGTTGCTCTTTCGAATGTATATTTACGTCCGGTTGGATCTTTAAATACAATTCTTGCATGAGGATTTCCAATTACGGTACGTCTGATGTATTCGTAAGCTCCTTGTTCACTCATGGAGTAGGATACGTCTTTAAATTCTATTTCTATACCTGAACCAGTTCTGTCTGTTTCAAATTCTTTTCTGTCAAGGATTATACCAGTGTTCTTTTTAACATCAAGTTTTACATCCATTTCAACTCCTTTGAGATTATCTCCATCTCTGTATCTTGATCTTATTTTTACTGGTTGTCCTGTTGTCATTTGAGAAAGAAGTACACATCCACTACATCCTAAACCTTGTTGTCCTCTTGATTGGATGTTACGGAATTTACTTCCTGCAAACATTTGACAGTATACTTTTGTAATGAAATCTTCAGGGATTCCAGGTCCGTTATCTGCGTGTTTTAATAGGTAATGGTCTTTACCTAATCTTTTAAGTTCTATTGAAATATCTGGTAGAATTCCTGCTTCTTCACATGCATCGAGACTGTTGGTGATAAGTTCGTGGAATACTATGGTTAAAGATCTTATTTTTCCAGAAAAACCTAACATCTGTTTATTTCTTTTAAAAAACTCGGATGCAGTTAATTCCTTAAATTCTTCAAATAATTCTGTAGTGTCACGTTCCAAGGATTTCAAACCTCCAAATTATTTTTATTACTACTTGCTTTTATTAGTATTATTCAAGTACGTGTTTTTTATCTCTTATAAAAAGTAGATTTTCATATTATTATTGATGAATACTATATTATTTTACTACATTTTTACTTAGTTATCTATATGTAGTAAATTTTTTTTTCATCTTTTATCTATATTATACTATATGTAAAAAGTATAATATAAAACATTGTATATACCCAACATTATAAAAAAATAGCAATTTTGGGGGGTCTTGATAACTATTCATGAAGGGGGTTTTGATAAGTAATATTTTTATAAAAAAATAAAAGTATATCTATGATTATATAATGTAAATTATTATCATAGGTTTATTGAATGTCAAGTTTTCCAAAAAATTTTGGAATAGTTTCATTATTATTAATTGCTTTATTACAAAGATATGTGTCATATAGTATAAGGATTAACCAAACTGCACATACCATATAATAAAATTTTGAGGAAATATTGGCTAATATAATAAATAATATGCCTATAAAAAATTCAAATAATCCTCTTTTAGTTAATCCTTGATATACATTACCCATTCCCAGGAATAATGATAGGATTAATGCAACAATTAAATTTTTTTCTTCACTCATTTTTTAGCCTCAGTTAAGTTATACTCTTGTTCTTTTTATATATTTTTATTTAGAACTATTAATTATTATCTTAAATGTTAAAAAAATATAAATTTTAAATTAAAAGAATAAAAAAAAGAGTTTAATGGGGGTTATATTATTTCAGGAACTTCTTCATCATCAACTTCTTCATTTTCTTCTTGATCTAATGCTGCTTGGTTGTAATCTTCTTCAGCATCGGTAAAATCTTCATCAGTATCAAGATCTTCTCTTAAGAATTCTCTTTCATCAGGTACTCCATTAACCATTTCATCAAATTCTTTTCTTTTGAGTTTGTCATGCATTTTTTCTAGATATGCATAGACAGTTTTTTGTCTTGAACCTTCAAGAATCATTTCAATAGCTTCTCTTGCCATTTGTATGTTTTCAATTTTACCAATTAAAGAAACGGTTTTACCATATATGCTTATTTCAACATCAAGCATATCATGCATAATTTGTCTTGTTCTTCCGTTTTTACCAATAATTCTTCCTTTTTGTCTTACTAAAGCTTTTTTGGATTTACCTACATAATCCTGTAAGTTGATAATTTCTAAAATTAAATCATCATCTTGTAATTTTAATGCTAAGTCTGGGTTAAATCCTCTACCAATAGCTTTTATCATGTATCTTGCTTTCCATATTGCTAAAGGATCATCAGTTTCTTCTGTTGAACTAATTGCAATGTTTCCTGTTTCACTGTCAATTTTTAATTCTGTTTTAGTTATAATTTCTAGTTGATGTTTGATTTTACCATTTTTACCGATTGTTACTCCAACGCGGTCTTTTGGTATTTTTAGATATTCTGTATTTACCATTATAAAAGCTCCTTAATTGGTGATTATTATTTTAATTTTTTAAAATAAAATATAATTAATAATATTTCCTTAAATAAATTGTTTGTTGTTTATATTTATCAATCTTTAATTAAAAAGTTATAAAAAGATTATTCTATTGGTGATGATGATACTTTTTTCGTATCTTCATATTCTACTATTATTTATTGTTTAAATAATATTTAAAACTTATTATTATTTATATTGCTATTTAATTAATTGTATTTTCTAATATTATTTAGTTTATATAGTTAATTTTATTTTTTGATTAATAATTTACATAAGAATAAATATTACTTGTAATTAATTAATTTTTTATTAATTTTTTTTTTAAAAAAAGTTGGAATTAGGGTGAGGTTATTTCAAATTTAATTCTTTTTCAAGTCGAACAAAAATAGATCTTTCCTCTTTTTGTTTTAAGATATCTCCTCTAATTTCAGGGGGTGCTTCTATATCAAACATACAATTAGGACATTTTATGTTTGCTCCACCACAATCATATCCACAATCACAACAACCTGCATCCATATGATCAAATTCATGTCCACAAATATCACATTTTATTAGCATACTTTTCACCTTAATCTTTTTTAATAATTCTTTCCTTAATATAATCAAAAGTTAAATCCAAATTAAATTTTTTACTATCATAAACTATATTTTCAATATCTCTATCTAATAATTGCATACTGGCCGGATGACTAGTAAGAGTTGCCTGAGACACGTCAATAATGTAGGGATGTCCATAAGAATATAAAATATTATATCTTGATAAGTCACCATGGACTAGTTGTGCTTGATTATAGGAAACATCCATGAAATTTATTATCTCTTCAAATACTTCTTCTGCATTATCAATTTTAATTTTGCTCAGTGGAGGTGCTGCACTAGCATCTTCTTCGGAATGTTCCAAATATTCCATAACCAAAACATTTTCATTAGCAGTATAGGGTTCAGGAACATTTAAATCTAAATTATATAATCGACTTAAATTCTTAAATTCTTTCTGAGTCCATGCTGTGATAATCTGTCGGGTATTGTTTCCATGACTCTTAAAACGCGGATCTCCTGCAATGTATTCCTTAATTTTCTTAAAATCTAATGTGACAACTCTATAAATTTTTACTGCTACTTCGTTATCATCATCATCAATACCAAGAAATACATTTGCTTCTTTTCCAGTACTGATTACACCATTTAAACTTTGGAGGTATCCCTGTTTAGCAAGTTTGTATAACACTTGTAATGTTTTATTATCAAATACCTCACTAGAAACTTGTTTGTCTTCGACACTTTTTAGTCTTTTAGTTTCTTCCAGTTTTCTCATTTGATTATCTGCATCTTGATAATGTTTTTCTTTCAGACTTAATCCTCCTAATATTTTTTACTAATTTTTAGAAGTATTCTTGAAACTATGTATAGCACAGGTAGTTCAATTAAAGGTCCAATTACTAAGGCTATGGCAATTAGTTCATTATGGGGAAATGAACGTATAGCTATTGCTAATGCTAAGGGGGAATTACGTGCTAATGTAGTAAGGGTTAAACTTGCATAATTTTCATAACTGAACTTATTTTTTCTAGCAACAATATAATCAACACAAAAGTTAACTATAAAAAAGATTATTATTGGTATAAATAATAGTCCTATTGAATTCAAATTATTAAATAAACTGGTTGCTTCTGTATTGAATAATCCAAAAATTGCTATACATAAGAATATACTTTGTAAATTACTAAATACTGATGTTATCTTATCTTTAATAGGTTTGTTTTTAAATATATATTTTACTATTGATGATGCTATAAAGGGTATTACGATGAATGTTATTATACTATTTATTAAATCTATTAACTCAATACTATTTGAGCTTGAAAAGAATATTAATAGGTATATTGGGAGTAATACTAATTGAATAATTAAATTAATGGGTAATATTGATAAACTTAAAGCTACATTTCCTTTACTCATCTTTGTAAATATCAAATACCAATCTGTACAAGGTGTTAATATTAACATAACAAATCCTATAAACAAATCAACGTAGCCGTTTAGAAACAGATTTCCTAGGAAATATCCGAATAAGGGAGTCCATATGAAATTAATTAACAAACTTATGCTTGTGAATTTGATATTTGAGAAACTATTTTTGATATCTGAAAATGGAGTATCAAGAAATAGTGCAAATAACATTAATGCTAAAAAAATAGTGATGAGTGATGGACTAATCTGTTGTAGAAAGGACACATTATTTAAAATTAAACCCAATATTATGGATCCAAAAATTAATATGGGTTCAAATTTCTCCAGTAAGTCCATATCATCCAGTCCGGTGGTTATTATCTATTATATTTTTAAGAATCCTCTTCTTTCAAGGTAATTTGCTTCGGTACGTGTGTATCTCCAAATGACGTCTGCTTTTTCATTACTTTGGAAATCCCATGGTTTAACAAGAACAACGTCTCCTTCACGTATCCAAATACGTTTTTTCATTTTTCCTGGAATACGACATAACCTGATATTTTTGTCATTACATCTAACTTTGAGTTTTCCATGTCCTAAAATTTGTTCGACAACTCCTGGAATTTCTCCTTTACGTGGACTTCTTACACGAATACTTTGTTCTCCACCTTGTTGGTTGTTGTTATTATTATTCTTATTTTTATTGTTATTTGCTTTTTTCAAGATAATTAGCCTCCGATTTTATTCCAATTATAAATATGAATCCTGATAGTATGTATGAGTTAAAATTTATTCTCTGCAATTAATAATACATTATTATGTACTATATATGTATTTTTAAGTATATATTAATATTGTTAAAATAAGTGTATTGAAGGGGGTTAAATGTAAGAATTATCCTACTTTATTAATTTTAATTAAGGATTTAATAGGTACATTGTTTATTTCATTTATTCCTTTTTTATCTACTAAGACGGTTACTGCTACTGGTTTTGCACCTTGTGTCTTACATACTTTTATAGCATCAATTACAGTATTACCACTAGTTATAACGTCATCTACAATAACAACATTTTTATTTTTGATATTTGCAAAGTTATTACTTATTGCACCCTGTGCTGATTCGTTTTTCATATGTTTGATTGGGTGGAATACTGATAATTCAGCATCTAAAAGTTCTGCCATAATTGTTGCGAATGGTACACCACTTACACTTATACCTACAACTACGTCTATGTCCGTATCTTCAATAGCTAAATCTGCTAATGCACTTGAAATAAATTGCATTCTGGCAGATGATGAACCAATAGTTCTCCAATTAATTGCAAAGTCATCCGGTTTTTGTTTTTGTTTGGTTTTGGATACATTTGTCATTTGCATACTTAACCATTGTGCTGTGTCTTTGGATATGTTTAATTCATCAGCAATTTCACCGGTTGTCAATCCTTTATTTTTAAGTTCTGTTGCTTTTTCGATTAATATAGAATTCATTATTATCCCACCTTATTCAAATTCAATGAGTTTTTTCTCTTTTGATGATCTCATAGCGGCATCAACAATTTTCAATGCTTCAAATCCATCTTGTCCAGATACTTCTGGTGATGTTTTATTTTGAACCGCATTAACAAATGATCTTAATTCTTCTTTCAATGGTTCTTTGTTTTCCACTTTAACTTCTTCAACTTTGTTGTTTTCTTTATATACTGTAACAGTTTGTTCTCCATAATCTACTGAAATTATTCCATCAACACCAGTAATGTTTAATTGTCTTTTTTTGTATGGTGTTAACCAATTAGTTTCAAGAATTGTTAAAACATCATTGTCATATTTAGTCATAATTTCAGCATGATCTTCAAATTCACAGTTTTTAAGATTACTGCTCATATTGGCATATACAGTATTTGCTTTACCTTCAAATAAGTAGTTGAATATATCAATATCGTGAATTGCAAGATCAATTGCTACTCCGACATCTCTTATACGTGGAGGGTACGGACCTAAACGTTTTGCATTTGCTGTTACAACTTCTCCAATTTCACCATTATCAATTAATTGTTTTGCTACTCTAACTGCTGGATTAAATCTTTCAACGTGACCTGTAGCTAAAAGTACTCCTGCATCATTTGCTGCATCAATCATTTCCTGAGCTTCATCAAGTTTTGATGCTATAGGTTTTTCAACAAGAACATTTTTTCCTGCTTCAATGGCGCTCATAACTACATCATGGTGAAATACTGTAGGTACACAAATATTAACGGCTTCTAAATCATCTAACTGGAGAATATTATCAAAATCAACATAACCTACTGTGTTAAATTCTTTTGATACAGAATCTAATGTACCTCTAACCATATCTGATATTGCTAATAAATGTGCATTTTCTAGTTCGGAGTATATTCGCACATGGTTGTATCCCATTGCTCCCACTCCTATAACTCCAACGTTTGTTTTAGTCATAATGCTTCCTCTCTCAATCTTTCTCCGATGGATTTTGCAGCTACAATAGCATTATCTTTTTTAGCAGTTTCATTAATGTCTGCTAATATTTTTCCGTCAGGACTTAATAATTCACAGTGTATATTAATATCATTTCCTTTTACTTTAGATACTATTCCTACAGGCCATTGACATCCTACTTGTAATGTTTCAAGTATGGCTTTTTCACATAATGCTTCAATTCTTGTGTTGTCATCATTCAGTTTACTTACTACATCAAAGTATTCTGAATCCTTATGTGTCATAACTGCTAATGCACCTTGACCTGCTGGAGGAACAATATATGTTTCATCGAAGATTTCTTTAACATGTTCTTGTAATCCAAGTCTATTAATACCTGCAAGAGCCATAATTGTGGCATCATATTCTCCATCTTCTACTTTTCTTATTCTGGTATCAATGTTTCCACGAATTGGTTTGGTAACAATATTTTTTTCGTGTAATTTACAAAAAGCTTCTCTTCTTACACTACTAGTACCTAATGTTGCACCATCCGGTAATTCATCCCATGAATAATTTGAAATTAACACTTCATTAACAGCTTCTCTTTTGGGAATGGCAGTTATTGTAAGTTGGTCATTTAATTCACTTGGAAGATCCTTGAAACTGTGTACAGCAAAATCAATGTCTCCTTCGATAAGCGCTGTATCTAATTCTTTTGTGAATATTCCTTTTGCATCAATATTATATAATTGTGAATCTTTAATCTTGTCGCCTGTTGTTTTAATGATTTTAGTTTCTATTTTTTCACCAATAATTTCTTCCAGTGAGTCAACAACAGTTTGAGTTTGAGTAGTGGCTAATTTACTACCTCTAGTACCAACTATCAATTAACATACCTCCTATTCAAAGTATCTAATCTAAAAAAAAATGATATCGTTAATCTTCTTGTTATTAGATATAAATTCTTTCTTTATTTTACTCTGTGATTATTAAATATTTTTATACTCTTTATTTATATTTGTTTAAAAGCATTAATATAGTTTATATAATTATAGCTTTTTAGATAATATTTATTTAAATAAAGATTGTTTTAAAATCTAACAACTTTAAATTTTAGAAAATCATCATGTTTTGTATAGTGTGTCCTTTATGTTAGAGTTATATTCACTTCTGTAAATTATTTGGATTATCATTTTATCCGTTTTTTTAATGCAGTATTCAACTGCTTCGTTAAGCTTATTGAAATATGTGTATGATTTATTTAATCTATTTATAAGATTATACCCTAATTTTCCTGTGAAGATTATTTTTTTAGGTTTAATGTTTTTAAGATATTCATATAATTTTTCTTCATCAATTTCTTCACAAGTAATTCCATAATCACCACCAATAATTAATAAGTAATCTTCACTATATTTTGTTATGTTGTCGACACATTTTTTTATAGATGTAGTATTCAGTCCCGGATTTATGTCTTCAATTATCAGTTTATCATTTATAAACTTGTAAGAATTTCTTCCTTCAATATTGGCTGATGATTTTAAATTGGATATTATGTCTTTGATATTTATTTTAAGAATTAAACCAACACTGATTGCGAATAATAGATTTGTAATATAAAAATCACTTAATGCAAAATGAGTTATATTGTATTTTTTATCAAAATATGTCATGTCAAAGCTTGTGTTTTTTATATCATATTTGACATTACATGAATAAATATCGGCATTTTCATTATCAAAACTTAAAGTGATAACATTTTTATGGACATTATAAAAAGTTTGATAACTGCTGTACTCACATATTGTATGTTTTGAAGTAAATACAGACTCTTTTGCAATTGAGGCACAACTGGAATCTTTGGCTATGGGATAATCTTCTAAAATGTTTGTTAAAATGTTGATATATCCATTAGGTACAACTCCTAATGAAACTTCAAAAATACAATAATCCAGTTCATTGAAAATTTTTTCTTCTTTAGCTTTATTTATGGCCGTTATGATGCTGGCCGGAGTAATACTAAGTTTTTTCATCAAAGTTTTATTGTTATATGTTAATTTATCACTAGTTAAAATAAGGGTATTATAATTGCTTAAAACATGTTTTAATAACGTTGTAACAGTGGTTTTTCCTTTAACGCCTGTTACTTGTATGATTTTGGTTTTTATATTAATTTTCTTTAGTAAGTAGCCAACAAATTCATGATGAGTATAATCCGTTTTAATTACTGGTGGCATATGTACAGGATTAATTTTTATAAAAGAGTCTTCATGTTCCTGTATTTCTTTTAATGACAAAAATTTTACATTAAACTTTTTTCCCAGTTCATTTTTTTTATTTTCTGAAAGTTTATTGTAAATATCATAAAAAAATAAGTTGTTATGAGTGTACTTAGAATATTCTTCTAGTAATATGAGACCGCCATGATTTGCATCACTGATTAAAATATTTTTTTTATTCATCAAGTACACTCCTATTTTTTTTAATCCATTGTTAATTTTTTATTTACACTTTCATAGAAGTTTTTTCTAAATCTGACAAAATATGCTACAACATCGGATTTTCTAAGTTTAATTTCTTCCATATAACCATATTCTTTGTTATTTACACCATCAAGTACTGCAAGACCTTTTTTATCTTTATTTAAAAATTTTACGGTAATGTTTGTATCTGCAGGAACAATTTTTGGTCGGGTATTTAGTTTAAATGGACATATAGGTATGATTATTGCAGCATCTACTCTTGGATCTACAATAGGGCCTCCTGCACTCATTGCATATGCTGTAGAACCACTTGGTGTGGAAACAATTAATCCATCAGCACGAACATTATCCACTATTTCTTCATCAACAACAATTTGTAAATCTAACATTTTACCTGGTTGGCTGGTCATAATAACTAATTCATTAAGAACAGTTTTCCACTCATCATCACAGTAAACATCCAATTGTAAACGTTCTTCAATGAAAAAATTATAGCTAAGCAGTTCATCTAAACATTCAAAAATGTCTTCTGGTTCAACTTCTGTAAGAAAACCAACAGTTCCCATATTAATGCTTAAAATAGGAATTTTTTTGGGAGACAATACTTGTTGGGCTTTAAGGACAGTACCATCCCCACCAACACATATGACAAAATCGGATGTCATATCATTAACTGGTGTAAGAAACTTACGAAATTCTGTAAGTTTTTCTGTAACGTTGGTATCTATTTCCACTTCAACTTTATTTTCAAGTAGATAATTAATTATGCTTCGATCTAATTCCAATGCATCTTCTTTATCAGTACGTGAAACAATTCCAATTTTCAAGGATTTCACCTCTTATTCTAATAATCTGATAATCTCTTCTTGTAATTTTTGATTTGTTGTAGCTACTATTGTGGTTTTTTCAAGTAAATCTATTTGACTGGAGAGAACATTAGAGTTAATGTCTGTAATGTATCCTCCGGCTTCTTTAATAATTAATTGACTTGCAGCAATATCCAATACTCTAACTGCTTGGGTATCTAGGAAAACATCATAAATACCTTCTGCAACAAAACACATTTCAACGGCAATAGCTCCCATGATTCGCATACGTCTAACATGAGAATAAATATTATTCATATCACATTTTGAACGGTAAAGATATGTGCTTAAAGTGGCTTTTTTTGCTTCTTCAACATTAGAAACATGAATTGGTTTAGAATTTTTACAAGCATATTTGTCTTTCACTGCTAAATATGTATCACCGGTTGGAAAATTCTTTACAAATGCAACTTCAATATCCTCTAAAGTTATATCTTCCAAAGATTTGTTTTTCTCTGTTGATGCAATTGCAATTGAGATACCATAACATGGAAGATTTTTCATTGCATTGGTTGTTCCATCTAATGGATCCATAATTAATACAGCTTCTGCTTGATTATTTCCAAGTTTTATAGTACCTATCTCTTCACTAATAACGATCAATGATTTTCCAGTACTTTTTAATACTTCTATGGCAGCATTTTCCGCATATTCATCAATTTTATGGGTGGGAGTTCCATCTGCTCCTATTTTTGTAATGCTTGTAACATGGGGGTCTTCTCTAGCAAAATCTATGGATTGCTCTACTTTTTCAGCTATTTTGGGACATAAATCTAACCAAAATTTTATTTCTTCATCATTCATTTTCACACGACTACTTCTATTTATGGTTAATATTATTTAGTTTAAACTATTTCAAAATTTTGATGTTGAAAAATTATTTAGAATTTTAAAAAAAGTGTTGGAAAAGGAGATTATTGTTGGAGGGTAGAAACGTCAATTTTTAAAGTTTCAGGTTTTGGAAGTTTAATATTCAATGCTTCTGTAAGAACATCTTCAATGGTCTTCATAGTTTTAAATGTTAATTCATTTTTAACTTCTTCAGGAACATCGTCCAAATCTTTTAAATTACGTTCTGGTATAAGCACTGTTTTAATTCCTGAACGATGTGCAGCAATCATTTTTTCTTTAATTCCACCAACCGGTAAAACTTTACCTGTCAATGATATTTCTCCCGTCATTGCCAATGTTGAACTAACAGGGATTCCTGTAATTAATGAAGCTAAAGTAGTTGTCATAGTTACTCCTGCTGAAGGTCCATCTTTAGGTATTGCTCCTTCAGGAACGTGTATGTGAATATCATGTTCATTATAATCAGAATCTTTAAGTAATGATGAAAGTCTTGATTTAATAAGACTTTGTGCTATTTGTGCAGATTCTTTCATTACGTCTCCAAGTTTACCGGTTAGTTTTAGTTTTCCTTCACCAGGTGTCAGCGCTGCTTCAATATATAGTATGTCTCCACCCACAGGGGTCCATGCCAATCCGGTTACAACTCCTGCTGGGTTTTCATCAGGTACTAATTCATAATGTGCTTTTTCATGACCTAATATATCATATAACATATCAGCTGTTACAATGTATGGTAACTTTACATCATCAACAACAATTTTTTCTGTAGTGTGTCTTGCTATAGCTTCTATTTGGCGTTTAAGATTACGTACTCCTGCTTCTCGGGTGTATTTGTCTATTAATGTAGTAATCGTTTTTGGCGTAATTATTAGGTCATCTCTTGTTAATCCATGGTCTTCAAAAACTTCATCTATTAAGTGTTCTTGAGCGATGTGTTCTTTTTCTTGTTTTGTGTAACTGTCCAATTCTATAATTTCTAAACGATCTTGTAATGGTCCTGGAATATCAGATAATGAGTTTGCTGTACCTATGAAGAATACATCAGATAAATCGTATGGAACTTCCAGATAATGGTCACTAAATGAATTATTTTGTTCTGGATCCAATACTTCTAAAAGTGCACTTGTCGGGTTTCCATTGATTGATGCAGTCATTTTATCAATTTCATCTAATACAAATACGGGATTGGTTTTTCCAGCTTTTTTCATTCCATTGATTATTCTACCTGGAAGTGCCCCAAGATATGTTCTGCGATGTCCTCTAATTTCAGATTCATCTTTAACACCACCTAAACTGGCTCTAACATACGGTCTTTCCAAAGCTTCTGCAATACTTCTACCTAAACTGGTTTTACCAGTACCTGGAGGACCGACTAATAATAAGATAGAACCTTGTTTTTCTTCTTTCATCTTAAGAACGGTTAAATGTTGGATGATTCTTTCTTTAACTTTTTTAAGTCCATAATGATCTTTGTCTAATTGTTCTTTTGCTTTGTGAATGTCAATTTCAACATCCGTTTCTTTGTGCCAAGGTAAACTTAAAATAGTATCCAAATAGTTTCTGATTATGTTTTCTTCAGAATTATTTTGTCCTTGCCTTTCTAATTTACGAAGTTCTTCTAAAGCTGCTTTTTCGACTTCTTCTGGAAGTTCTGCTTCCACAATTTTTTCCCTGTATGTTTTATGGTCATCAGATTCATCAGTCATTCCAAGCTCTTCTTGAATCATTTTCATTTGTTCTCTTAGAAGGGATTGCTTGTGTGTTTCACTCATTTTTTTATTGAGTTTTTTAGCAATGTCCATTTGAATGAGCATGGCTTCTTTTTGTTCTAAAAGTAATTGAACAACAGTTAAAGCTCTAAGTTTGGCAGATTTCATTTCAAGAAGTTCTTGTTTCCTTTCCACAGGTACTCTAATATAAGGGAAGACTTCTGCAACTTTTTCTAATGTATCTAATTTTCCGATAATTTGTTGGGCGTATATTTCAGAATTTGGAATTAAATTGCTTATTGTAAGAACGGCATCATTTATGTTTTTGTTAATTGTCAAGGATTCTTCTTCAGTAATATTTGTTTCTTCTTCAATAATTTCATAAATTCCATGATAATAACCATCAGTTTCAGTAATTTCGGATACAAGTACTTTGTCTTTAACTTTTAGTTCTAATTGGTATTGTTCAGGTTCTTCTTGTAAGTTTTTGAGCTCTAGTATGACACCAATATCATAAAATTCCACAGTACCGTTTTCATCTTGAGGTATCTTTTTTGGAGTTAATATTATTCCTTGATTTTCACTGTTTACGGTTTTTAACATATTCTCTGTATGTGGTTTGTCTAATTCTATGGTCATGTCTGTGTGAGGTAAAAGAATCGTGTTCGGAATTAATAGTATTGGTAATTCGTTTTCTCTAGGTTTTCTAGGTTCCTGTGTAACGTTTTCTTTTTTAATATTGGTAATTATTTCATTGTTGGCTCTTAATGATTGTGTGAATGATAATTTTTGTTTGTTGTTTTCATCAGTCATTAACTTCTCACGTCCTTATAATTATTTTCCGTTTATTTTAAAATGATTAATTTAGATATTTTATTACCATTTAATATTTTGATTTTTGGTCTAATTTTCTTTATTATTAATATAATTTATGTAAAAATAAGATTATATACTTTATTAAATATTATTACCTAAAGTTATTAAAAAACTTCTCAGTATTTAAAGAAGGTATGTTATGTTAAGATAAATTTATTTTAATTAGGTTAAAAGCTATGTTATCATATATTTATCAGGATTATGCCAATTAAACATATTACAATACCTGCTAATTGTTTAATTGTGATGCTTTCTTTGTATAATAGCGCACCTATGAAAATTAAAGCAATTGCTAAACAAGTATTGGCTATTAATGGAGCCGTATTAACTTGCCATCCGACTCTATAAGCAAAAAGATATCCTGCTTCAAGACCGATTATGGCAATACCTAATCCTATGGAAGCCCAATTAATTTTTCCTAATTCCATTAATACATTTTCTGGTTTAACTATAAATATAAAAAATATTCCTGTAATTATTGTTGCAGTTAAGTAAGTTATCATCAATGTACCAAACGCATTAATTCCATGTGGTGTAGATTTAGAAAAGATATGATAAAAACAATTTGATGCAACAACTATCATTATAGGTAAAAGCATATCCCACATCTTTTTCACCATATATTTAATTATTATAATATTATGTATAAGTAAATTTCATACTATGTTAAATAGAAGTAGTTGTTATTTATTATTTGATTTAGTGTTAAATTAATTAGTTATAACTTACAAAAATCATATTAACAATTTATTAGGAGAATATGTAATGAAAGTATCACTTACTAAAGGAGCATCTGAAGGACCAACAAAACTCAATGCTTTTGATAATGCGTTATTGGAGGCAAAAATTGGTAATGTTAACTTAATTCCTGTTTCCAGTATGCTTCCACCAAATACGCAACTGGTTGATATGCCTGAGTTAGAGCCGGGTGAAATGACAAATTGTGTACTTTCGCATCAATATTCTGATAATCCTGGTGATGAAATATCTGCTGTAATTGCATTTTGTCAAGCTGATGAAATGGGCTGTGTTATAGAGACTAAAGGAGTAAATAAACCAATAGATGAACTAAAAAAAGAAGCTAAATTCATGGCAGAATATATGATGGAGAAAAGAGAGTTGGAAATCATTGATTATAAGGAGATTGTTCAAACTCATACTGTTATTGAAAGGGCTAGTGTTGTAGCCGCATTAGTTTATCATAATCCTAAAAGACATTAAAAAGAAGATATTTTGGAGATAATATTTTTCTCCAAGAAGGTTAAGATTAGAAGTTCTTGATTATTCAACTAGTTCTTTTAGAACTTCTATGAATTTTTCATTTTTTGGATGTGTTTCTACACTTATTCTCATATAATATTCATCTAAATCCTGGAAACTAGTACAATCCCTGACTATTATTCCATGTTCCATTAATTTTTCTGCTAATTCTGCAGCAGTATATCCACTTTTATGGAGATCCACCAGCAAATAATTTGATTTGGATTTGTAAATATGCAAATTATTCATGGCATCAATACTTTCATACAGGTATTCACGTTCGGCAATGGATTTTCTAGTTGATTCTTCAATGAATTCTTTATCTTCTAAAGTTGCTATAACTGCTTTTTGTGAAGGGACTGTTAAACTGAATACTGGTTTAATCCTGTTCATTTTCTCTAAAAATTCGGGATTACTTAATCCATAACCAATTCTTAAACCAGCTAATCCCAGTACTTTTGAAAAAGTTCTAATAATGAATACGTTTTCATATTTGTCTAATAGATTAATGTTATTTGTTTCAGCAAATTCCCAGTATGCTTCATCCACTACAACCAATGCATCTGTTGCTTCTATGACTTTAATAATATCTTCTTGTGGGATAAGGCCTCCGCTAGGATTATTTGGAGTACATAAAAATATTGCTCTGGTTTTATCACTAATATTTTCAAGAACGGAGTTAACATCTAGTTTGTTTTCTTCAATGTTCCATTTTGCATATACAGGTTTTGCAAACTGTTGTTTGAAAATGTATTCATAATATGTGTATGTTGGCGGGTGTACAATGAATTCATCTCCAGGTTCTATAACTGTTTTAGCTAGAACATCAAAAAGTTCATCCGCCCCATCTCCACCAACAATTACTTGGTCCGGTCTTACTCCGGCATATTCTGCAATTTTTTCTTTAAGATATTCATGATTACTTTCCGGATATCTGTTCATTTCATTTATTGAATTTTTTATTGCGTCATATACGCCAGGTGCTGGACCCCATGGATTTTCATTAGAACCAAGTTTAATAATATCTTCTTCTTTAATACCATATTTTTCAGCAATTTCTTTTTTACTTCGTCCAGGAACATATGTTTTGTATTCATCAATTATACTTCTTGTCTTAACCATATTAATCTACCCTTCATCAAATGATAATCTGACATATTCATTAGCATTCTTTGTTATGCCTTGAATATCTTCTTCTGTTAATTCTCTCACAGCTTTGGCCGGACTTCCGATAATTAAAGATTTTTCTGGGAATTCTTTATTTTCAGTTACTAATGCTCCAGCACCTACAAGAGAATTTTTTCTAATGTGTGCACCATTTAATACAATTGCACCCATTCCAATAATTACATTATCGTCAATAGTACATCCGTGAATTATTGCACCATGTCCGATAGAAACGTTTTTACCAATTTTAACAGGTTTACCTTTACTTACATGGACTACACAGTTATCTTGTACATTTGATCTTTCACCAATAGTTATGGGAGCTTCATCTCCTCTTACCACAGCGTTATACCAAATTCCAACTTTATCACTTAAAGTTACATCTCCGATAACTTTTGCACCATCATATATTTTTGTTTTATCAGACATTCTATCACATCTAAATTTATTTTTTTATTGTTTTTTTTTTATTATTTTACAATTTAAGTTTTTAAGTAGAAAATATTTATTTTTTTTTATATCTATTTTTGGTAATTCTAAAATTTTTAAAATTATTAGTATATGCAAAAACATATATTTATTCAATATTATTTTTTGTGATTATATGAATATTCAACCAACTTACTCTTCACTGGATTATCCTGGAAAAATGGCTTTGGTATTATTTACGCCTGGATGTAATCTCAGATGTAAATATTGTCATAATCCACAGTTACTTAAGAATCAGGAATTAACAAAATGGGATATTGAGGAAATAGAAGAAGAAGTTGAGAATAACATGGATTTTATTGATGCTATTGTCTTAAGTGGTGGTGAACCATTACTTCATGTGGATGTAATAAAAAATTTTATTAAACAAGCAAAACAAAATGATTTACTTGTTAAATTGGATACTAATGGATTACATCCTGAAGAAACAAAGGAAATTTTAAAAGATTTGGATTATGTTGCAATGGACATTAAAGCACCATTAAATAAATATTATAAAATAAGTGATATGTATCCCAATAACGTTGAAGAATTAATCACAGAAACTATTGATATAATAATGGATAATAATGTGTATCTGGAATGTAGAACAACATATGTTCCAAAATTATTGGATCCGGAAGATATCAATGAATTAACGAGAAATTTAAGATGTGATAGATACACATTGCAACAATTCAGAAATAGGGTTACTTTGGATGCAAGTCTTTCTACATATGAAGAGCCGAATCCCGAATTTTTAAGGGAAATACTGGAAAATTTAGAATGTCAAATACCTGAAATTCGTCTTAAATCAAGACAATTTGGAAATCAATTAATTAAAAAGAGTAATTAAAATGCCGATTTTATTATTAGGGAATAAGGATATTGATTTAATATCTGGAAAACGGAATATTACCATTAGGAGGTTATGGAAACAACCGTTATATCGTGGGGATAGGTTGTTTTGTTACTGGAATATTTTATCTAAAGAAAGAGAAAAAATATTCGAAGCAGAGGTAACAAAAGTTAAAATACTTCCATTTAAGGAAATAATATCAAATTCAGAACTTCCTCATAAATTAGGTTATAAAAATTCCAAAGAATTAGAAAAAGATCTTAAAAAATCTTATCCTAACAATACAAAAGATAATGATGAGTTTCAAATCTTTGAATTTAAAAAGTTGCATGTTACTCAGTGGGAAGGTTCAGCAATCAATCAAAAAAACATGATAATAAAAAAAGCAGATATTCTCTTTGATATGGGAGAATATGAACAATCTTCTCTATGTTATCAAGCCGCTTTGGAATATGATCCGGATGATGCTAATTTGTTAAATAGGATAGGAGATAACTTATCACGTTTGGGACAATTTGGGGATGCTATTAAAAATTATAAAAAAGCTATTAAACTGCAACCTGACAATGAATATCTTTATAATAATATAGCATTGGTTTATTTAAACAAGGGAGAACCTGATAATGCATTAAAAATGAGTAATGAAGCATTTAAAATCAATCCAAAAAATACAACTATTCTTTATTGGAGAGGAATCATATATGAAATGTTGAATGACTTTGAAGAGGCATTAAAATATTTTGATGAAGTTTTGGAACTGGATGATACTGATCCTGACGTATGGAATGAAAGGGGAACTTTACTTAATATGTTAGGAAAAAGTGAAGAAGCTCTAATTTCCTATGATAAATCATTAGAATTATGTTTGGATGATACTAAAGATTCAAATACTTGGGCAAGTAAAGGAAATACTTTGTTAGGATTACAACGTTATGAAGAAGCTATCGAATGCTATGATAATGCATTAAAAATAGATGATTCGAATCCTATTATTCTGAATAATAAAGGGGTGGCATATATGGAGTTGGATGATTTTCAAAGTGCTATTGGATGTTTTACTAAGGTTTTGGTAATGTATCCAAATAATCCTGATGCACAGGTGTTGCAGGAAGTATGTTTAGAAAATTTATAATTCCTGTTGGATAATTTTTCAATTAACTATTTTTTTATTTTTTAATCTTTTTATTTTTTTTTAACAATTACATTAATTGTTCTTTTTTTTAATCGATTTTGAATTTTTATATTATTTAAAAAAGGATTCTAACTATTTATTTGACATTTAATGTTTTTTAAATATTTTTTTTATTCATTTTTGTTGTTTTTTATAGATAATATTTAAATATATTGTAATTATACTAATATTGTTAATAAATGTTCGCTATAAATCTAATTGTTTTGTTGTTATTTTATTTAAGGATATATATGCTTTTTGAATGTTGATTAACCGTTAAAATTTTTTGGGAGAAAATCTATGAATAAAAATAGTATAGTGCTTTTCTTTATAAGTGCATTACTTATTTTATTGGTTGGATTGGGATCATTATCTGCAGAATCATTGGAAAATAATCAAATTTCTGTTGATGATTCAATGATTAATGTAGGTTCAGATAATCAAGAACAATCCGATTTAATAAAAGTGGAAAAGCAAACATTTACAAATAATGTTAAGGAAGCATCTTCTGCATCAAGTTATGCTGAATTAAAATCATATGTAGATGATGCAACAGATGCTGAAACTGAAATTATTTTAGAAGAAAAAACTTATGAAGTAGATGAACCGATAGTGTGGGGAACAAGTGAAACAGCAAAAACCCTTACAATCGAGGGTAACGGGGCAACAATTGATGGTACTGGTAATTATCAATTTATAACGGTCAATGAAGGATACACACTTAACTTAAATAATCTTATAATACAAAACACAGTAGCAGAAAAAGGATCCGCAATATTAAACTACGGTACATTAAATATCAATAATGTTACCTTCAAAGGTAATATTGCAAAAAAAACAGGTAATATTGCTGCAGGTGCTGCAATATATTCCGAAGGAACAACCTCAGTTAAAGATTCAACATTTAAGAACAATCGTATAATTGATGGGATAAATGGGGATGATGGTGCTGCTATCTGTACAAAAGGGCCATTGTATGTATATAACTCTATATTTGATTCAAACATAGGAGAATATACGGATACATCTTCATCAAGTAATGGAGCTAATGGTGGAGCAATTGGTGTAATAGACAGTACATCAGATTTCATTGTTAACAATTCCACATTTACCAACAATAAAGGTAGACATGGTGGAGCAATAAATATTTTTGATGAACAGGGTAGAAATCAAGGAACTAAAAAAATTACCAATTCAACATTTACTGGTAACCAGGCAATCTATGGTGGAGCTATAGAAGTATACAATGATTTAATCATTGAAGATTCAGTATTCAATGATAATTTTGTGTATGGTGTAGGTTCAAGTAATTTTAACCCAAGAGGTGGTGCTATTTGTGTTAATAATTTAACACAAACTGGAATTCTTAGTTTAACAATACGAAATACATCATTTGAAAGAAATACGGCTCCTCAAACAGCAATTTCTGGAAGTACATTGGTTGGTTATGGTGGTGCTATAGATAGTGCTGCTTCGGAAACACTTATAGAAAATTGTACTTTTATAGCTAATTCTGCTAACAAGGGTGGTGCATATTATTGTCAAGAAAGTAATCGTAATAGGGTTTTACATGCAACCATAAATGATACAACATTTAAATCAAATGTGGCAATGGATGGAGCAGCAATATTTGATCAACATAATGGAAATGTTGGTACGGATTCATTAACAATTGATCAATCCGTATTTGAAGAGAATGTTCCTACAAGTACTGCTTACTATGGAATATCACTTAATTACGATGATTTAACAATAATAAACACTGAAATAACAGGAGTAAGACCTATTAAAGTATCTACTTCTCAGAGAAGTAGTAAATATGGTAATAATGTCACTGTAAATGGATTACATAATGTTACAGGTATTTTTGTAAATAATCCTGTTGTTTCTCCAACAAATTATGAAGAATTGGTTCTCGTTTCAAAAGAAATTAACAATGAATATACGGGTGTTGAACTTGTATATATTAATTTGGTGGGTACAAAATATACCGAAACAGAACCTATAGTGTTTGATGATATGCCTTGTAACTTAATAATAAATGGAAGTTCAAAAAAAATAGATGCAAATGGTAAACAGTTCTTAACAATCGGTGAAGGAAAAACAGTTACTTTAAGAAATATGACTATTGCAAATGCTAAAGCCGAAAGTGGTGCAGCAATAATAAACTATGGTTCTTTGAATACTCAAAATAATGTAATCTTTGATAATAATGAAGCATTATACTATGGTGGAGCAATTTATAGTACTGGAAACTTAAGCGTGAGTACAACAAACTTTACCAATAACAAAGTTACAACTATCACGGATGCAACACTAAATGATTATGGTGGAGCAGCAATTTGTTCTCTTGGTAAATTAACAGTACAAAGAAGTAATTTTGTTGAAAATGTTGCAGCACATGATGTATCTCCAGATGGCGATGGTGGTAGTGGTGGAGCAATAAATATACTAAACACAACACAGGATGTAAGTATAACAGCTTCTAATTTTACCAAAAATGATGCTTGTAATGGTGGAGCAATAAGAATAGATAACAATGGTAACGAAAACACCAAAAAAATTACAATAGACAATAATAAATTTGATGAAAACACTGCATTGTATGGTGCAGCTATAAACACTTATCAACAAGTTAACATCACAAATTCTAAATTTGAAAACAATGATGCTAAAGTATTGGGTGACTTAGTATATACATTAAACGATGTAACAATTAAGGATTCAACTATCAGTAGTGATAATTTAGAAAAAATAATCGGTGGAAACGGTAATATTATTGCAACCAATAATGTAGTCAATGATGAAACATTACCTGAAAGACTTATAAAAACATCAATAACAGTTACACCTATCACACATCTAAATTTGGATGAAGATAACTTAATCAACGCTACCTTAATAGATGCAACTAATGTACCTGTAGTTGGTAAAGAAGTTAATGTATTAATTAATGGGGAAGTAATTGATACTGGGGAAACAGATGAAAATGGAATTGTATCATACAATTATAAACCAACTGAAGGAACTACTGCAACAATTCAATTCACATTTACTCCGGATGATTATTATATTGCAAGTGAAAGTGAAGAAATTGAAGTTGATTTAGTAAGTAGAGAAGATACAGTTATTGAATATGTAATAGTCAATGATGTTGAAGGAAAAGTAGTGGTTGATATAAGAGTCTATGAAAAAGAATCTGAAGATTTAATTGTAAATGCTAGAGTAGATCTTACGGGGGATGTTGAAGCTACTGGTGTCAGAACAAATAAATTATATCAGAACACTGAACTGGAAGCAGGTGAACACACAATAACTGCTACATATAACGGTCTTGATTATTATTATAAACCATGTACCACGGATATTACTCTAACTGTTATAGAAGATCCATCAGCTCTAATTACTGAGTTGAATGAAACAATTGAAAATCAGGCTTCACAGATTAGTGATTTGAATGATACTATTAATGATCAGGCTTCACAGATTAGTGATTTGAATGATACTATTAATGATCAGGCTTCACAGATTAGTGATTTGAATGATACTATTAATGATTTAAATGATGCATTGGATGAAGCTAATGATAAAATTGATGATT
>NZ_JAEELZ010000060.1 GCF_016282985.1 Methanosphaera sp.
ACAGAGAAGACCTAAAAACAAACAAAATAAACCAAGGAAACCACGGATTCGAATTCACAATCCCAACACAATACCAAGACGGAAAAGAACACACAATCCAACTACTAGACAAAAACAAAAACCCAATAACAAAAACCAAATATAAACAAGCACAAAAAATCAAAGGATCAATACAATCAAACATAAAAGGTAACCTCATAAAAGGTTGGATAGCAGAAATAGGAAATGATAAAACTATAGATGCTTATCTAAAAATTGAAAATCAAATATACCCACTAACAGCAAATATTTTTAGAGAAGATTTAAAAACAAACAATATAAATCAGGGAAATCATGGATTCGAATTCAGAATTCCTAACGAATTTATTGATGGAAACACTCATCAAATCGAGTTACTTGGACCTGATCATGAAAGAATATATGAAATTGACCATATATTCAATAAATTTGATTATGAAAACAATATTGAAAGATTCTTTGCTTATTCAATGATTTCTCCAGAAATAGAACTTCCAACAACAGAATCTAGAAAAAAAATACTTGCTGTAATGAATAATATTGCAAAATATTTATTATATCAGGTAAATGAAATGCCTTTAGTATCTATTATAATGCCTGTATACAACCGAGAAAATTATATCTCAAATGCTATTAATTCAGTACTTAATCAAAGTTACAAAAATTTTGAACTAATACTTATAGATGATTCCAGTACTGATAATACTGTAAATATTATAAATAAATTCAAAGATGATCGTATCCGATTATTAAAAAATAAGTCCAATATGGGTGTTTCCAAATCCCGAAATATCGGATTAAAAGAATCAAAAGGCAAATATATTATGTACCTGGATTCAGACAATGATTGGGAACCTGATTATTTAAAAGCAACAGTAGGTGCATTTGAAACCATACCAGATGCTGATGCATTATATTCTGGACAATATGTATATGAAGAGAATAAAGATAATTTGAAGTTCATCAGATATGGTACTATTAACAAGGGTCTTTTAAAGAATAGAAATTATGTTGATTTAAATTGTTTTAGCCATACACGCAAAATTTATGAAAAAGAAGGTGGATTTGATGAAAAGTTAAGTCGCTTTGTTGATTGGGATTTAATTCTTAAATATATGACAAATGGTAAAATGTATTCTATCCCATTTGTTTTATCAAATTATTACTTTAATATTGCAGAAAATTCCATATCAAGTAATCAGGATTTGATAGATCAATCAACCATTGTTATTGAAAAACAGGAAGATAGATTGAATTCAAAAGTTCTTAATTATGATATGAAAAAAAATGTAAGTGTAATCATTCCAAGTTATGAATCATTAAATGATTTAAAAGAATGTTTGGAGTCTTTATTCTCTTTAAAAGCTCCATGGCTTGAAATTATAGTAGTAGATAATAATTCCAGCGAAAATGTAATTAAATACCTTGTTGAATTAAAAAATGAGGGTAAAATTAAATTAATACTTAACAAAGAAAATCTTGGATTTACATATGCAGTTACACAAGGTATAGAAATCTCAGAAATAAACAATGACATTGTTTTATTAAATAACGATGCAGTTATTACTAAAAATGCTATACAATTATTACAAAAAGCAGCTTATGAATTAGATAATTGTGGTTTAACTGTTCCCCAACAAGTTTTACCAGCCAATACTAAAACAATTAATATTCATGTCCCCTTTGCATTAAAAAATAGGGATTGTGATGTAAACTTATCTGCAAATCATAAAAATATAATAAATGTACCATTATTCCATAATGGAGAGTTTACAGAAGTGAGTTTTGCACCTTTCTTCTGTGTTTATATTAAAAGAGAGACTTATAATAAATCCATAGGATTAGATGCAGAATTAGGCAGACATTTTAGATCAGATATGATTTATTGTAATTATGTACGTACTGTCCTTAATGAAAAAATTTATCATGTTTCTGATGCAATCGTTTATCATAAATTACAGCAATCAACATCAACTCTTAAAGAAAAGTCTCAGGAGGAACATGATTTATTATACGTTCAAAACAGGTGGTCTGAAGAAGAACAAGAAAAATATGGTTTTAAAAGAGCAAAATGGGATTTATAATCATTACAAAAATTACATCTTAAAAAAGGAGAAATTCAATAATTAATCAAAAACATATGTTATTAGGAGGGTGTTTATTATTAAATCAATGTCAAATGTGGATATTTATAGGATTGTAAAAGAGTTAAATGAAGAAATTATAGGTACAAGAATTGACAAGTCTTATCAACCAACTTATGATACTATCCGTATAAAACTTAGGAAAGCTGGTGAAGGACGTAAAGATTTAGTTATGCAAGCTGGTGTACGTATACACTTAACTGATTATCCTCAACCTAATCCAACCATTCCTCCAAATTTTCCTATGCTTTTAAGAAAACACCTTAGTGGTGGAACTATCACTTCAATTAAACAGCACAATTTTGATAGAATTATTGAGATAACCGTTCAAAAAAATGTAGAATATACCCTTATTGTGGAATTATTTAGTAAAGGAAATGTTATTCTTCTTGATGAACATAGAAATATCATATCTCCACTTAAACATCGAAAATGGCAGGATCGTAAAGTTACTTCACATGAAGAATACAAATATCCTCCCGAAAAAGGAATAAATATTAATGATACCAATCCTGATGAAATCAAAGACGTCTTAAAATCATCTGATGCGGATGTTACTCGTACTATTGCCATGAATGGTTTGGGAGGTCTTTATGCAGAAGAAATCATTAGTTACACCAATATTCAAAAAACCAAACTTGCAAAAGATTTAACAGATGAGGAAATTGTTGAACTGGATAATGCAATCAAAGAATTATTCAATCGTATTGAAAATGAACCAAACCCACAGATTATCATAGAAAAAGAGGATAAATCTAAAAATAAAGATTTAGTTCCTATTAATCTTAACAAATATAAAGAATATGAATCCAAACCATTTGATAATTTCAACATTGCTGCTGACGAATTTTACAGTAAAAAAATTGTTAACGATATTAAAAGTCAAGAGGAGGATGCTTGGTCAAAACGTATCGGTAAATTTGAAAAACGTCTAAATATGCAAGAAGAATCATTAGAAGGTTTTTATAAGACTATCGATGAAACACAACATAAGGGAGATACTATTTATGCCCATTATAATGAGATTCAAGGAATTCTTGATGTGATTGCAAACGCCAGATTAAAATATTCCTGGAAAGAAATTGGCAGTATCATCAAAAAATCCAAGAAAGAGGGAAATATTCCGGAACTGAGTATGATTGAATCCGTTGACAAAATGGGTGTACTTAGCCTTAAACTTGATGATGTTGTTGTACAGATTGATAGTAATATAGGTATCCCCGAAAGTGCTGAAAAATATTACAATAAAGGTAAAAAGGCCAAAAGAAAAATTAACGGTGTTAAAGAAGCTATTGAAAATACTAAAAAAGAAATTGCAAAACTTGAAAGTAAAAAAGAAATTGCTATTGAGGAATTGAAAGAAAAACAAAAACCTAAAGAAAAACGTGAACTCAAATGGTACGAGAAAATTAGATGGTTTATTAGTCGTGATGGTTATCTTGTAATTGGTGGAAGAGATGCCAATAGTAATGAACAAGTAGTGAAAAAATATTCTAAAAATAATGATATTTATCTTCACTGTGATATTCATGGAGCTCCGTCTACAATAGTACAAAATAATAGTGATGATGAAATTCCTGAAAGTACACTTTATGATGCTGCTTGTTTTGCAAGCAGTTACAGTAGTGCATGGAGTGAAGGTTTTAGCAGTTATGACTCATACTGGGTTACATTAGATCAGGTTTCAAAAACTCCTCAAAGTGGAGAATTTCTTAAAAAAGGTTCTTTTGTAATTCGTGGACGTAAAAATTTTATTCGTAACGTTCCTGTGTTGATCGCTATTGGAATCGTTGAATATGATGATGACAAACGTATTATGGCAGGTCCTGTTCAGTGTTTGGATAAAATGACTGATAATTATGTAATTGTAAAACCTGGATTTACTAAAAAAGAGCGTATTTCTAAAGAGATATTAAATATAATTGATAAAAATAAGTTATTTGGCGTAGATGATATCGTACGTAATTTACCAAGTGGTAAATGTGATTTACTTGACATACGAGAATATAATCAAAAATACGGAAAGATAAGATAAGAAACCGTTAACTAAAACTTTTTCTTATATTTTTTTTATAGGATATTAATTGTTAAATCTTTCCATCTAATTATTTCTTTATATTAATTAATATATAAATATTTCAATTACTCTTCTTCGTATTCTTCACCAGGTTGTAAGATTAAAGTAAATGTTCCTAAACTTTCATCTTCAACATATTTTGCAAATAAGTTTGCATCTTGTTCTATTGCATCAAATGTATTGTAATGCATTGGAATAACTATTCTTGATTGCAACCAAGAAGCTGCCACTGCGGCATCTTCAATTCCCATGGTAAATTTATCACCTATTGGTATAAGTGAAATATCCGGTTGATAAATGTCTCCTATAACCATTTTCATGTCACCAAAGAGCCCTGTGTCTCCTGCATGATATATTTTTTTACCGCTTTCTAAGGTTATAACAAATCCTGTTGCTACTCCACCTTCTTCCATATCTTCTAAAAAGTCCATACCAGAAGAATGTCTTGCATCAGTCATTGTTACACTTATTAAATCATTTATTGATACGGTTCCACCAATATTCATACCAATAGCATTTAATCCTTGTTTTTGTACAAATGTTGCTATTTCATGTGTTGCTATAACTGTTGCACCAGAGTTATTTGCTATTTCTAATGCATCACCAAAATGGTCCACATGACCATGAGTTACTAAAATTACATCCGGATTCATTGTTTCCACAGCTGTTGTACATGCCGGGTTTCCACTTATAAATGGATCTATTAAAATTTTCATTCCTTCTTCAGAAGTTATTTGAAATGCTGAATGTCCAAAATATTCTATTTTCACTAAAATCACCTTGGTTATAATTATGAGTATATATGTTTTATTTGATTAATATTATTTTGAATAGTATCTAATGCATTCTTTTTACCATTATACAATAAGAACTTTGCGTATAATTCATCATTTATTTTTATTGTATCTAACTTGTTTAAAGAATCATTTATTACTTCCAACAATTTTATTGAATTATTTATTTCTACAACTTTAGTTATTCCCGTTTTTTGCATCCTTTTTGAGTTTTTTTCTTGTTCTACATGATTAGAGATGGGAACCATTATATTTGGTTGTTTTATTGACAGTAATTCCATACTGGTTGTATGACCGGCCAAAGTAATAGTTAAATCAGATAATTTCATCCATTCAACCAAATTATTTGTAAATTCATTAAGTATAATTTTAGAATCTTTATTTTCGAATGAAGATAACTCAACTTCAAGTCCTGTAAACACTATTATTTTATCTGCATTAATATCTTTTGAAATGTCACAAATATTTTTTATTAATATTTTTCCAAACTTACTTCCACCAATTGTTACAACCAGTATTTTTTCATCAATTCCAATGTTATATTTTTGACGTAATTCTTCTTTTGTCCCAATTTCATCAGAATCATAATGTAATAATGGTCCAATATATTCAGTTTTATTCTTTAATTCTTCTGGAACTTCAATTACTCCCGGAATATCAGGAATCATTATTTTTTTACAACTTTTAGTAATTTCAATTATAAAACGCCTAATACTTTTTTCAAAATATTTTATACTTTTCATTTGAGTATTTTTGGAAAATCCAAAAGTTAAATCATTTGTAATAACATAACAAGGAATATTTAGAAATTTAGCTGTTATAGGCATTGAATAATGTGAATCACATAAAATTACATCGGGTTTAGCTATTTTAATAATTCTTGATTCTTTATACATACTTTTTATAAAAGTAAATGGTATGTCCTTAGATTGTTTAATTGATTCTTCTATATCTATTTCACCATTTTTACCTTCAAAATTCATTTTTGGTAAAGTATATGTCTTAAAACTAAATTTTCTTAAGTATTTTAGTCCTGAACCATAACTTGCAAATTCTATACTGTGACCATATTCCTTCAAATAATTTGCCAATGCCAAATCCCTTGAAGAATGACCTATGCCAACACCACAAGTTGCTATCAATATTTTCATATATAGTTCACATTTGAATTGATTTTTAAAAAAAGAATCTTATATTAATTTATGTCATTTATTTTAAATAATTTTTCAAAAGTATTACTTTTTACTTATTATAGTAATACTTATATTGAAGTATTACCCAAATATTAATTAAGTAATACATAGGAGGTGTAAAAATTAATATCATTAAAGATGAATATGGACAAGGTGCGGCCGAATATATTCTATTATTTGGTGGAGTAATCATTATAGCACTAGTTGCTATGAATATTTACTCAAATTATTTCTCAAATAGTAATACTTTTAGTGCAAAAGATGATGCCGAACAAATAAGGTCAAATTTGACAAATAAAACAGGATTATGAAAATTATAGCAGACAATAACGGACAAATAAGTGCTGAATTAATATTATTATTATCTACAATAATTTTAATAGTTCTTACAACTGCTTACTATACGACAAATACATTTAATGATATCACCAATCACACTCAGGAAGTAATTGAAAAAGGAAGAGAAAATATTTTAAGTCAATTATAATGTTTTACCTATAGTATCAATTTCACCTTTACGAATACGCGTTGAAGAAATTGGAATACCATCATTAGCTAAAACCCAATCAATTACAATTATATCCAGTAACTTAAAATTATTTTTAAAACGTTCCTCATTAATCTTTAAAGCAGTTTTTTCAGTTTCTTGACTAACTACTATAGCATCGAGTTTAGAATCTTTATCTGCAGTACCATAAGCATCAAAAATTTCCTTAATTTCATAAGGAACATTATATTTACTAACAAATTTTTCTATTCTATTAACTCTTATGGAATATGATTCAATTTCGTGAATTTTATTTGATGCAAAAGAATCTGATGTAACCCCTATAAGAACCTCTTCACCCATTTCAAATGCAGTACTTAATAATTTTTCATGTCCCCTGTGGAACTTATCAAAAGTTCCACCTACTGCTATTTTTTTATATTTCTTATTCAAAATACATCCCCATATATTATATATGAAAATATATCAATAATATTATAAAAATTTTCTAAAAAAAATAAAGTTATTAAAGAATAAATGATATTAAATACAATATATTATTACAGAACAATGGAATAAAAAAATGATTGAAGAATTTAATACAGTTATTAAAAATCCCCGTAAGGTAATTACCCGCTTTGCATCCTGTTATCCCAACATTTATAGGGTTGCAATGTCTTCTCTTGGTTATCAAATAATATATGATTATCTTAATGCACGTGAAGACATCTACTGTGAACGAGTGATATATCCACAAACTAAAAGTATAGAAACCAGGTCTGATTTAGGAGATTTTGATATTGTAGGTTTTACTCTTCAATTTGAACAAGATTATTTTAATATGATAGATATGCTTAAACGTAGCAATATTCCATTAGAAAGTAAAAATAGAAAACCTAGTGATCCCCTAGTCATTGCTGGTGGTCCTTGTGCTGCATCTAATCCATTACCTATTTCTAATTTTGTTGATTTGTTCGTTGTTGGAGATGCGGAAATGATTATTGATGAAATCATAGATGTTAGAAGTGATACAAATAATCCTCGTGAAGATATTTATGATTTTCTAGATATTCCTGGTGTTTATAAACCTGGAGAAAAAGTTAAAATCCAACAAGTTAAAAATATGAAAGATGCTTGGAGACCAATTTATCAGATTGTAACCAAAACAGATAATAAAAAGTTTATCCCGGCATTTGGTACAGATGCATTTCTTATGGAAGTTTCCCGCGGATGTACTCGAGGTTGTAGATTCTGTATGAGTGGCTGCATGTATAAACCAAGACGTGAAGTACCTTTAAATACTCTTATCGATACTGCAATTAAAACTCGTCAAGCAACAGGTCACAACAAAGTTGCATTAATCGGTGAAGCTGTAAGTGATTACTCCAGAATCGAAGAGCTATGTTGGCAACTATATGAAGAAGATTTTCAGATTGCAACACCTTCTCTTCGTGTTGAATCTATTTCCGATGAATTACTGGAAATTTTTAAAACAAGCGGTATGAAAACTATCACCATCGCCCCCGAAACCATATATAAACAAAGATTAAAACTCAACAAGCCTATGACAGATAAAGATATTTATAAAACAATTGATAGAGCTACTGATTTAAAACTAAAAATTAAAATGTATTTACTTTTAGGCACTCCTGGTGAAACCAATGATGATGTTATGGAATTAGTGAATTTCCTCAGAAGTATTACCAGTCGTGGTGTACGTTATAATGCAATTACCACAAGTGTTAATCCTTTAATTCCTAAACCACACACACCATTACAATTTATGGGTTTTGACTATGATACTTTATATGACCGATTTAAAAAGTATAGTGTACGTTTAAGATTTAAAAATAAACAGGAAAATCTTAAAAAAGCCACTATCCAGTATGTTCTTACAAATAGTGGTGTAGAATTAAATGATCTTCTCAAACTTGGAAAGAAAGTTTCCTTTAAAGATTGGTATAAACTTGCCAATAGTATTAATGAGTCTAAATTAAAAGATGATTATCATATACCATGGCATGAAATTGACGTGGGAATTAAAGAATCATTCTTAAAAAAGGAATATGAAAAAGTGAAAGATGGAATTATAACTCCATGGTGTGAAAGCAATGGATGTTATGATTGTGGAAGTTGTAATTAAATTAGAGGTATGATATTATGAATTATGGATCTGAAAGAGTTTCTAAAATAAATTTATCCCAAGTAAGAAAAATGTTTGAACAGGCAAGTCCATCTGCTATTAATTTAGCATTAGGTGAACCTGATTTTGATACACCAAAGCATATACTGGACTCTTTAAAATGTGCACTTGATGAAAATCGTACTCATTATTCACAAAATAAAGGAGAACCTGTTTTACGTGAAAGTATTGCAAAAAAATTAGATAAAGATAATGACATCAAAGTATCAAGTGATGATGTAATCGTAACTGTTGGTGCTAGTGAAGCATTATATTCAAGTATACAAGCATTAATTGATCCTAAAGATGATGTGTTGATTCCTGATCCTGGATTTTTATCATATGCCGAATGCGTTCGTCTGGCCGGAGCAAATAGTATACCTGTTAAAAGCAGTAGTGAAAATGGATTTAAAACCACTGTTGAAGATGTTGAAAATGCTTTGACAGAGAATACAAAAGCTATTGTCATTAATTCACCATGTAACCCTACAGGAGCAGTAATGGAAAAAGAAGATATTAAAGCAATATCTGATTTAGCAACTGATAAGGAATTTATTGTACTTTCCGATGAAATTTATGAAAAAATCATTTATGATAAAAAACACTACAGTTTTCAAACATATACTGATAATGCCGTTACTATTAATGGATTCAGTAAAGCATATGCAATGACTGGTCTTAGAGTTGGATATTGTGCATCCAATCCAGACATAATTGAAGAAATTCTTAAAGTCCACCAGTATAATGTTGCATGTATTGATACTGCAACACAAGTAGCATGTAACACGGCATTGACTTCTTCACAGGATTGTGTCAAAGAAATGACTAATGAATTTAAGAAAAGACGGGATTTAGTAGTTAATTCATTAAATGATATGGGTTTAGATTGTATTATGCCCGATGGAGCGTTTTATGTATTTTTCCATGCAGATAATCCTGAAGAATTTGTTAAAAAAGCTGTAAAAGAAGATGTCATTTTAGTTCCTGGAGGAGCATTCGGAGAAGAAGGAAAAGAATTTATCAGATTATCTTATGCCCAAAGTTATGATAATTTAGCTGAAGCAATGAAAAGATTAGAAAAAATTGCGTGATTATACCCAATTTTCTAATTTTTTTGCTATTTTTTGAAGTTTTTCTATTGTATTATCTGTAAGTTTAATATTTTCTTCATATAATTCTATTTTTTCTTGATATATTTCCACCAAAGGTAAACATTCATCAAAGAAATCACTGTCCAAATACTGTGAACGATAGAATTTTAATGTCCTTTTATTGTTATTAATTTCACGTTTGCAATGTTGAATGTATCTTGATAAAGCCTTTATTTCATTTAATGCATCCAACCGGATTTGAACATATTCTTGGTATGTTCCATTAATATGACTTTTAAAATATTTTGGAAGATCTTCCTCAGTTTTAGTAAACTCCTGCATACTTTCTATAATAAAATGACTTAAATTTTGATAATAATTTTCATAACCGTCAATGGCGTTAATTAATTCGTTTTTTTCCTTTTTTAAATCATCCAACATTTTTGTTTCTTTTTTAATTCGTTCCAGAATCTCTTTTTTAGCTTTTGATATGAACTCTTTCTCAACTTCATTTGGCATAAAATAATCCCCTATCAAATAATTAATTCCAATAGAATATTAATATAATTATATTTCTTAAAAATTATTTAAAAAGTTATTCTAAAAAATAGTTAATCAACAAAAATAGTATTAAAAATAAAGTAAGCGCCGAGACCGGGATTCGAACCCGGGTGGACATCTGTCCAGTGGCTTAGCAGGCCACCGCCGTACCAGGCTGGGCCATCTCGACAATTATAAAATAGTTATATTATGTTATGTTTTTTATTACATTTAAACATTTCTATACTATCATGTTTTATAGCGGCACGTAATTGGATGGACATACCTCATAAGAATAGGTGATCTAATTTCATAACTCCATCCCGCTAATCCGTAAACATCAGTTGTCTAAAACAGAGCTGCTTCTTTCCAGACCTGACCCGTTCAATTAATTAATATAGTTAAATTCAACCCTCCAGTTGAACCCCTATAACCGCTAATCCTACGGGGCGAAACTTCGACATCACAAAAAAAGGCCTATAAATATTTAATATGCCTCTCCAAAAACTTCGGTCGCTCCATATAGAGGATTTGAGCTTACAAGAGACCACTAACCTCCCAACCTAGCCTATTACTATTTATGTTATAAAGTATTAATAAATGTTTCCTTTTTTTAGAAAAAATATAGATATCATTATTATTTATTTGATTCAATAATATAAAAAAATAAATTATCTTAATTACATAACATATATTATAAAGATTTAATATTGGAAATTATATAGTAAAAATATATTTGATTATATATTGAACTCATTTGTTCCTTAAAATCAATCTGTCATAAACAGTTGAACATAAAATTAATAATCAATTAAAAACTAATGAAAAAATCAACAAATGAGAATTAAAATAAATATTTCTAACAGATAAAATTGAATATATAATCATAGGGAGGAATTTTTTATGAAAATTATGATAACCGGTGGAGCTGGTTTTATTGGTTCCAATTACGTCCATTATGTTGCAAATAAATATGAAGATTATGAAATAACCGTTCTTGATAAGTTAACTTATGCAGGAGATATGGAAAATCTTGCAGGTTTAGACAATATAAATTTTATTAAAGGAGATATTGCTGACGAAAAAAAAGCTTCTGAAGCAATGAAAGATGCTGATTACGTTGTAAATTTTGCTGCTGAAACCCATGTGGATAAATCCATCAATGATCCAGCATCATTTGTTAAATCTGATGTACTGGGTACTCAAAATTTATTGGAGTTAGTTAGAAAATTTGATGTAGAAAAATATATTCAAATATCAACTGATGAAGTTTATGGTAGTATATTGGAAGGTTCTTTTAAAGAAACAGATAATATAGATCCTTCAAGTCCTTATTCTGCCAGTAAAGCAGGTGGAGACTTACTTGTTAATGCTTACTATAAAACATATGGTATACCTGTAATGATTACACGCAGTAGTAACAATTTTGGTCCTAGACAATTCCCTGAAAAATTGATACCTTTATTTATACTTAAAGCATTACATGATGAAAAATTACCGGTTTACGGTGACGGAAAAAACGTTCGTGACTGGATATATGTTGAAGATAACTGTGCAGGAGTAGATACTGTATTACACAAAGGAAAAATTGGTGAAGTATACAATATTGGTGGTGGAAATGAAAAAAATAATCTTGAAATCACTAAATTAATACTTGAAAAATTAGGAAAACCAGAATCTTTAATTGAACATGTTGAAGATCGTTTAGGTCACGATAGAAGATATTCATTAGATGCTTCTAAAACTAAAAAATTAGGTTGGAAACCTAAATGGACATTTGAAGATGCTATGGAAAAAACTGTCAATTGGTACAAAGATAATTCTGAACGATTATATAAAGCAACAAAAACATTATAATAGATGTTCAATATCCTCCCAGATAATACTATCCTATTGTTATTCAAAATATTGACAGATGTTGTCTATACGACTGCATCTTTTTTCTTTTTTTTCAAATCTTTTATTTTTACCAAAAATATTTTAAAATTTTACTATTTTAATAATGTATCAAAAAATGATATAAAAAAAATATTAACAACATATAATAACTAAACAAAAACACTATAAAACAATTTTAATTATAATTATTTAAACTAAAAAAAGATAAATTGATTAAAATAATTCAAAAAAAATCATTACTTTAATTAAAATAAAAATAAAGATAAATTTAATATTTATTAATTAAAAAACTTTATATGGACAAATCTAAAATTTGTTTAGGAGAATATTTTCATGATAAATAAAAAGAGATTTTTACTCTTTTTTGTTAGTTTAATAGTTATTTGTCTAACAGTATCTGTAGTTTCTGCAGCAGATAACAATTCTGATGCTATAACAGATGCTCAAAGTATTGATACTACTGAAGTTCAAAAAGTGGTTGATGATACACAAACTATAGAAACTGCTAAAAAGAATAATGAAATTCAAAAAACTGTAACAAATAAAGATGTTAAAACTAACACATCAACAGGTTCTACTTATTATGTTGCAACTAATGGAAAATCTTCCAATAGTGGAACAGAATCAAGTCCGTTTGATCTTGTTTCAGCAGTTAATAAAGTAAAACAGGAACGTGGTGGAAATATTAACGTTGCTGGCGGAACATATAAATTAACCAGTGCTTTAACTTTTAATCTTGCTGGAACATATAGTATTACCGGAAAAAGTGGTCAAACCATAACCTTTGATGGTCAAAGTAAAGATAGAATAATTTATGTTGGCGGCAATGCTAATTTAAATGTTAATAACATAATATTTACTAATGGTAAAAATTCAGGTGTTGGTGGAGCAATCTTTGAAGATTACAATGGTAAACTAACTGTTAATGGATGTACTTTCAATTCTAACACTGGACATACAGGTGCAGCAATATATGCTCGTGGTACTTCATTAACCGTTCAAAATAGTAAATTCAACCAAAATAAAGCTACCAATTCTGCTGGTGGAATATATACCAATGTTAACAGTTCCATTATTTCAAAAAATACTTTTACATCAAACAATGGTGGTGAAACCGGTGGAGCAATCCAAGTATCTGGTTCAAATATAAAAGTTACTGATAACACATTTACATCAAACAGTGCTAAAAATGCAGGTGCTATTGCAGAAAAAGACAGTACTGGAACAACCATCCAAAACAATGTATTTACAAAAAATATTGCAACTTCCGGTGGAGGAGGAGCAATCTACATAAATAACGCTAAAAAATCAACAATATCCTACAACAATTTCAAAGAAAATGGAAATCAAGGAACTTTAGCTGGTGGAGCAATTGTTATTAACCCTGGAAGTGATATAACAATATCCAACAACAATTTCACAAGCAATAAAGCAGTAGATACTTCAGGTGCAATTTTTACTTCTGGTTCCAACGTTGCTATAAACAATAATAAATTTACTCAGAATACTGCTACAAGAACTGGTGGAGCAATATTCGATGAAGGAACTGGTTTAAAAGTTTTAAATAACGAATTTACCAAAAACTCCATCACAAATGATGGTGGAGCTTTATATGTACGTGGACCAAATGCAGTTGTACAAAACAACAAATTTGATTCAAACACTGCAAATCGTTCATGTGGTGCACTTTACATTAACAATAATAGTGCAACAGTTAAATCAAATACATTTACAAACAATGTAGCTAAAAATGTTGCCGGAGCATTATACATCGAAAATGCAAAAAATACCATTGTTTCAGACAACACTTTTACTAATAATAAAGCATCAAGTAACGGTGGAGCAATAGTAAACAATAATGCAAATACTGCAACAATTAGTAAAAACAAATTTGATACAAACACTGCATCCGGAAATGGTGGAGCAATAGCTAGTGAAGCTTCGACCAAAGTAACAATCAGCAATAATATTTTCACTTCAAACAGTGGAAATAATGGTGGAGCAATAAGTTCTGGTGGGTCTTGTACCGGTGAAATTATTAAGGCAAACGATTTCACCAAGAATAAAGCAACTAATAATGGTGGAGCTATCTATAATAATGCACCTGGTTGTACTATTACCGAAAACAATTTCACTAGTAATGTTGCAACAAAAAATCTTGGTGGAGCTATAACAAATTACGGTAAAAACACACAAATTACAAAAAATAATTTTATAGCAAATAGTGCAAACTATAATGGGGATGCAATAAGAGATAATGCACAAGCAACCAAATCCAACAATAAAAACGCTGACACTTCAAAATGTTCAGCTACAATCTACAATGGAGGAACAGGTTCAACAATCTCCAACAACGTATTTGAAGATAATTTACCAGTTCAAAAAGTTGACACTATTGTAACTGTAAGTAATTCCAATGGAATAATACTTGATTCCATGACATTTACAGCAACTGTTAAAGATATCACAGGCAAAAATGTAAATGGCGGAAATCTTGTATTTAAACTTAATAAAAATACCATTAAAAATAGTGCAGGAAACGTGATTAAAGTTCAAGTTAAAAATGGAGTTGCTAAATTAACTGTAACTGCCATTAAATCATTTAACAATGCAAATATTACTGCATCATACAGTGGTTCAAGTGCATACAACCCAAGTTCTTCAAAAAACAAAGCAGTATCAACTGTTTCACGTAGAAGTGCAAAAGCAACAGTCAGTCTTTCAACAGCAAAAGTAAAACAATACGAAAGTGTTACAATTACTGTAAAACTTACAGATGTAACTCCAAACACCAAAATAACCACTCCATCCAACAATGACAAATCATTTGTAGTTTTAAAAATTAATGGTAAGACACTTAAAAACAGTAAAAATGAAGCAATTAAATTTAAAGTAACCAATGGTGTAGCAACATTTGAATACACCGTTCCAAAAGGAATGGCAGGATATTATAATAACTCTCCAAGGTATTATACAGTTACTGCCTGTTATTCACATCCTGATTACACATTAACCGGTTGTGATAGTGCTAAATTTACTGTTGAAAAAAGTAATGTTACATTTGAAACAACCAAAGTTGTAGCAAATATGACTTCCAAAAAATTAGTCATTCAAGGTAATATTAAAGATTATAAAGGAAATAATGTAGTTGGTACTAACAAACTTAGTGTTAAAATTAATGGAAAAACATTAACTATCGATGGTAGCAATGTTAAATCTATTAACAATGGTGTAATTAATTTAGTAATTGATATACCTTCAGCTGTAAGAGATGTTAAAGAAATTATGCTGGTTACTGGTGAAAGAGACGCATATAGTGATTGTAGAACCACATTAACAAATTTCATTAAAGCTTAAATTAGTTATAAAAGTATAAATTATTATACTTTATTTTTTCTTTTTTAAATCACAATTATTAAGATATTTTAAATTTTAAAGAATTTCATGAGCAATTATTATTTTAAAAATAGTATTTAAACTAAAAAAGACATAAATAAATATTGTTATAAAAATAATGGAATACTTTATATGAATAAAAAATTAATAATTGGAACAATTTCTCTTTTATTAATAATCATTATGGCTTATGTATATGTAAGCGAAATTAATAAAGCAGATAGTGAAATACCATACATTAATTCACATATACAAAAAGCAAATGATGAATATAATCAAGCAGTAGGCTATTTAAATTCAAAAAATTATACACTGACAATACAGCACATAAATGAATCATACAAAGAATACATTTTTGCTAAGGAAAACACGGAACAAGCATTGAATAAATCTATAAAAAATAACCAACCATTACAAGTACAATACTTTAATTATACAATCATGGAACTAGATTACAAAATAAATGCTACTGTTAATATTTATAATGGATTAAATTATGTTAAAAATAATCCAAGCAAAGCATTGTCCTTATTTAGAAATTCAGAAAAAGATATGGAAAATGCTAAAGAATATTCAGATAAACGTAGCCTATTAGAAGAACAATATCCTGACAAATTTATTAAAAAATTGTCAAATTAGAAATATTATTTTTCTATATAAATAGGAGTTTTAAATATGACTAATAATCAAAATACATCACAAGACAGTAATAAACCTGTAGTGCATGTATTAAATCCTTCATGTCAAATAGAAGATCTAGAAATAGGTAGTGATTATGAAGGAGTCATTACCAGAGTAGAAAAGTATGGATTTTTTGTAAGTCTTAGTAAAAGCGTATACGGTTTACTCAGATCAAGAAATCCTAAAGAAAAAGTAGGTAATAAGATAGTTGTTAAAATATCCGAAATCAAACCACATAAAGGTAAAATGGATGTTGATTTAACCTATTCAAAAACCAAATATGGTAGTGACTACGAAATTATAAAAGTTAAAAGAAACATTAAACGAACAAGAATTGCTGACCTTTCTGAAGATAATCTTGGAAGAAACGTAGCAATTCAAGGTGAAATCATCCAGATTCAGCAAACAAGTGGACCAACAATATTTACCGTACGTGATGAGACCGATGTAACCTGGGCAGCAGCATTCAACGAACCAGGAGTTAGGATGTATCCTGATTTAGAAGTTGAAGATGTTGTAGAAATCTTAGGAGAAGTATCATTACATGGTGGAAAGATTCAAATAGAATCTGAAAATATTGAAAAACTTGAAGATGATGAAGAAGAAAACTTCAAAAAAATTGTTTCTGATGCAATGGATAAAAAAGCAGAACCTGAAGATACTTCTGTAATGGTAGAAAGTGAAATATTAGATTTACTTAGACCAAAACTAGCATTAGCTGCAAAAGCTATAAGAAAAGCAATACTTGATGGTAGAAGTATCCTTGTACGTCATCATGCTGATGCTGATGGTATATGTGCAGGGGTAGCTGTAGAACAGGCAGTACTTCCACTTCTTAGAGAAGAAAGTAATGATGCTGATGCAGAATGGCACTTCTTTAAACGTTCCCCAAGTAAAGCACCATTCTATGAATTAGAAGATGTTGTAAAAGATTTATCCTATGCTTTAGAAGATGCTGAACGTCATGGCCAAAAATTACCATTATTAGTATTATTGGATAATGGTTCAACTGAAGAAGATGTGGCTGCATTAAGACATTCAAAAGTTTACGGAATTGAATCTATTGTTGTAGATCACCACTATCCAGGAGAAGTGGAAAATGGTAGAGCATTAATAGACGATTACGTAGATATTCATGTAAATCCTTACCTTGTGGGTGGAGATTCACAGCTTACTGCAGGAGCATTAGCTGTTGAACTTGCAGGAATGATAAATCCTGATGTAAGACCTCAAATCAGACATTTCCCAGGTATTGCAGCAGTGGGAGACCATGCAGAATGTGATGAAGTGGACCAATACCTTGCCATTGCTGAAGAAGAAGGTTATTCTCGTGAAGATTTAGATAAAGTTGCTACATGTGTTGATTTCGAAGCTTACTTCTTAAGATTCATGAATGGAAGAGGTGTAATGAACACTATTCTTGGATTAGAAGATAAAGAACGCCAAGAAGAATTACTCGATGTATTAATGAGTGAATCTGACAAACGTGTTGAAACACAACTTAAAGCAGCAATGCCTAATGTAGAAACAGTTTACTTTGAAAATGGAATCCAATTAAACAGACTAGATGTTGAAAAATATGCTCATAAATTCACTTATCCTGCACCAGGTAAAACAACAGGATACGTACATGATAAATTAGTACAAGAAAAAAGTGAAGACGAACCTATAATGACATTAGCCAATGGACCAGACTTTGCAGTTCTTAGAGCTACTGAAGTAATTAAAAATGAGTTTGAATTTAATTTAAACAATGTAATTACTAAAATACAAGAAGAAATTCCACAAGCCGGTGCTGATGGTGGAGGACACGAAGTAGCAGGTTAATTAAAATTCGTTGAAGGATTGCAAGAGGAAGTATTGAACTTATTCATTGAAGAGGTTAAAAATCTTAAAAGATAAACAATAACCTCATTTAATTTCTCTATTATTTTAGAGAAATATGAACATCCACTTTTTTTATATACTTTTTAATAATTTATTAATATAACCACCCAAAAAATAATGCTATTTAATAATACAATTCTAAAGAATTAATTTAAACAATTCTTTTGAACGGAATATTTAAGTTCATCAGCCATCACTATCCAATACAAAGATAATATAACCCAATCAGATATTATAGAAAATAATTGAATTATTATTCATGAACTAAAAAATTACATTTTAATTGATAGAAATATGTAATAATTTGTATTTAGATAGTAAACTAATAAGAATAAAATATTAAAAATCTTTTTGAAATATTCCGTAGGAAAAATTTAGAATTTCGTTTTTTCCTTTTAAAAAAACTGATCTTGGTGAAAAAGTGGTATTGATATCTTTTATAGTTACTATAAAGAATAATAACTTAAAAAAATTATTTAATTGTATTGAATCAATTACTCAAGATTTTAATGATTACGAAATTTTATTAAAAAATTGTCCTCAAAATGGGAAAGATCTTAAAATTCTAAAAAAGGAGACAAAAATACAGTTTATCTCCCCTACCGATAATTCTAATTTTAAAAATATTGCCATTGAAAAAGCATCAGGAAAATACATTTGTTTCTTAAATTCTGATGAAATAATTATAAATAATTCATTATCACTATTAAGATCTTTTTTATTAAATCACCATGAAGACATGCTTTCTTTAAATAGTTATGATGATGAAAAAACATTTAACAAACTGTGTTTTGTAAAAAAATTTGACAAAATAGAACAAATACTTCCTGAAGAATATGGTTTACCTTTATTTTTATCAAAAAACATATTTAAAAAAACATTTATCACTAAAAATAATATATATTTTTCAGATGATTCTGAAGAATCAGAGATATTATTTCTAGCTAATGTTTTAGAAAAAATAAATTATTTTGTTTCAATGCCTTTAACACTTCTTAAAAAAAACAGAACATATGATAATTATAACACAGATATAGTATTAAATTTTACAGAATACAAAAATTTACTATCATTATTGTCTTCTGAAAAATTATTTTATAATTCAAATTATTTATATTCGTTTTTATTTTATTTAAAAGAAGTTAATATAAATAAAATTGAAAAAGATCAATATCAAAACATTCATGACGAAATTAATAATATTTTATTGCAGATAACCCAATTTCCACCGAATATTCTAAA
>NZ_JAEELZ010000061.1 GCF_016282985.1 Methanosphaera sp.
AAGCAATAGGAATAATAATGAAAGCGAAAACAACAATAGGAATCGATTACCTTTCCAAATAAAAAATCCTCCATTACATTATATAAATAAAATTCAACAATCAAATTTTTTCCTCAAAAAAACCACAGAACATGGCTCAAAGAGAAAAAATATGCAACTTTAAACAAATAAGAAAAAAAATGACCTTGTAAAAAAGACTCAAAAAGATTCCAATAGCAATGAACTTTTAAAAGAGATCAAATTTTTCTCCACCTATCTAAAGACAATAAATTTTTATAAAAATTTATCTTTTATTCTAATCACAACCAAGAATATTCCAATTAGAATAAGAGATAAATCTCCACAATAATAGTTTCTTGTAATTTTAAAAAATTTAAAAAAGAGGAAAAAAGGAATGGTTTTTCCTCTCATATTTTAAAAATTCTTATTTTAAGGTAATTTTTGCCTTTTTGGTAATGGCTTTGTAGGTTGTGTCTCCTGCAAACTTAGCTGTAGCAGTGTATTTACCTTTCTTGGTTATCTTAAGTGATACGGTTGCTACACCTTTAGCATTGGTTTTTGCAGTGTAGGTCTTGCCATTGACCTTAACAGTGATCTTTTTACCTTTGATTGCTTTGCCGCTAGCATCTTTAAGTGTGAAAGATACCTTTTTGGTTTTAGCTTTTACCTTAAATGTTTTTGCCTTGAAAACTGCTTTGGTAGCCTGTTTGTTTACAGTTACTTTGACTGATTTGAATGCAGATTTGTAGTCATCGTCACCAAGGAAGCAAAGTGAGTAATAGTATGTTCCTGCTTTTGCTTGGTTTACAGTAATCTTAGCAATACCATTTGCATCAGTCTTAACAGTTTTAGTAACACCATTAATTGAGTAAGTAATTACTTTGTTTGCAATTGCTTTGCCGCTAGCATCCTTTAAGGTTACAGACAATGTTTTTGCAACTTTAGCGGTAGCAGTTAAAGTATTAGCAACAATATTAGTGGATTCCAATGTCTTGTTGACATACTCGACAATAGTGTTGTTGATTACTTCAGTTACGGTTTTGACTACGATGTAAGTGCTTAAGGTAGCAGTAGATTCTTTGAAGTTGGTATTTCCTGCGAAGCTAGCTACAATATTTACTTTTCCAGTGAAGTCGCTGATGTTTAAGGTAGTTACACCATTATCCATTTGAGAAGGAATATTTTCTTCATTTATAACTAAACTGATTTCATCAACATCTGTAATAGGATTGCCTTCACTGTCTGTTAAGGTAATAACAAGGTTGTCACCATCAATATCAATAGTTAAATTAGAATCAGCTCTTGATTGAGTGGTGTTAATGTAGTCACGGCCACTATCAGTTACAACCTCATTGGTAACTGGAACATCAAAAGTACAACCTTCAATATGGACTAATTCAGTGATATCATTTCCAGTAGGAATGCTGACAATACCTTTAGTTGTCACATTAGTAAATTTACAGCCATTGAAATTAATACCATCTTGAGTGTGGAATCTACCTTTGGTACTACTTACAATAGAATCTGCAGCAATATTCTCAAAATTACAATTGTTGAAGTTAATTTGAGTATATTTGTCTATATCAATTAAATTTTCACCAGAAAGAGTTGAATTTATGAACTCACAATCAATAAAATTAGTAATAAATGACTCTTCAGGAGGTTCAACACCGTACTGCACATTTTCATCAATTTCATTATTAAGTGGATCACTAACTTTGAAATTGATAAAAGTACAATTAATAAAAGTTAAATCATTGCCTGAAATACTGCCAGGATTAACAAAAGTCATATTAATAAAAGTCAATGCATAATGCTCTGGGTCTTGTTGATTTCCAACTTCCCAGTTAGAAATAATAGTATTTTCTTTACTTAATCCAACAACGGTGAAACTATTAAAAAAATCTCCCATCATAAATGAATCAAATGAATCCGCAATATAAATTACTCCATTTGAATTAATAAAGTTGGCTGCAGAAAATAACCCATGACTACCTCCTAAAGCATTTTCCCAACTTTGACCATCTAAATTATCATCATAAACTCTTGATCCATTTACATAAAAAACATCACTAAATGTTAAAGATAATATATTCCCACTTAATTGAGAACTTAAAATGTTGTGCTGTTTTGAATTTAAAACAGAGGAAGTGAGACCATATTGATTTCCAGATTCGTTGTAATGGACAGTTTGTACTGAATTTACAAAACGATTATCATAAAATATATAATCGTTACCACTAATAACTACAGTATCTCCTGGACCTCCATGATTTATAAAGGTATTGTTGTAAATTATAGCATCAGGATCTCCTGTAGAAACATTATGAGAACAGTTTTCACAGTTAGGGCAGTTAGGACAACTACAGTTAGTACAGTTGTTACAGTAGGTTACATCCTCACAGATAGCAGAAATAGCAGTACCATTTGTAGCATTATTGTTGTTAATAAAAATGGAATTAAATACTGTTAAATAACCTATATTTTGAACACCAATGGCTCCGCCGCGGCCATTTGAATTTTTATTAAGGTTATGGGTGAAATTACAAGAATCTACAGTGATGTTATAAATAGATCCTTGATAGCTGTATCCGCAAATAGCTCCTCCACCAGTATTGGTAGTACAATTATTATCGGTGAAAGTAGAATTGATAACCTCTAGTTTACCGTAAGTAAATAATGCTCCACCATTCCATCCAGCCACATTATCATTGAAAGTAGATTCTATAATGCGAGTATATGAATTAGTATGGGTATGGATAGCTCCAGCCCACCATCCAGCGGTGTTGTGGATAAATGTGCAGTTAGTTACATTTAAATCACCACAATTATTAATTGCACCAGGTTCTAATCTGCCAGCATTATCTTCAAATCTACAATTTTCAACATTCATTTGCACAGTTCCAGAGGTAGCATAATTAGTTATTACACCAAATCCATTATTACAATTTGTAAAATTACATCCGCTAATATTCATATATCCTTTATCATTCCAGATAACAGAAGATTTATAAGCATATGTGTGAATATTCTCAAAACTACAATTAATAAATTGATTAGTGCCAGTAGTAGCTAATTTAATGAGAACACTAGCATCCATATTTTTAAAAGTTACATTGACGAATTTAATATTTAAATTACCTGTACTTTGGAAAGGAATCTTACTAGAACTTCCTCCAGTAATATAATTACTAGGAGTACCAATAATAGTGGCACTATTACCAAAAGTCAAAATAGTACTACCAACAGTTATGGGAGCATTTAAGTTTATTGTGTAATCAGTGCCAGACAACATTCCATAATATCGTAAATTTGACCAATCGGAAACATAAACATCATTTGCTCTGGTCGGTAGTGAATCCGCTACTGTAGAATCATCAGTTTGTTCAACGTCATTTGTCTCATCTATTATTTCTTCTTCAGTTGTATCATCAGAAGAATCAGTTATAGATTCTGTTTGAACACTATCACTTGCATCTTCGGATACGGCATCAACAGCTACAGCATCATTTACAGAATCCAAAGAATCTGAAAGGTCTGTTGAGACGTCTTCAGCTGCACTGGCTGCGCCCATGAAACAACAAAGAAGAACTAAAAATATAGCAATATATTTTATCTTCAAATAGATCACCTCATTTAAATTTCATATCAAACTCTTTTTCATATAAAAAAAGAGCCCAAAGAGAATTTTAATAAATTCCTAAAAATAAAACATGAAAAAATTTCCAGTTCTTTATGAAAGAACTGGAAAAATATAATAAATTTTCATGTTTTCCTAATAAAAACTTATTAAAATTTCATCTAAAAATCAATTTTCAATAATATTTATTCATATACTCTTGATAAACTTATAAAAATTTATCAATCAAAATTGATTAAATTAAAAATTAATTTTACATTACTATATATTATACAATAATGTATATAAACATTACTAAATAAGTTTAGTTGATGAAAATTTAATAAAAAAAATCGTCTATTTAGTCAAAAGAGCAATTTATTTCATTTTTCGTTGCTAAAACTATATTCAAATGAGTTTCATTAAGTTTAGAGAGACATCAATTCTAAGGAATTGAAAACATCTATCCCTATAAATTTCATCATGCCCTAAACAAGATTATTTTAAAAACATATCATGGCAAAAAGTTTCAGTAGTATGAAACAAGTTTACAGTTCTTTCATAAAGAACTGTAAAAACCATCACACCAAAAAATAATTCCACTTAAATCCTAAAGTCTTTTCCATCCAAAGAAAAATTTATCACAATGTTGATTTCCTGTTTTTCAATTACACAAGCACCCTCACCATTTGATTTAACTGTCTTATTCTCATACTCTTCAATCCAATCATCAAATATCATGACATTGTGCATTGCACCCATATAAATCTCTTTCAATCTTTTTGGATTTGTCTTGATATAAGCTTCATGAACCTTTGTCTTGGCTCTTCCCTGAAGCTCATCAACATAATCAGCACTCAATCCAATATTGCTGGCATGAAACTTTCTTAAGGAGTGGGATCTAAAAAACCTGTAATTTCCTACAAAACCCATGCCTAATCTGTCATTGACCTTCTTGAAATTATACATCAAAGAATCATCACTGAAGTCAAAGAGCTTATCATCTAGGGACAAACCTTCCCTAGAACGCAAATAGTTAACTATATAAAAACTAGCCTCTGGAGAACAGAAAGTATAATAAAACTTGCCAGTTTTAATACGTTTAAGATAAAAACCGGCAACAACATCTTTTCTAATAGCCAATTCATCTAGAATATCCTCTATAGAACCGCCACTATGATAATCATCAGTTGCCCTAACAAAATCCCCAACAGCCAACGAAAGCGTTTCAGCCTTAGCACATCCGCTGCTGGAAATGAAAAGAACAACAGCTTTGAA
>NZ_JAEELZ010000006.1 GCF_016282985.1 Methanosphaera sp.
AGGAATTATTTGACTTACTGGACAATTATTTGAAAGAAATTGAAAGATAAAAAGTATTAATCTTCCCAAATACCAACTTTTCAATCAATATAAATTTATATTTAAATACCATAAATAGCATATTATAAGTAAAACTTCTTTTACTAAAATCTTATGAATATATGTTGGTATTATGGAAAGAATAATTTATGCGGATTACTTAAGGGTAATTGGTATCCTTTGAATATTATATATTATTTCTATTCAAATTATCGAATTAGTCATATTTTCCATCATATGTCCTCATTTTTGAGAAAATCAATTATATTCATATGTTTTATGCCTTCTTGTGAAAAATCATAGTTATCTATTGTTAAAATATACTTAGGATAATTATCTGGTATCATAAGCAATGGTTTAAATTCTCTTTTTCTTGTTTTTTCATCAAGTAAAGACTCGGAAACTTGAACATATATTTTATTTCTTCTTTTTTTACATACAAAATCTACTTCATTTTGATTTATGTTTCCAATAGTTATTTCATATCCACGCCTAATTAACTCTAGAAAGATAATATTTTCTAATATAAAACATCTATCCTTGTTTTCATCAGTTATCAATAAATTGTAAAATCCAATATCAAACATAATATTAATAATTTATTCTAGAAAATTAAATTCATAAAAAAAATGAAAATTAAATTATAGAAAATTAAATTCATAAAAATTAATTGATAATAATTTTATAGAAAGTTACGAAGTAAAAGAAAAATATAGTGTAATAACAACAATAGAATCACTAAATTACAATAAGAAAAACACCAATATTTATAAAATAGAATGTTTTATAATCCAAAGCATCTATAGACTTTTTAAATTAGAGGATGAATATCCTATCTTTTATAAAAGTTTAGAGTTTGATTCTGTTAATATATATGTCACAGTTTAATGAAACTCTATACAATTTATGCATTTCTCCATGAATCAACTTGTTGAATTTCATCTATTAAACTATATATTTATCCTATAAATTACTAGTATAACCAGAATTTTAAAAATATATTTTATAAATTCAGATTTAAATACGGAAATGTTAAAAAAAAATATTCAAATTAAGAATGTACTCCTAATTTATAAACATTCTTAAAATTGAGTATATTGGATAAAAACCCCTTTAACCATCCAATTAACATTTTATCTTCAACATAATTTTCCTTATTTTATAAACAACAATTCCTTTATCTTCTAGAGAAGTTTAAAAAAATTGTTTTAATTACTGAAGATAATTAATTTATTTTAACTTGTTAATCTTGCTTTACCATTTAAACATGCAAATTTAAAATAATTAAAAAGGTTTTCTTATGAATGCTAAAAGGATTAATAGATGATGAAGAAAAATTAAAAATGTTTTAAAAGGGTATAATTTAAGCTATGCCGACTTATCCAAAATGAAATTTGAACTAAAAAAATTGAAGGAAAATTACCTGCAATATCAATAAAGGGACTTTTGATGCTGTAAAAGAACAAAATTCTGGTTTATATGTACAGATACTTATAAAAAAAGGCGTTTTAACCACAACATTAGATCCTTCATTTATCTGTGAAAATAAAGGTCAACCACATAATATGACATCATCCAACATTAATACTGAATCAACTCTTCCATTATCTGTTGATTCTCTTATATTTTCATCCATTAATCCTTATTTATAATTTAGTATACTGATAGTACCATATTCTCCCTATGATTAATTTGAGACTAGAAAATAGGAACGATAAAATGTAATTTTAGTAAACAAATGGGACAATTACATTTTGACAAAACAACATAAGTAAAATTAAATATAAGAAACAAATATACATTTAATTATTGGAAACTTTATAAAAATCAAGAGGTGAAACGATATGGAACCAGGTATATTAGCAGCTATTATTTCATTTATTTTTCCAGGTTTAGGACAAGCAATCACAACACCTGAAGCAAGAATCAAATGGATTTTAGTATTTGTACTTTATTCAGTAATATTTGCTGCACTATTCATGATTTCAAATAGAAGCATGATTGTATCAATAATAAGTTTAATTGTAAAACTTGCATTTGCATATGATGCTTATTCTAATAAAATAGATCTTAATTCCATATTCTAAGAAAATTAACCAATAAACCCATTTTATTCTTTTTTTTCTATTAATTAAGTTTTTAATATTAAAAAGCGCCCTATTTAATTATTTCTTTTTATCCAAAATTCTCTCAATCACTAGAAATTGAAGAACAGTGCTAAAAAATAAGAGATTATTATATAAATTATTTTTTTAAATATTTTTTCTATGATTAACATATTAACCTAAAAAATTAGATGAAATATTTAACATTTCATGTATAAACATATATGTAGTATAGAACATATTTTTAAATACTAACTGCATAATAAAAAAAAGTATGTTTACACTTGCAATATACCTCTGAAAATCAAATAATTAAGTTGTTGGTGTATATGGTGTGTATGATAAATGAATCTAAAATACCCCTCTTTTTGGCAGAATTTACAGTCCAGTGAAAATTTTAAGAAATTACTTCGTTATATCTATGTATAACGAAATAACAACAACAAAAAGTAATACTTTTTTAGTGATTTTAAGACAAAAAGTAATACAAAAAAATGTTGAATATTCACCACCAAAAAAGTAACAAACAGTTTTTTGAAAAAATACAAAAACAAAAAAAATTACTAAAATATCAAAAATCAATCATTACATATACATCAAACAATATCAAAACAATAAAGTAATAAAAACGGTAGAAATAGTACACCAAATATAAATAATAGAAAAAATATAATCCAGTGTAAGAAAAAAATCGGTGAAAAAATGGTTATGAAAACTATTAAAGTAACAGAAGAAGTACATACTATGTTATCTGAATTAGGAAGTAAAAAAGATACTTATAATGAAATAATTCTTAAACTAATACAAGAACATAATGAAAACATGTCTGAAGAATTGGATGACGATCAAGCCAGTTACTACAATAAATGTATCGAAAAAATTGAAAATGAGGATTACAGTGATATAATCGAAGTAGATTTTGATAATATTGATGAAGAACTTAAAAGATTAGAAAATGAAGGATTAATATGAACTACTCCAAAAAACCAACAAAATTATTCTTAAAAAAATTATCAAAATATTCAAAAACCAATCAGCAGTTATATAAAGAAATCATTGAAAGTTTAAATATTATTTCTGAAGATCCTTTCCAAAAACAAAATAAACAATTAAAAAGTAAAAAATGTCCTAAATGTAAAAGATACAGAATTGGAAATTATAGAATAGTTTACTATGTAAATACTAAAAAAGATTTATAGAATTAATGGATGTTGATGATAGAGCAAGTATTTATAGAAAATATTGATTAAATCATACCATAACTTATAAATAAAATCTCAATCCTTCAAATTTTCTATTTTTAATTTCCGCAGATTTATGAAATTTTTTCTTTTATTAATCCATTAATATCCTTTTTCAGTAACTTTTTTTCATTAATAAATACTATTCCTTCACCTCCCATTCTTAATGTAATATTATCACCTGTTGAACATTATTAATTTTAAATTCTAAAGATATTACAATTTCATTATTTTTACTAAGTTTTATAGATTTATAATATTTCTAAGCTCTTTAGAAAATACATTAAAATATTTAAAATAAAAAAAATAGCATTATTTATATAATAATAAAATCATAATATATCTATATATCTACATTTATAGATATAATTTCATATGTTTAAAAAAAATAACCGGATGATAATATGAGTAACGATTCCAAGATTAGTTTCTTTGATAAATATTTAACAGTATGGGTAATAATCTGTATGGTTATTGGGATAATAATCAGCCAATACTTTCCATTTGTAATAGAATTTCTAAGTAAATTTGAATATGCACAGATATCCATACCAATGGCAATATTAATATGGATAATGATATATCCTATGATGCTAAAAATAGATTTTAACTCGATAAAACGAGTAAAAGATAACCTAAGGGCAATTGTATTAACATGGTGCGTAAATTGGTTAATACAACCGTTTAGTATGTACTTAATATCATTAATATTCTTCACAATAATATATCAAACGATAATGACGGCAGATTTGGCAACACAATATTTAATCGGTGCAGTACTACTTGGAACCGCACCTTGTACGGCAATGGTATTTGTATGGAGTGAACTGACTAATGGAAACCCAGCATATACCTTAGTTCAGGTTGCAACAAATGATATAATAATACTATTTGCATATGTACCAATAGTCACATATTTACTGGGAATATCAAAGATAGCAATACCCTATGATACTTTGATATTATCCGTAATATTATTTGTAGTCATACCATTTATTGCCAGTATAATTACAAGAAAATATTTCATAAATAACAAAGGCGTGGATTATCTGGAAAATACTTTTATACCAAAATTCAATAATATAACCACAATAGGATTACTATTAACATTGATTTTTATCTTTTCCTTCCAGGGAAATTTAATACTATCCAATCCACAGGATATTGTGCTAATAGCAATACCATTTGCCATACAAATATTTTTAGTATTTACAATAGCATACATGAGTGCAAAACTATTGAAAATACCACAAAACATAGCAGCCCCAGCTTCAATGGTGGGAGCATCAAACTTCTTCGAACTGGCCGTGGCAATAGCCATCGCATTATATGGAATAGGAAGTCCAGTTGCATTAGCAACAACAGTTGGAGTACTTATAGAAGTACCATTAATGTTGTTACTTGTAAAAATAATTAACAATACGAAAGAATGGTATAATTCATGAATTATATCCATTCCCCTTAATTATTTTTAAATATTAATAATAAGAGCTATATATAATTTAATAATGGTGAGAACATGGAAACTGAAGAAATAATAAAAATAGCTAAAGCGTTGAGTGATAAAAATAGGGTTGAAATAATAAAACTATTATCCGAAGAGGAATTATGTGCCTGCCACATTTTAAATCAGATGCAAATTGCTCAATCAACATTATCACACCACATGAAACAATTAACGGATTCCAAACTCGTTTTAGTTACAAAAAAGGGTAGATGGTCCTATTATAGAATAAACACTCAAACAATCGACAGTTTCAAAGAATTCCTAGACACGTACAAAAACACGTCAAAAATAAATTACTGTAACATAAACAGTGATGAAGAGTAAATAATCAACTTATATCCTCCTTAGCATTAATACATTACCTCCGATTAGCTTAGCAATTTTTTTCTTTATTTTAAGGCAATATCTTTAAAAGAGCATCCCATAATTAATTATATAGGTGAAAATATGAATAAATATTCTAAAAAAGAATTAGACGTTAAAATAGAAGAATTACCGTTTCAAGATTTTTTAACATCAAGATATTCGATAACTGCACGAGTAAATGCTCAAAAAACTTATGAATATTCTAAAGAAAATAACATACCCTTCTTCAATATGACTGCAGCATGCATCTTAGAAGCTGTAAATGAAATTCCAGAATTTAAAAGAAGAATCATAAACAACAAAGTCTATGAATATGAAAAAATAAATGCCGTCAGTCCAATAATGCAAGAAGATCATACAATTAGGGAAATAGAAATCTTACCACCATCAGAACATCAAACATTAAATGAATATAACCAATACATAGAAAATAAAAAAAAGGATATCGAGAATAACCAATATCTTGTGGAACCTTCACTAAGAGATGAAATGCCCATATGCAATTTGTCCTGTATTCCCTGGATTGATTTTGATTCAATGACCAATATTATTGCATCCCCCAACCAGCTTATGCCAGTAATTTCTTGGGGAAAATTAGTGGATGGAAAAATATCAGTTTCATTAACAGCAAGTCATGTATTTGTATTTGGTTATCATTTCAAATTATTCTATGAAAAAATAGAGAAATATCTTGAAAATCCTGAAATGTTAAAAAAAAAGAATTACTGAAAGTTAAGAGTACATAATTATTAATACTTTGTTTTTTCATATTATAATCTCTACAATAGGATAACTTATTTTTTAGACTATGAAATAGCTTAAGTTTAAAATATTCATGATCAATATATTAGTACATATATTTTATATTGTACAAAATTATCAATCACATGATGTCATTAAAGAAGAAATAACAACCAATAGAATATAATCAAGAAATAAATTTTATGATTTGTAACTCGTTTATCAAAAAAGTTATAATATAGTTATAATTGATATAATAATATTAATAAGCAATAAAGAGGGATTTGATGGTGGAAGAAATTGTAATGCTTTCTCATTTTTTAAGAAATGAAGGTATGTTTGTAAGTATTAGAAGTACTACTCTAGCTTGTAAAGTCTTTGAATCAATGAGAAACATAATGACTGTTGATGAACTTCGTAATTCTTTAGAAGCTATATATGTAAAGGATATAGGGGATCATGTTAAATTTGAAAGAGCTTTTAAAAAGGTTTTTGACAAAATTGAATTAAAACCCGAAGAAACAGAAAATGAAAAATCCAAAACCCAAAATATTACAGAAATACAGGAATCTTCACAGCAACCCCTCCCTATGAATCAAAATTTAGACGAACTTCAGGAATTATATGATGAAATGATTAAGTATCGTTCCGAAACCGAAGCTAAAGAAGGAAGAGCAATAGATGGCAGTTTATTATTACTTGATAATTTTGATCCCAGAATTTTTGAATTATGTAGAAAATTAAGTCGTAAAATTGCTAATAAACGTTCATCAAGAAGAAAAAAAGCCAAATCCCATAAATTAGATATGCCTCGAACTATACGGTCAAATATAAAAAATGGAGGCCATTGCGTAAAATTAATCTATGCAAAACCACCAGTAAAGAAAACAAAACATGTCTTCTTATGTGATGTAAGTGGATCATGTGAATGGGTAACTACATGGTTTTTCATTTTATTATATGGATGTAAATCTACATTTAACAAAGTTAAAATATATGATTTTGATAATAAAATAACAGATGTAACTGATTTGTTAAATACAGAATCATTCAGTAGCGCCGGACAGGTTAATGTTGCTCAAAGAAGTAAAGGATTATCATTATATGGTCAGTCCGATATGACAAAATCTTTTAAAGAATTTCTAAAAACGGCAGACATAAATAAACGTACAGACATTATTCTGATGACTGACTGTCGTGATTGGAAAGGAAAACGCGTAAACGGTACTTTAGAAAGTGCTTTACTCATTAAAGAAATGCTTAAAAGAGCCCATAGAGTTATAATATTAAATCCTGAGAAAAAAATCAGATGGAACAATGCCAGTAGTTTCGTTAGCGAGTATGAAAAAATTGGGGCCGAAGTATTTGAAGTTTCTTCTTTGGAAAAATTTGAGAAAATTATCGCAGAATTATAAAAAAAAGTATTTTTAAAGAAAAATTGTAAAAAAAATAGTAAAAAGAGTATTGAAATTATTCGTCTATTTCAATACCTGCTTTTCCAACTAATCTACCAATTATTAAAGTAACTACAACTGCAATTATAGTAACAAGAACTGCATATATTAACATTCCAGATACTGCAGAACCAGATTCTCCAACAAATTGAGTAATTAATGTTTGAATTGCGTCATTCCATGCAGAACCTGCCACAAATGCGAAAGCAGTTGTCATTAGTACGGAAATAGTTTTTAAAATTTCTTTATGTACTGCATCAGCCATATTATTAACCTCCACTAATTTAATTACATTACATTATGTATACAGTTATTAGTATATTTTTTTTAATATTTAAAATGTAATGATTTGATTGAAAAAAATTTAGAAAAAAGAACAAAAAGTTGTCAAGAACACCAAAAAGAAATTTTAATTATATTAAATAATAAATGATTAATTTATATCCAATGTTTCTCTAAATAATTTTTCTATTTCTTTCTTTTTTTCATCACTGTAATATTTATTATTTAAATCAGTGACTAAAGAAAAACGTGCTAATTCATAAACAATTTTATTTAAAGCAAGACCTTTTTGGGTTAATGAATATTCTATATATGAATTATCTTGTTCATCAACTACCCTATTAATCAAGCCATTAGCTTCCATTTCTTTTAAACAATTTGATAATACTTTATTTGAAAGATTTGGTTTACCTTCTTTAAATTCATTAAAATGAGATTTACCAAAAAACATATCCCTGACTATTTGAATTACCCATTTTTTACTAATTAATTTCATAGCTTCCTCTACAGGACAACGAGTTGCAACAATATCTGAATTATCCATTTATATACCTCTACACATTACTAAGTTTATCCTAAAATATTTATTAAATTTAAGTTACTTTCTAGTTACTTAAACATTATACTAGTTACTACCTGGTTACCTTAACATTTAATAAAAAAAAGATTAAAATAATAATAAAGTTTGATAACTTTTAATAATTGGAGAATATAATATGTACAAATTAAATTCTTGGACAGAAAATAAAAAATTTAACAATTCAAAAATTGCTAGAAACTATTTTTCAACACCGTGTGGCAGTGAAACAACCACAACAGCATGCGGAGGAGAAATAAACACAGCATGTGGCGGAGAAACAACCACAACAGCATGCGGAGGAGAAATAAACACAGCATGTGGCGGAGAAACAACCACAACAGCATGCGGAGGA
>NZ_JAEELZ010000062.1 GCF_016282985.1 Methanosphaera sp.
ATGGACATGAACTTTGAGGTTTTTTACTGGATGTTACTTTCAAATCCGTATTGATATCGGAATCCGGAAAATCAATTCCACTTGCTGATGATCCCAGATTAAATTCGTACTTGTTTTTAAGATACATCTTGAATTCATGTTCTATGAAAGTTCCTATAGATTTTCCATCATTTATTCCAACCAGTTCCGGATGATTTCTGGTACTTTCCCTGGCACAGAACAGTTCTGCTTCCTTAATCAGAGAATTATTGGTTAATTTCATAAGGATATTTATAATATTTCGAGCTTATAAATTTGACTGAAAATCATTTCGAGTTAAAAATAGTTATTTTACATGAATATTAAAATTTTCATAAAAAAAGATTATTATTGGAGGGAGGTTAAAATTTATTTGTGTCTGTTGATTAATTCATCGAACAAATCATCCAATGGAATTCCTTTATAAGCCAGATTCAATATTGTAAAAAATATTAAATCGGCAGATTCATGAACCAAATCTTCATTATTTTTACTTGCAAGAATTACTTCGGTAGCTTCCTCGCCAAGTTTTTCAAGGATTTTGTCTTCTGCTTTCTTTTCAGAGTCCTGCATTAGCTGTGAAGTATATGAATCGGTAGGATTGTTCTTTCTGTCAACTAATGTATCATAAACTTCTCTGATAATATCATCTTTCATTATTTCACTTCTTTATGGTTGTATTTTTATCTCGTAGTTTTCCAGTTACAGCAATTAAAGGATGTTGTGCATCTGCAATAATTTCAATATCGTCAATTGAATGTATTCCATTTTTCTCTGCAGTCTTTTCTATTCCAAGTTTAATTTCCTTGTCCAGTGAGATAACGTAAGCTGAAATTTCATCATTTCCCATCTGTGTTGATGCAACCAGTCTGTGATGGCCGTCCACAACAAGGTACTTGTCTTCATTTATTTTTACTGCCATAATAGGTTCTGCAAGGCCTTTTTCAATTTCATAGGTTCTGCCCTGTAATTCATCGGCAAATACTTTGTCCTGTGTCGGTTTTAATTTTGAAACCTTGATTTTTTCTTTGGTCAATTCTGTTTTTACACCATACAACTGTTCAAGAGTCTTACGGTACTGGCTGACTTTTTCGGGAGTGGAACGTTCGATATGTGAACGTAGGATGTCAGTGTTTGTAATTATGCCTAAAACCTTCATGTTTTCATTGGTGACCGGTAACCTTGATATTCCCATCCTGAACATTACTCTTGCGGCATCGTTAATGGATAATTCTTCATTTGCTATTACAATATCGTCAGACATCATTCCTCTAACTGTTGGTTTTGAATCTTTAATAAGAAGGTCTGATGCAGTGATTATTCCAACAATTTGTCCATCTTTTTCTACTGGGAATCCATCGTGTCCTGTAGTTTTAATGATTCTTTTAATTTCTTCTATAGGCATATCTGGGTCTACTGTGATGACATTTCGTGTCATGTAATCTTTTACTTTCTTATAATCACTCATCTAATCACTCCTTTTATTTGTTAAAAGGGATGATAAATTAATTACATTGAATCTAATTTATCTTTTATCATTTTATTTGTTTCACCGGCGTTCGCTTTTCCTCTTGTTAATCTCATAACCTGTCCTACAAGGAAGTTAACAGCATTTTCTTTACCGTTTTTGTAGTCAGTTACTGCATTAGGGTTTTCTTCAATAACCTGATCTATTGCTGCAACTACTGCATCATCTTCTACAACACCAATAATGTCCATTTCTTTACCGATTTCGGTAGGTGTTTTGTCATTTCCAGGCATTTGTTCGATTAATTTGTGTGCTGCTTCTGGTGTAACCTGTTTGGAATCAATTAATTCAATTAATTCAACAATGTCTGCTGCAGTAATTTTACTTTCAGCAAAGTCAATTTTGTTATAGTTTAATACACGTTTTACTTCGTCTCTCATTAATCTTGCAGCAGTTTTTGCATCAACTTTTTTACATACTTCTTCAAATGCATCTGCCAATTCAAGTTCTGAAGTTAAGACTTTTGCATCAGCTTCGTCAATGCCGTATTGTTCAACAAATCTTGCACTTTTAAGGTGAGCAGGTTCAGGCATTTCCTCTCTGATTTCTTCAACGTGTTCCGGATCGATTAACATTGGTGGAAGATCAGGATCAGGGATGTATCTGTAATCATCAGCATCTTCTTTTGATCTCATAGGTACTGTAATCATCTGGGATTCCAGGAATGCACGGGTTTCCTGCTGAACTTCCCCTCCTCTGCGGAGAATGTTTTTCTGTCTGATTAATTCAAATTTGAGAACTTTGTATGCACCACGGATGGAGTTAACGTTTTTAACTTCAGCTCTTTTTCCACCTTCGATGGATATGTTTACGTCAGCTCTCATTGTACCTTCACCACGTGTACATCCACTGTAGTTGAGTACACGTACCAATTCGTTAAGGAAGCTTCTTGCTTCTTCAGGAGACTTCATGTCAGGTTCTGTAACGATTTCTATTAATGGAATACCTGATCGGTTGAAGTCAACGGTTCCTCTGTCAGGTTTATATTGTCCTGGGTCTTCTTCCACGTGAATTTCGTGAATTCTTACTCCATTTAATTCACCGTTAATACCTACAGGTACTGATGTTCTCTGATATCCACTGGATAAATCAGGGTAATCATAGTGTTTTCTCATGAAGTAGATAATTTCATCTGAAATGTCACATCCTAACATTAAGGCAACTTTAATAGCTTTGTCCAGTACACCCTGGTTTGGTGGGAATGGTTTAGCTCCCGGTTGATTTAAACATACGTGACAAATGTTTGTGTTGTTTGGTGCAGATTGGTAATTTGTTGGACAACTGCAAAATAATTTTGAATTTGTATTAAGTTGTACGTGGATTTCAAGACCACACATCATATCAGTAATAGTTATTCCTCCAATTATAAATAATCTTCTTATTGTTTTTTAATAATTTATTAATATATTATATATTTATTTTTATTGTTTAATTAATTTAAATTTTTACTTTTTTTAGAGTTTTTATCATTATTCTGTTTTTATATTTTTTTAATATCTAAGTTTTCGTAACACATATCAATGTATCTTTGAATAAAGGGTTCCAATTCAGGTCTTAAATTATTTCCCTTAGTCAATAAATCCATATCTGAAAAACTTCCTTTCAATTCACGATCTGCCCAGTAAACTTCTTCTTCAACACGTTTACCAAAACGGTTACCATACATTTTAAATAAGGGGAACTTGGTTAATCCGTTACTGCCAGCCTTTAATAATACACCCATATTTGCAAGGTTGTCAGTCCAGGTACCTGTAATAATTTCTATATTTGGGAATCTAATTCTTGTACTGGCCACAATACTCGCATAGTACAATGATGCCGGTTGAGGTGTTAAATGATATTCTGTATCAGGATGAGGATTCAATGAATAAAATATAATCCTGTCAATATCCAGTTCTTCAATTAAATTAAACAGATCATTCATATGTTCCGGTTTTTCACCTAATCCTACAATGATTGTTATGGCTTTTTTATAACCTAATTCTCCGGCTGTGGTTAACATTTTCTTTATATCGGGTATTGATTTGCTCGGACAGACGTAATTATGGAATTCCGGATTGGCAGTTTCAATAGCTCCTGTAACTCCTACAATTTCTTCCCCATATTGGTCAAGTTCATTGGTAATACCAATATTGAGCCAAACAGGATTGTCTGTTATGTCATAAATTGTTTCAGAAATTTCTCTAATTTCTTCCGTTGTGTAAATTCCATATCCTCCGGATAAAAATTCTATATTCCATCCCATTCTTTTGGTTAATTCTGCTTCGGCATAAATTCCTTTAACATGTCTTTTTGCTTTATCCGGATTGTCAATTCTATCTTTCTGGGAAGACATGTAACAGAATTTACAGTCTCCCTTTTCACACCACCATGATAAAAAAATAGCACGTTCTAATGAAACTTCCTTTCCGTGTACTCTTTCAGTAATTCTGTTAGCTTCAATCAATAAATCAAATATTTCCTTATTTTTGATTTTTTCAATTAAATCCATAATTAAATCCCCTTTTATTTAAAATTTAGTTTAAAATTTTATATTTTCCTATTAATTATATAATTAGTTTTTAATACTTATTTTAATCGTTTTATTTTTCATCATTTTTTTTAAAGCTTATCTTAACGAAATGTTTAACTGGATTTGTTTTTTGACAATTTTAAAATATTTTAATAATCTTTTCCACAAAGTATATATACTATAAAAACAAATATTGTATTGTACTGTAAAGTATATCCTATCATCAGATAGGTAAGTTTATATATAATTATTTATAAATAAACTATTGTAAGATGGAAGTGCCGTCGTGGCTCAGTAGGTAGAGCGTTCGGCTGTTAACCGATTGGTCGCAGGTTCAAGTCCTGCCGACGGCGCTAATTTTAGCTGGGCCTATAGCTTAGCCAGGTAGAGCGCCCGGCTCATAACCGGGCGGCCATGGGTTCGAACCCCATTGGGCCCATTTCATACTGAACATTTTACAAAAAAATTTGCTCCGATAGTGTAGTCCGGCCAATCATTTCGGCCTTTCGAGCCGAAGACTCGGGTTCGAATCCCGGTCGGAGCATTTCTAGAACTTTTTTATCAATATTTTTATTAAATTTTAGATTCTAGAACAAACAAGCTAAACATTCCTTGTATAAAGTATGCGGAAAATATTTTATATGCGGGGGTGCCCGAGCTGGCCAAAGGGGACAGGCTTAGGACCTGTTGGTGTAGGCCTACCAGGGTTCGAATCCCTGCTCCCGCACTTAGAGAAGGAAAATATTTAAAATGCCGAGGTAGGATAGTGGTTATTCTTCGGGACTGTGGATCCCGTGACTCGGGTTCGATTCTCGGCCTCGGCCCCATTTAATAAAGATAGTTATGTAACATAACTATTTGGTAAGTTGCTCCGATAGTGTAGTCCGGCCAATCATTTCGGCCTTTCGAGCCGAAGACTCGGGTTCGAATCCCGGTCGGAGCATTTACAATTTATTCTAATTTTAAAGTTTTTAATTCAATATTCATTTCTACTTATTATTCAAGCAGATTCTATTTTTAATAAATTATTTAAATTATTTTTACTAAATTAATACTATGAATTTCAAGATAGAAGGAAATGGAAGGCCTTTAGTTTTTATTCACGGACTTTCAGATAGTTTATTATATTGGGAATTTTTAGCAAGCCATCTGAAAAGGGATTATCAGATTATCAGAATGGACCTTCGTGGTCATGGCGAATCATATTTAGGAAATGATGAAGTAAACATTGATTTATACGTCAGCGATCTGAAAAACTTGTTGGATGATTTAAATCTGGATAATGTTGATTTAATAGGTTTTTCTCTGGGTGGAGCAGTTGCACTTGATTTTTCATTAAAATATCCCGAAAATGTATCCTCACTTGTGTTAATGTCCAGTTTTTCAAAATCTGATGAATACTTAACAAATATTTTCACACAATTTAAGGATGCTCTTAAAAATAGTTTGGAAGATTTTTACGATTTGATATTGCCTATGGTTTTATGTCCTGAAGTAATTGATGATAACAGGGAAGCACTTGATCAAATAAGGGAATTTGCATCAAAGACAGCAAACACTGATGCTTACATAAAAGCAGTTGATGCATGTATGGAATTTGATGTTGATGATTCTTTATCAAAAATAGAAGTACCCACATTAGTTATGTCCGGTAAATATGATGAAATATCCCTGTTAAGTTCACAGAAAACGATTCAGAAAAAGATTAAAAATTCGGAACTGATTGTTTTTGATAACGTTAAACATAATCTCCTTGTTGGAAAAAATAATGAAAGGGTATTGGAAGTTTTAGAAAAGTTTTATTCATGAATTTGTTTCATGAATCTGTTTTTAATTTTTGACGGTGTTAAATCTATGATTGGTGCATCACTGTTTCCGGGATTTACTTTGATATGTAGGAAAACGGGTCCCTTTTTATTTACATAATCCTGCATATCTATATCGTCAACACTATTTTTTGCATCAATGTAATAGACTTCATTAAATCCAATACTCTTTGCAATATTTGACAGGTTTATCCTGGAAGCATAAGTTTCTTGAGAGCCAGTTGAACCATAAGCTTCGTTATCAATTAATGCAATAATTAAGTTTGAAGGATTCTGTGCATAAACTGTAACCAGTTCTCCGAAGTTCATAAGCAATGATCCGTCTCCGTCAATAACGATTACCTTTCTGTCATCCTGATTTTGTTCTAATGCAAGTGATAAGCCTAAACCTATAGGTGTGGCCATTCCCATTGAACCGGACATATAGAACGTATTTTTTCTATCCTTTATTCCAAACAATTCCCTGGAAGGAAATCCGATGTTGGATATGATAAATTCATCATCAGTACTTTCAACAATCCTTTTAATTGCATCATATCTTTTCATCATTTACACTCCTTTTCCAGTAATTTATATCAAACAATAATGCTATTGGTTCTTCTGATATTTTTGATAAGTTCCAGGCCTTTTCAACTATTTCTTCGGCATCGTTGGGATTGTCCACCTTATGGTAAATTATGTCTAAACTGTCCAATACTTTGGTTGTGGCTTTACTCATAGGTATCTGGCCGTATACTCCTTCACCGAAGGTTCCTCTATGGCTGATAATCATCAGTATCGGGAAGTTGTATAACTTGTTTAGTGATGCCAGTACGTTCACACTGTTTCCCAATCCGGAATTCTGCATAAGTATTGCCGGTTTCATTCCACCCATGTAGGCGCCGGCACAGATTCCAAACCCTTCCTCTTCTCTTGTAACAGGTACGTGTTTTATATCGTCATCATCGTCTATTAAATTTAAAAGTTTTTTCAGATTTGCACAGGGTACACTTACGATAAAATTTATACCCGCATTTTTTAATCCATTGTATATAACATCGGTACTATCCAATAGTATCACCTTGATGTTTATTATGTTTTTTTTAATTAGTTAAATTATCCTAAAAAATAGTATTTAAAAGGGGGAGATATTGTAATGGTTTTTATTCTTCAAAGTATGATTCAATGTTTAAATCTTTGGCTTCTGCCATTTCGGTTAACTGGTTGTATAATGCTTCATCAACCGGAACACCATTTTCCATTGCAATGTTCATGTTTTCGATTTCACGGTCACCTGGTATTACACCATTTTCTTCACGGATTTCTCTTACGAACTGGTCAACATAGAATTTGAATTGCATTGAACCGGCAAAGTGTTCAGGATTGATTACTATGAGTAAGTCTCCTTTGGTACACATCACGTCAGGTGTTGCTGTTCCCTGAACGTCCACTCCACATGCTGCACTTACTAATGGTCCTGCGAGTAATTCAAACATGAATGCCAATGCATATCCTTTGAATCCTCCGAATGGTAGGATTGAACCTTCAAGTCCTGCTTCAGGATCGGTGGTTGGTTTTCCGTCTTTGTCCAATGCTAATCCTTCAGGTATTGGTTCTCCTTTTCTTTTGGATTCAAGTAATTTTCCTCTTGCAGTTATACTTGTTGCCATATCTACACATATGTAGTTGTGAATGTCATCTGTAGGAATGCTTATGGTGATTGGGTTTGTTCCTAACAATGCTTTTTTACCTCCGAAAGGTGCCATTGCAGGTTCAGTGTTTGAAATTACAATTCCAATCATGTCCTGTACTGATGCAATGTCAGCATAAAATCCTGCAATACCGTAGTGGTTACTGTCATGAATACCTACTATACCTACACCACATTCGCTTGCTTTTTTAACGGCAAGGTCCATTGCTTTTACTGTTATGTAATGTCCGAATTTGTGGTTTCCGTTTATCATAGCGGTAGCAGCTGTTTCTTTTTCAATTTCATAGTCGCCTTCAAGTTTTATGGTTCCTGCCTGGATACTTTTAATGTATTGGGGGAATCTTCCAAGTCCATGAGTTGAAAAACCTTTTAAGTCACCGTCGGTAATTACTTCTGCAACAATGCTTGCTTCGTTTGATTTAACACCGTATGCTGTTAACATCTCTTCGATTAATTTTCTTTCATTGTCAATACTAATTTTCATTGATTTTCTCCCCTATAGTTCAATATTTTCATTTCTTGCAGTTATGAGAACTTTGTTGTCAGCGTCTTCTTTAATTTCACCAATTTCGTAGGTGTTGTGGTATTTGTTAAGTATTTCAAGTGCCTGTTCTTTGTATTCTTTGTCTAATATTACACAAAAGCCTATTCCCATATTGAATACGTGATACATTTCCTTGCTTTCTATTCCTGTTTTTTGTATTTCCTGGAATACTGGTAAGGTTTCAGGTAATTCATTGATGTAGTAACTCATATTTTTGTTTAATCTTTTAAGATTGCTGAATCCTCCACCAGTGATGTGACCTAATCCATGTACTTCTATTCCTGATTTTAACAGGTCCATAATAGGATCCACATATATTATAGTAGGTTCGAGTAATGCTTCACCAACTGTGATTGATTCGTCAGCCGGTAATTTGTCTTCCACATCGTATTTTGCAAGGTCAAGTAATGCTTTTCTTGCAAGACTTAATCCGTTACTGTGTACTCCACTACTTTCAATACCTAGGATAATGTCTCCATCTTTTATTTCTGAACCGGTTATGATTTTTTCTTTGTCGACAATACCTATTCCGGTACCTGCCAGGTCAAAGTCTTTTATAATTTTTGGGAGTGATGCTGTTTCTCCACCGATCATTGCTATTTTTGCCTGTTGACATCCTGTTTTTAAACCTTTTCCTATTTCACTTGCTATTTCAGGATTAGGTTCTTCCACTGCAAGGTAATCAACCATTGCTATAGGTTCTGCACCTACGCATAAAATATCGTTTACTACCATTGCTATACAGTCTATTCCAACGGTATCGTATTTGTTCATTAAATTTGCTATTAATATTTTACTTCCAACACCATCAGTACTCATTGCTATAGCTTTTGAACCAAAATCTACCAGTGCTGCAAAATGTCCGGTATTTTTTATAATGTTTCTATAATCTAATGTTTCTGATAGTTCGCCTGTTAATGCTTTAACAGTTTTTTCTTCTAAACTAATATCTACGCCTGCTTCAGAATAAGTTACCATTATCTCACCCTTAATTTAAGAATTATTTGTTCTCATAATTTTTTTTCATATTGTTAAACTATGTTGAAAAAATTTATAGATTAATAATATATATTTTTTTTATAATTTTAATACTTTACATTAATTAATTGTTTTAAAAAAAGTTGGTGGAGGTTATTGTAATCTTGTTGTTTCAAGATTCATAGGAGTTTTCGTTTCGATTTTGTATGAACGGTAAATGCTGCTTGCAAGGTCAAGTGCCTTGTATGCATCTCCGTGACAGACCAGTATCTTGTCAGGTTTAGGAGATAATCTTCGTACATATTCCATCAGTTGTTTACGATCACTGTGACCACTGAATCCGTCGATTGTTGTTACTTCCAGATTTATGTGGTATAGTCTGGTTACACCGTCATCATCGAGCGGTGCTTCCTTGTGTCCTTTCTGTATTCTACGTCCAAGTGAACCTTCTGACTGGTATCCTACAAAGACAATACTGTTCTTTTCGTCTTCACATAACATTTTGAAGTATTCTACAGAGTTTCCACCTGTTAACATACCTGATGTTGACAATATGATACATGGTTCTTTGCTGTCAATGATTTTTCTTCTTTGTTCATTGCTTGTAACCTTTTTGAATACCTCTGATGTGAATGGGTTTTTACCGACGTGGAAAATCTGGTTTCTTAATTCATTGCTCAGGAATTCAGGGTGTGCTGTGTGAATTGCAGTTGCTTCCCAGATCATTCCGTCTATGTATACCGGTACGTCTCTGAGAATTCCATGATTAATGTATTCTTCAAGCACTATCATAATTTCCTGTGCACGACCTACTGCAAATACTGGAATAAGTACTTTTCCTCCTCTGTTAAGGGTTTCGTAAATGCTTTTTATTAATTCTTTTTCTGCAGTGTTACGGGTTGGTGTTACGTCTTCATGTCCACCGTAGGTACTTTCCATTACCATTGATTCGATTCTTGGGAATCTGGTTACAGATGGTTCAAGCAGTCTGCTTTTTTCGTTTTTGAAGTCACCGGTGTAGACAAAGTTGTGTTTTCCGTCACCTATGTGGAGGTGTGCCATTGCTGAACCTACAATGTGTCCTGCATTATGTAATGTTAATCTTATATCAGGGGAGATGTCCGTTACTTCACCGTAGTCTAATGTGATTGTTTTCTTGATTGTTTCCTTTACGTCCTTGATATTGAAAGGTAACGGGTCGTCTTCCCTGTGGGAGATATCGATGTGATCCTGTTGTAGTAAGGTCATCATATCTCTTGTCGGTGTTGTACAGTATGTTGGTCCGTCATATCCGTAGTGATAGAGGTATGGTACGAAACCGGTGTGGTCAAGGTGTGCGTGTGTTACAATTACTGCATCCAATGTACTTAAATTGAATTCCGGTACGTTGAGGTATGGGAATGCTGTTTTTTCATCTACTCCTGCAACGTTAACACCACAGTCTAAAATAACTTTACTGTTTGGTGTCTGTAGGAATAAACATGATCGTCCTACTTCTCTGAATCCACCTAATGATGTTAAACGTACCCAGTCATTGTCAAATCTTGCTTCTCTGTGAATTCTTTTACCGAGTTCCTGTAAAAATTCTTTTCTTTCTTTACTGTTTCTTTTTAAAGTTAGTCTGATTCTTTGAACGGTTTCTGAAGTTACAGGTGGAGTTCGTAATATTTTTGGAGCCCATCCTGTTTGTTTTACTATTTCACGTGATGTTGTTCCATATTTTCCTATTACCAATCCTGGTTTTTTGGATTCGATGATTACTTCGTTTGTTACGTCATCAAAGGCAATGTCAGTAATTTCTGCTTCTTCTGGAACAATTTCTTCTATTTTATCGATTGTTTCGGTTGGTTCGGATAAAACTGATTTGTCTGATCTAATAATAATTCTTTTTCTGATGTCTTTTGCCAAGTCTCTGATTAGGCTTCCATTGTCCTTAATGATTTCCGGATTTTTTGTATAAATAACTATTTCCGGACCTTCAAATTCGACTTTAGCTAATTTGACTTCTTCAGGTAAGCGTGCAATTATTCTTTCTTTGATTTCCTGAATCATTGTATTCCCTCTCGTCTATTTAATTTGAAAGAATGATATTTTTTATAAATTGTGTGATAATTTATTATCATAATTAGTAAACAACTAATGTTTTCATTTTGTTGTCTTTTCGTGTTTAGATTAATTCAATAAAAAATTGTCATGTTTGTATTTGAATTAATTAAATTTCTAAAATTTATTTATAAAATTAACTTATTTTCAGTATTAAAGAATGTTCTGTTAATTTTTGACATTGTCAAAATAAATCTTAAAATAGTTTTAAAAATAACTAATTTGTTCTATGTTTAAAGTTATATATAAAAGTTTTTTTTAAATAAAAAATAAAAAAAAGTAAAACTGATTACATATCAGCTTTAATTTCATTAATTTCTTCAGGTGTGTAAATTTTCATACCTTCTTCTGTAATTGTTGCTAAGCGGTAACTGTTTCCTGAATAGACGTCACGTTCCATTGCGGAGGTAATTGCTTTAACAGCAACTTTTTTACCTTCTTCAACATCCAGGTCTTCAGAGTATCTGTCTTCCAGTACCCCGAATGCATATGGTGAACCTGAACCTGTGGATGTGCATTTGTCTTCCATGTAACTACCACTTGGATCTAAGGAGTATAGTTTTGCACCATCTTTATCTACTCCACCAATGATGGTCTGTACGTAATATGGTCCTGATTTTAGAATGTTACTGGTCATTACAGCAACTGAATCTATTGACATGTCTTTTTCGTTTTTTAGTTTGTATAATGATATTTCTGCTTTGATAACATCCATTAAGGATTGTGCATGGCTGACTGTTCCGGCAATTGTTGCACCGATTTTGTCATCTAACTGGAATAATTTGTCTGCGCCTTTGTTTGCAACTAAACTTCCCATGGTTGCTCTTGTTTCTGTTGCCAAAACAACTCCGTCTTTACATACAAAACCTACGGTTGTTGTTCCTTTGACATCTTTATCTGTTGGTTTCACATTTACACCTCTTTTTCATATTAAATGAGATAATTATTTTAGTTAAAATTATTTTTTCATATTTTTTTTGTTTTTATACAATTATATTATATTGATGTCATATTATATAACCTTTGGTAATTAAAATAGATGGTTATATAATTAAAAATATAATGAAAAAAAGTTGATGAATATATTTATTCATCTTTTTTGAAATATGTGGATTCGATTTTCTTAGCAATTTCCATGAAACCCTGAGCGGCTTTGGAATCCGGTTCAGCTTTAACAATAGGTACTTCATATTTGTCTGCAGATTCTGATACCTGTGTTCTGAATGGTAAATCACCTAAATAATCAACATCCATTGCTTTAGCGAAAGCTTCACCTTTACTGTCTCCGAAAAGATTTACTTTTTCTGAACAGTGAGGGCATTCAAAGTATGACATGTTTTCTACAAGTCCTATATTGTCAATATTCAACATTCTTGTCATACCAACACATTTGATAACGTCTTCTTCTGAAACGGAACTAGGTGTTGTTACCATAACTGCTGCATCAAGGTTAGGAATCATTTGAAGAACTGTTAAAGGTTCGTCTCCTGTTCCAGGAGGGTTATCGAATATCATAACATCTATATTTCCCCATGCAACATCAGAGATTAACTGTTTAATTGCACCGGTTTTTTGTGGGCCTCTCCATATGATAGGTGAACCGTTGCTTTCAATTAAAAAGGCCATGGAAGCTACTAACATACCGTCATCAGTTTCTACAGGAACTAATTTATTTCCTTTAACACCGATTGATTCATTTTCAATACCTAACATTTTAGGAACGTTAGGACCATGAATATCTACGTCATAAATTGCTGTTTTGTAACCCATTGCATTAAAAGCCTGTGCTAAGTTAACAGCTACTGTTGATTTTCCAACTCCACCTTTACCACTCATAACTGCAATTTTATATTTTATATTGGCAAGATTACGAGTAATGTTAATGTTTTGTTCCATTATTGCTTTTTTATCTTCATCAGATAAATTTCCGCCATGTTCATGTGCCATGTAATTACTCCTTAAATTTTAAAAATAAACTATTAATATTAAGATATGTTATTTTACTTTTTAATAATATATTTATTAATTCTAATGTTAAATTTTTTTATATTTTTGGCTCTGTAGAAATCATATGAATAAAGTGTGAAAAGTAATACTTTTTATCAAAATATTTAAATACTATTATCAAATAATTATTAACTATACAATAAGTAATAATTTATTATCCATATTTAATATTTTATTATTTGGTGTATTTTTTTTGAAAGTTGTTATGTATAAGAGTTTTGTTGTTCGTATTTATCCTGATGAGGTTCAGGAGAATTTTTTCACCAATCAGTTTGGTTGTTGTAGGTTTGTTTTTAATTCTTTTCTGGATGCCAAAAAGAAAGCATATACTGAAAATATGGAGTATTTGTCTTTTTATGATTGTTCAGCTATGTTAACTGAGCTAAAAAAGTCTAAAACTTGGTTAAAACGAGTTGATTCCACAGGTTTAATTGAATCATTGAAAAATTTAGAAAATGCATTTAACAGATTCTTTAACCAAATAAGCAAGTATCCAAGCTATAAAAATAAATATAATCCGGTACAATCTTATAAAACCAATAATATCAATAACAATATCCGTATTAATGGTAAATGTATTCGTCTTCCTAAAGTTGGTTGGATCCGATTTCGTACTCATCAAAAGATAACTGGCCAAATACAATCTGTAACTGTTAAAAGAAAAGCATCAGGCAAATATTTTATTTCTATTTTATGTAAAAATGTTACAAGACATATTTTTAAGAGTAATAATCGTAGTTGTGGTATAG
>NZ_JAEELZ010000063.1 GCF_016282985.1 Methanosphaera sp.
ATGAAGATATGCTTTATCACTAACCTTTATCCACCAAATGTTCTTGGAGGAGCAGAAATAATTGTCGAAAAAATGGCATTGAATATGCTGGAACATGGACACGAATCCATTATTATTACAACCAGTCCTGATGAAGAGTATCATGTTATTAATAGAGATAAAACCACTATTTATCAGTTAAATACAACCAAATTATATCCTACATATAAACAGACAGATGCACAAGGAATTAAAAAACCTTTTTGGCATATTTTGGATCTTTGGAATAATTCAACATTGAATGTTATTAAAAAAATACTTGTTGAAGAAAATGTTGATGTAATTCATATTAACAACTATAAAGGATTATCTTTATCTTGTTTTAAGGCTGGAAAAGATTTGAATATACCTGTAATCTATGAATCACATGATTTTTCATTAATATGTCCTAGAGCTAATCTTATTAATGGAAATAATAAATTATGTGAAAAAAGAAATTTCATATGTAATCAATATGTTAATCAACAAAGAAGACTGTTAAACGATAATGTTGATTTGTTAATTTCCCCATCACAATTTATGATAAATAAATTTAAAGAAAATGATTTCTTTAAGAGTACAGATTGTATTAAAATCCCATTAGGAGTAGAATATAAATCCATCAAAACTGTTAAAGAGTACAATACAATAGATATTACATATATCGGTACTTTAGGCAAACATAAGGGAGTTGATACTCTTATTAACGCTTTTAAAGAAATTGAAGGAGATTATTTAAAATTACATATTATTGGTAAAGGTTACGATGAAGAAGAATTTAAAAGTTTAGCTAAAGATGATGCTAGAATCATATTCCATGGTTTTGTAGATAACAGAAACATAAAAGAATATTATGAAATGAGTAATATTCTAGTAATACCTTCAATTTGTTATGATAATTCACCATTAGTAATATATGAAAGTTTTAGTACTGGAACTCCAGTTATTGGCAGTGATATAGGAGGAATTCCTGAATTAATTGAAGAAGAATATAATGGATTATTATTTGAAGCTGGCAATGTTAACAGTTTAAAAGAGAAACTTGTAAAAGTAATAAATAACAAAGAATTATTAAAAAAATTGGAAGTTAATTCATATAAAAGTTTACCCGATAATTCAATGGATGTTATGGTAAATAAAATTATTGAACAATATAATAAAGTTGTAGAGAGTGTGAATTAATAATGGAATTTAGAAATATTTTTACATTAAATGACTGGAAATTCAAAGAATTTGCTGCCGTTATTATATTAATTCAGGTATTAATGTGGGTTGTAGGCTTTTTTTCTTACAATCAAATGCATATACCAATATTTAATGATATAATTACATTATTATACTTAGCTTTAGTTCCGGGAGTATTGATTTTAAGAGTGCTTAAACTACATAAACTCGGAAATACTTTTACCACGTTATTAAGTGTAGGTCTGAGCATACTCTCTGTCCTATTGGTAGGATTGTTTATGAATCAGGTATATCCTTCTTTTGGTATTTCAAAACCAATTGAAACCATACCATTATTAATAACATTCACTGTTTTCAACATGATTCTATTATTATTAGCTTATAGGCAAGATAAAGAATATTTCTACTATAGTAGTTCTAAATTAAGTATTGACCTACTTACATCAAACCAATTCATATGTTTATGTATTCTCCCTTTAATAGCAATTATTGGAGCATACACTCTACAATACTATGGAAGAAACGAAATACAAATATTATTACTATTATTGATCTGTACTTTAGTACTTGCAATGGCTTGGGGATATTTGAAAAGAGAATACTATCATATAGCAATCTTCAGTATTGCAATATCCATTTTATATTACAGTGTTCTTATTTCAAACCACATTTGGGGTTATGACATATTCTTTGAATATCAATTTGCTACATATGTGATTAAAAATGGAATTTGGGATTATACTTGGCCTCATGCTTACAATGCAATGTTAAGTGTTGTGATGTATGCACCAATTTATAACAAATTATCAGGTATGACCTTAACCTGGATTTTAAAATTCATATATCCATTCTTATTCTCTTTAATAAGTATTGGATTATACAAAATCTTTGAAAGACATACTGGAGGAAAAATTGCATTTTTAGCAGCATTTTTCTTCATTGCCTATAATGGATTTTCATATGGTTGGATGGTTCAAATGGCCAGACAACAAATAGCAGAGATTTTCCTAGTATTATTGGTTTGGTTGATGATAGACAGAAATATCTCTCAGAATAAGAGAAAATTATTATACCTCCTATTTGGAGTAGGTTTAATCTTATCACATTATAGTGTTACGTACTTGTTTATGTTTATGTTACTTGCAACAATAGTTATATTATCAGTACTATCCAGTCCTTTCGGAAATATTCTAAACACTATACTCATAACATTTGGGGCAGAACGTAAATATTTCGGAGAATATTTTAAAGTAAAAGATCAGACTATAAGTTTACCCCTTTCTTTGTTTTTCATAGGATTCATAGTAGTATACTATTCACTAACAGCAGACAGTAAACCTATTGCTTCATTATTTGACGCATTGAAAATTGTTTCAAAAAACGTGAACACAATAATTTCAAGTGGTTCAATCAATCCTATGATTTTGTTGGCAGGAATAGGTGTTGTCTTAATACTTTTAGTAGTAGGTTATAAGATATTCACTAAAATATCAGAAGATAAAAAAATTGAAGACATACAAGTTCATCCGTTTATAAAAAATCAAGTCATGAAAATAAAACAGATGAGTTTAAGACGTAGACAAGCAATAATAGTGGTTACAACAATTATTGCATTCATATATATCTGGTGGCCATTCACATTCATGGATATTGTAAGTATTAATGCACAGAGAGTAATTTTATTCTCTGTATACTTTATACTGATTGGTTTTATTATGAACCTAATCCAACCAAAATATTTACATTTTACACGAGAATATAATGCTTTTGCATTATTCAATCTGGTGATTTTAGCATGTGGTCTATATATACCGGCATTCAGAGGTCAATTAAGTCTTCAAAGAATATATGAAGTAACTTTCGTAGTATTAGCACCATTTTGTATTATAGGATTATATTATATAAGTAATTCTGCCATAGGCCTAATAAAAACTACTGAATTAAGAAAACGTATAGGAATAACTATGAAAGTTATTGGAGTTTTCTTGGTATTATTCTTCATACTTAATACAGGATTAATAGATTATGAAGTAGGTCAACCATCCACATTACCTATCGATAATACTATAGATGCACCAATATTTAGTCAAGGAGAATATGCTGGAGTTGCCTGGTTTAAAAACTATTACGATAACGAACAAAATAACACATTGTTCTCAGATGCGTTCAGTAACATCCTGCTTTACTGGTTAAACGATATGCATACGACGAATCCAAAAAATATGTCGGACATGGAACCGCGAAGTTATATGTTCTTAAGATCAAACAATATTAAACACACAAGTTTCTTATATGGAAATGGAGAATACCTCCCATTAGATGAACCAATAAGCAAATCCAGTAAAATATATGACAATGGAGATTCTCAAATTTATAATAGAATAACACATTCATGGTGAAACGAATGAAAATATTATTTACTCATAACACGGCAATGTGGTATAGACTACCCTTTTTCAAAGAACTGTCAAAAATATATGATTTAGACTTAGTTTTCACCCATATTGGTGTTATGCAAGAAGTCTATGATGAAAACATCAATAATCAAATAGAAGGTCTTGAAGGAGTTAATTACACAATTTTACCAAATTTTCATGGATTTGCAAGAGGTTTGATTTCTAAAGCCAGAAATTCATATGATATAACAATTGGGGGTAGTTGGGACACTCCTCAGGAATTATTTGAAACCATCATATTGTATGGTATTACTAAAATTAAGAAAGAACCTTTTATCATATGGCGTGAAGATTGGGACTGGGAAAAAGACAATAATATCAAGGAAAAACTATTAAACAAAATCATTAAGTATTTATGTAATCATTCAGATGCTATTTTAGTACCTGGAACATTACATAAAGAATATTTTACAAAGAAACTGGAAGTTCCTGAAAATCATGTACAAATAATGCCTAACGTAAGTAATATCAAAGGAAATGCAGATATAACTATGAAAAATCATCCTATAAAAAAAATATTATATGTGGGACGTTTAATAGAACGAAAGGGTGTAATTTATCTTCTTGAAGCTTATGATAAATTAAAAATGGAAAATACGGAATTAATAATTATCGGTTCAGGTGAGGAAGAAGAAAAATTAAAAGATTATGTTAAAGAAAAAAACTTGAACAACGTAATATTTACTGGTAAAATAAATAATGAAGAATTAGAAAATTATTACAATGAAAGCAATCTTGTTGTAATTCCCTCCATTAATAAAGGAATGGGCGATCCATGGGTATTTGTATTAAATGAAGCCATGTATTATTACAATCCTATTATAGCAACAACAGCTGTAGGTGCTGCCCCCGATATGATAGAAGATAATGGATTTATTGTACCTGAAAAAGATAGTGATGCATTGAAAAATGCTATTGAAATGATTTTAAATGATAAAAAATTAGAAAAAGAAATGAGTTTAAAATCAAAAGAAATAATAAATAATAAATTTCAATATTCGAACATGATTAATTCTTTTGAAGAATGTATAAAAAAAGTTATAAAAGAGTATAATTAAGAAATATACTTAATTATACCATTTACTATTGTGTTAATATTGTTAGTAAATACATAATCATATCCATAACTTCTTAAGTACTTATCAGGATTTGCTATTCCCGTAAAACTACTAGGTGAATAATTATCATCACGTGCTCTTTTTAAGAAGGATAATCCAGTTATATCCTTAGAATAAGTTGAATGGAATACCAAATACATCAACCTACTCTCTTTTAATTTCATAAAGCTCCTAGTTGACATGTCATATATAACACCAGGATCTGCTCCTCCAAATATTGATACCTGTACAGCATTTATTGGTAATGACTGACTTCTGATTGCAGTATTATGTGAATTTGGTCCATAACCAAGTACTACTGCTGAATAACCTTTTTCATTTAGAGCTTTTTTTATACTTTCCATGAATGCATAATCTACCTCTTTATTGACTATTACATCACTTGTAAGATAAATTGTTCTTGATTTAGAGCTTGCCGGATGCATACTAGCCCAACTATAGACTCTACAAGTAGAAGGTAAATAGTTATATGCTGAAACATCCATCACCCTACAATATGTATAAACAATATTAAAGTATCCCATCTTACCAAAATCTGTTGAAACATATTTTGGTGGTCTACCATTAGCTTCCATAAAGCTTAATGTCCTGTCACCAATTTCTTTAACCTGTGAAATATTCAATACGACTTTTGCCATTGAATCATACTGTTCGTTTAATGAATTATACTTTTTATAACTAATATTAACTTTTACACCCCTATCCGCATATACACAAGCTTTAATCATAAGTGCCAAGAACTCAGATAAAGCTATCCTAGATTTACCAATAGGAACAGTAGTTAAAGTATTGTTAGATTCATAAACTGTTCTAACATAAACTGCTGCTGTTTTAATTTGATCATATGTAAATGAACTTTCAGCCAATATTGTCAAATTAGTGTTAACTGATGTAAAATCATAAACGGATGTAGGCTTAAGTAAAGCCGTTAATTTATAAGTACCCCTTGCCAAATGGCTAGAATTATATTTTAAAGAAGCTACACCTTTTGAAATAGTAGCATTTCCCACAGTTTTATCATTAATTTTAAATACAACTAATCCTGAAGTTAAATTTTTTGAAGTTAACTTATCAACAACTGATGCTTTAAGTACAACAGTAGTTGAATATCCTGATATTTTACCAACAGTCATCTTGGTCGGCCTTGGTGAAACTACAAAAGAACTCATAGATGAAACTGATGAATTCAATATATTGTTTCCACCATATGTTGCATTAAGTTTGTAAGTTTTTGCAGAATGGACTGCCTTATATGTTAATATTGCCTTTCCATTAGTTACATTTGCATAACCTATTGTTTTACCATTAAGTTTAAATGCAACTTTACCACTTGTTGCATAATTTCCATTATTTTTATTGGAAACAGTTGCTGTAATCTTAACTGTTTCGTTAGAAATAACTGTAACATTACTTACAACAATTTTACTTGCATCTTTTACAACAGTTAAAGTTGAAGTTGATGAACTACCCAAATATTTGGAATTTTCACCATATTTCACTGTTATAGTATAATTTTTTGGAGTTAAACTTTTTGCATCATATACATAAGTTGCAAGTCCGTTATGTACATTAGGATAACCTACAGGATTACCATTAACTTTAAAGACTACTTTACGGTCATCAGTGTTATTTCCGGGTTGAGCA
>NZ_JAEELZ010000064.1 GCF_016282985.1 Methanosphaera sp.
AAACTCATAGAAGTCATCAAAGTACGAGAAATGAAACCAGAACAAACCATAAGAAGACAACTCGCACTACTAAAAATCCACGCCCCAACAGAACAAGACAAATCAGAAATCATACAATACACAAACATATTCAGAGGACACATAATAGACGTAACACCAAAAACAATAACCATAGAAATAAGTGGAAAACCAGACAATATCAATGCATTGATGGATCTGTTAAGACCATACGGAATAAAAGAAACCGCAAAAACAGGAATCACAGCAATAACCCGCGGACAAAAAACATTATAACCTCCAATAAAAGAAATAATTGTTATTTCCTATAACAATTTTCCTATTCTCATTTTTTAAAATTATTAGTTTTGCTTAATTAAATACTACTAGACGATAAAATATGAAAAAATACGTAAACAAGGATTAGGGTAAATAGTGAACTATTTATATACTAATATAGATAAAAAAATTGATGAATAACAAGAGAATAATGTGGATAGACTATTTAAAGGTTTTAGCTATACTGGGAGTATTGGGTATTCATTGTTCATCAATATTATTGGATAATAAGTACTTTTTTTCTAATGCCTGGATTGAATCAGTAGTTTGCTCTTCCTTATTTCGTTTTGCAATCATACTATTTGTAATGGCCTCAGGATATTTATTACTTAGAAAAGATCAGCCTATTGAAATAATTCCACATAGAATACGAAGAATATTAGTTCCTTTTCTGTTTTGGTTTATAATCTATGTTATAATAAAAGTTGTATTTACAGATGTTTTAGGATCATCATGGACAATAATAAATTTTTTATCATACTTATTTAGTGGTTTTCTTAATCCTTTGAATGTTAGTGTTCAATTTTGGTATGTGTATATGATTCTAGGTTTATACTTGATGTCACCAATAATTTCTAAATGGATTCAAAATGCAAAAGTGGTTGATATTGAATATTTTCTATTATTATGGGCATTAGTTAGTCTTTTACGATTTATGAATGTTGATACAATTATAGTTGATTATTTAAGATATTTTAGTGGTTCAATAGGATATTTTGTACTGGGATACTATTTAACTATTAAAAAACATGAACTGTTAACAAATAAAAAGTTTGGTATTTTATTGTTTATAATCGGAACTCTAATAACTGTTTGTGGTACGATAATATTATCCGTTATTTGTTCTAGCCAGTCATTATTTTTCATTAGATTAGGTGATATTACACCAGGTGCCTGTTTACAAGCAGTTGGACTGTTTATATTAGTTAAAAATATTGATTATTCACTTATCAATCAGAAGATTAATGATTTTATTACAAATATAAGTAGAGATAGTTATGGAATATATTTAGTAAATATTCTTGTATTAAACTTTTTAGAAAAAATACATATATTGAATTTTATGAAATACACCACACTGTCAATAATATGTGCAATAATTATTGTCATGACAATAAGTATGGTGATTGTTGAATTATTTAATAAAGTTCCCATATTACAACCTTTTTCAGGTCGAGGATAAGGTACGGAATAATGAATGGTTTATTAATTAATTAGCATGTGAAACTAATTATACCTGTTATTTTATTATAATTCAACATTTTTACTCCATTTTTCAGAATTTAATATTAATATACTCCTTTTTTGTTAATTTTAAACATCAAACAATTAAAAAAATTTCCTGATTTTATCCCTTTACATAATTTAATATAATCAACATAATACTTTTTGTTAAATTATATCAGCACAATATATTCTGAAATGTCTTTTATTTCTAAAAATATTATATAAACACTAAAATACATAACTATACATATAATAAAATTTTATAAAATTTATCATTTTTATCTAATAACTAATCAAAAACAATGAGGAAAAAAAATGAACGGAAGTGACGCATTACTAAAGAAACTTGAAGAAAATGGTACTGACGTAGTCTTCGGTTATCCCGGAGGAGTACTATTACCATTATATGATTCATTATACGACTGTGACATAAAACATATATTAGTAAGACACGAACAGGCAGCAGCACATGCAGCAGACGGATATGCAAGAGTATCAGGTAAAACGGGTGTATGTATTGCTACTAGTGGTCCTGGAGCAACAAACCTTGTAACTGGTATAGCAACAGCACAAATGGATTCAAGCCCTGTTGTTGCCCTAACCGGTCAAGTTGGAACACCTATCATTGGTACCGATGCATTCCAAGAAGTAGATACAATAAGTATAACTATGCCAATAACTAAGGCAAATTTCCAACCTAGACAATCTAAGGATTTACCTGAAATTATAGATGCTTCATATAAAATAGCAAGTACAGGTAGAAAAGGAGTGGTTGTAGTAGACCTTCCTAAAGATGTATTAGAAGCAGATGTTACAGAAGACGACATGACCCGTGTTCTTCAATTAGAAGGATACAAACCAACAACCAAAGCCAACATTAAACAGATTAAAAAAGCTGTTAAGATAATACAGGAAAGTAAAAAACCAGTTATACTAGCTGGTGGTGGGGTAATATTATCTGATGCTGCTAATGAGTTATTTGAATTTGCCAAACTTTCAAACATTGCAGTTGCAACCAGTCTTATGGGTAAAGGATCAATACCTGAAGACCATGAATTATCTTTAGGACTTCTAGGTATGCATGGATTAGAATCTACAAACAATACTGTAACAGACTGTGACTGTCTTATAGCAATAGGATGTAGATTTTCAGATCGTACTACTGGAAAAGTATCAGAATTTGCAACTAATGCAACAAAAATTCACATAGATATTGACCCTGCAGAAATTGGAAAAAATGTTCCTATAGATGTTCCAATAGTTGGAGATGCAAAAATAACTTTACAAACACTTATCGAAGAATACAAAACAGATAATACAAACTGGACAAGTGAAGTTGTAGAAAAAAGAAAATCTTATGTTCCGAAGATGAACTTTAATACTCTTCCACTCAAACCTCAAGAAGCCATTAAAGAAATAATGGAAGCAATTACTCCTACAACCATTGTATCAACTGATGTAGGACAAAACCAAATGTGGATGGCACACTACTATAAAACCAAAAATCCAAGAACATTCATATCAAGTGGTGGACTAGGAACCATGGGTTATGGATTACCTGCAGCAATAGGGGCACAAGTTGCTAAACCTGAAGAAAATGTTCTAGCAATATGCGGAGACGGCGGATTCCAAATGGTTTCACAAGAGTTAGCTACTATACATGAATACGACCTTCCTATAGTTACATGTATTTTAAACAATAGATATCTTGGAATGGTAGCCCAATGGCAAGTTTTATACTATGAAAACAGAATTTCTCAAACCAAACTTGCCCCAACACCAGACTTTGTAAAACTTGCAGAATCATATGGTGTAAATGGAGTACGTGTAGAAAAACCAGGAGAACTAAAAGAAACCATACAAAATGCATTAAAACAAAGAGAAGCAACTGTTATAGACATAACAATAGATCCTGATGAATTATTACCTATGGTCCCACCGGGTGAAAAAATCACAAAAATTGTTGGAGAATACAAAGTAGAGGAATGATTAAAATGACAAAAACAAATAAACATACTATAAGTATTCTGGTTGAAAACAAGACAGGAGTACTACAAAGAGTAGCAGGACTCTTCACAAGACGAGACTTTAATATTGACAACATCACTGTAGGAAAAACATCAGAACCAGGACATTCAAGAATAACAATCACAACCTACGGAGACAACAGAACACTAGAACAAATCATAAAACAACTAAACAAACTCATAGAAGTCATCAAAGTACGAGAAATGAAACCAGAACAAACCATAAGAAGACAACTCGCACTACTAAAA
>NZ_JAEELZ010000065.1 GCF_016282985.1 Methanosphaera sp.
CCCCCCCCCCCCCCCCCCCCCCCCCCCCCCGAAAATAAAAAAAAATTTTTTTTCTGCAGGTGCGCGCATAGGGGGGGTACCTTTTCAGGAATAAAAAAAAATATTTATTATTATATATATATATGTGACCCGTCAAAATCCTAAACGATTTTTTGATTCGACATAACGAAAAATTGCAGGAAAATTATGCTTTCCTGCAATTTCATTTTATTTATCTTTTTTTTTGCTATAACGATTTTGAATTCCTCGTTATCCTCCTTGCAATTTTGCAATGATTTCATCAGGAATTTTTACACCCAATTCATCAAGCATATCAGCGACAATCTCATATTTACGTAAAGGATTTCCTCCCACTTTAGTGCAACAAATATAATCTTGTCCATCTTCTCTCAAGGTATAAAATTCCAATTCATCATTAGGTTCAAGCCGCAGTCTATTACGTAATCCCTTTGGAATACTAACACGACCTAAAGAATCAATTTTACGAGTGGTATTCTCATTAATTAATTCCATCATTTTAATATAATCTCCTTAAATTTATAATTCATTTATTTCTATATCTGGACTTAACCATTTACTTAAAATATTGCGATGACAAAAATCTCCTTTTTTCTCATAACAACATAATATTACATCATTTTTTTTTACTAATTCATTCAATACTGCTTTTATACGTTCGCGCAAATTACTATCCTTATTTAATTGCATAATATATCTTTGCTCAAAAATATATTCATCAATATTACCATTTTTGTAATCACGTAATAATCCTTCGCTAGGAGCGCAAGACCGCAACTCTAATCCGTTCCAACCCTTGGGCGCGAATCTAGTAATACTTACGATTATACTTCCTTCTGGAAAATTATGCCAATTTGCAAAATAACTAGTATAAATATTAGTCGATCGACGAACGATCGACGAACGATTGTCGTTCATATGTTTGCTCCTGGTATTTATTTAAAAATATTTTCTCAATTTCTATATATATTATATTATTTTTTTTGTAAAATGTCAATTTTGATTAATTAAAAATTTGCGTTTTATTTTTTTTTTTGGTAGAATATATTCATGTGGTTAAAGAACACATTATATTATTTTAGTAAGTTTCTTTTCATTAAGGATCGGAGGTTGATAGTTTGATAAAATTAGACTATTCACTTGAGAATCCAGAAGATAGAAATAAATTAGTATAGTAGATTCTAGATGAAAACCCTACACCTAATGAGAAGTATCTAGAAGTATTAGCCGATTATTTAATTCTATGTATGGAAAAACAAGAAAGAAAAGAAAAGAAAATTTTAACTGATAATCGTATGACAACAGTTAATAAACGAGAAACTTCTTTTGAAGGTCTTGTTTCCCAATTTGAAAATGGCGAAGATGGAATTTATAATTTAATTGCTAATGATAAAAATGTAATATTTCAACCAAAAATTTCAATAACAAAAAAAGATTTAGAAGAAATAACAGAATTAAGATAGTTAAAAGAAGCAATTTCAATCTGGGAAAATAAATTAAAAACAACATCTGGAAAAGATAGTTTTGTTATTAAGAAAACTTTAATTGAATTGCGCAAGGATCAATATATTATAAAAAATGCTTATCGTAAACCAATAGTGCCAATTAAATTAATTCATAGTAAACATATTGTTAAATTAGATGGTACTATTTCAATAGATAAAAATACTGGTGAAATTAGTTATTCAGGTTTTACTTTTTTAAATCCAAAAGTATGCGAACAAGTATTATGTAATTATTCTCGTTTAAAAGAAGATAGCTGGGGTAATTTTGAAAATGATACTTGGTATATGATTAATGATTTTGAAAATCTTGTTGATAAAGCTTTAAAAAAATATCCACTTTATATGCGCATTGTAGAATATAAAATTGATGGAATGCCCAATAATGATATTCAAATGGCGCTTCAACAAGAATTTGGAATTAAACATAGTATTGAATATATTTCTAGTTTATGGCGTAATAAAATACCAAAATTAATTGCCGAAACTGCTGAAGATGATTGGCTTACTTATCATTATACTTTTGAAGAAAAAGGCACTTTTAAAAGATGCAGTCGTTGCGGTAAAATTAAACTTGCGCACAATAAATATTTTTCTAAAAACAAAACTAGTAAAGATAATTTTTACAGTATATGCAAACAATGCCGAAATGCGAAATCCAAAAAAAATTAGATGCTGATTGAACAAGGATTGCTCGAAAAATGAAAAAGATGTCTTTGGGCAAAAGTCGTTAATTTATCTTAAATGAATATTTTTTATTTTATAATTGGGCAATTTTTAAAATTTATTAAAAGCCTTTTATAATAAGGTATAAAAGGAGTGATGATATGGCGAAAACAAGTGAACAATGTTATTGTTCAAAATGTAATCGTACTATGAGTTCTACTGAATTTTATTAGTCTAATAATATAGACAAATATCCTACTAAATTTTTAAATTAGTGCAAAAAATGTATTACAATGCATGTAGATAATTGGAATCCTGACACTTATTTATGGATTCTTTAGGAATGTGATGTTCCTTATATTCCAGAAGAATGGTTTAAATTATTATAGTCATATGGACAAGATAAAAGTAAAGTTACTGGTATGACTATTTTGGGACGTTATCTTTCTAAAATGAAGTTGCGCTAGTTTAAAGAATATCGCTGGAAGGATAGTGCCTATCTTTAGGAAATGGCTAATTATCGGATGGAAGAAGCTATGAAGCGTTAGGGTTTTGACGCTCAAGCAATTAATACAGCAGTACAACGTGCTTCAGTAGAAATACCATAGGAAGAATTAGAAATTCCTCAAGAAGTATTACAACCTTTAACGTTACAAGAGCGTGCAACTTATCGTACTAATGATGCGCCACCTCCTCCTGTTGATTAGTTTATTAGTTATTTAGATCAAAGAGCGAATGGTGGACCTCAAGAAGAAGAAGATAGTTTAGTTGCACAATTAACAGAAGAAGATAAAACTATGCTTCGAGTTAAATGGGGTAAAACATATAAACCAGATGAATGGATTTAGTTAGAAAAATTATATAATGAAATGATGGAATCTTATGATATTTAGTCAGCAGGGCATATTGATACATTAAAAATGATTTGTAAAACTAGTTTAAAATCTAACTAGTTGCTCGATATAGGAGATGTTGATGGAGCATAGAAAATGATTAAAATGTATGATATGCTCATGAAATCAGGAAAGTTCAATTTTAGGACTATGAAAAACTTTTCCAGCTTATCACTGGGGTTAACTTTTTAAAAGTTAGCTAACGGGGAAACCTACGTCTATAAAAGATATGGTAATCCCGTGGGAAATATGATTGAATATAATGAAAAATCATAAACCTGTATCGACTATCCTCTATGCCTTATGGGCGGAGGAGTAGGGACACTATTGATACGTGTTTCG
>NZ_JAEELZ010000066.1 GCF_016282985.1 Methanosphaera sp.
AAGGTTAGACAATTTGAAAAGAAGGTTAGACAATTTGAAAAGAAGGTTAGACAATTTATGATAATGAATGATTGTTCAATAATAACGACAATTATTGTTCATGTTTGGGGAACATAACAACCACGAAAAAACGTTGGATCTTAAACGGTACTTTTTGTTATATTTTCGGGGGTTCATGTTACCGTTTGTTACTGTTATAAAAAAATAGTAATAAGTGGGGGGGTTATGTGAAACGGGGTTTAATTTTCTTCAATAAATGGTTGACTTTGAACATTTGGGGGGTGTTGTTCAACAAGTCAAATTCTTGTAGTATGTCCCGTTTTATTCGGGGAATTTGGTTTCGTCCCTTATAATAATAGATTGTTTTTCCGTTGGGGTATGTGTATTTGTTGTTGTCCTGGAATAGTTTTTCCAGTCCATCAAATAATATTTTGTTCGGATCTCTTTTTGGTTTGGAAAATATTTCCATGTCATACCAGGTGGAAAATAGTTTGGAATGGAACAATACTACTTCGGTATTTGTTCCGACGGGGTTTTCGTGTAGTTCATATTTTTGTTGTAGTTCCTGGAATGTTGGTTGTAACTGGATATATACTTCTTTGAATGTTGCTTCCTTGTCTACTTGAAGGCGTGTTCCTGGTTCATGTCTTAATATTTCTTGAAGTTCTTCTATGAATTGTTCTTCGTGGTGGTGTTGGTTCATTGTTGACACCTATTCAATAAAATTTTGGTTGCCCGTCCAATCTATTAAACCCGACTTGTATAGTTCTTCCAACGCTTCTTCAATGTCCTTTATAGTGTATGTTTCTTCAAGTTCATTTCGTAGTTTGGAAATAGTGTTGACGCCTTCTTCTATTTTATTGTAAATATTCTTTTCTAATGTGCCAAATATTTTGTGTTCCCCTAATGGTAGCACGGTCAATATTTCGTTTTCTTTTTGTTGGACTTCTTCAAGTGTATGTAATGTAATATTATAATACATTTTTCCGTTTTTCTTTTTCTTGTTTATGTGTGCGTTGTTGTTTGGTTCTTTTTCCGACATGAAACGTGGATATAATTGTAGTATTAATGTTCCTATTTTTTTCGGGTTTATTTCTTGTTTGTCCATTGGTTTATCTGTTGCCCGTTTGTATGCTTCGGACAATGTTGCTTGTATTTCGGTGGTTGTTACCCAATCGTTTACAACGTCCGTTCCCCGTGCTACTGGTTTTGTATATGTATGTAATAAGTTCATTATAATGTTGTTTGAAGTTAATATCTGTATTGTTCGGTCAATATTCGGTTGTATTGCTAATTGTCCGTCAAGGCTTCGGGACATATCCAACGCCCTATATTCATTTATTGCAATACTAATGACTTGTCCCAATTCGTCAACGTGTTGTTGTATTAAGTCGTCAAGGTTGGTTATTTTAGGGTATGTGTCCGTTGTTTCTTCGACCTTTGTTTCGTCAACAAATTGGTTTGGAAGTTCAATAAGTAATAACCTACTTAACAACGCCGTGTCGGACAATGGGGCGTCGGGAACACCATTTGACCCTATTATTAAAGGTAGGGACTCTATTTGTTTTTGTTCCCTTGTATACATTGCCCCACCACTTGAACCACTACCGTTTAATACTTCTTTTATTTCAGTATGGAATTTAATCAATGTGTCTTTGTCGTTTTCGTCCATGAATAAACCATGTTTCCCACGGGAATATGTTTCTATTTTGAATTGATCTTTAAAAACTTCTTGTCCTACACGTACAAAGGTATTTGGGAAACAAGTTTTTAACATTTGAAATAGTGTTGTTCTTCCTTTATTTCCCGTTCGTTCGTTTTCTTCGTCGTACAATATCAATGAAAGTTTTGTTGGGTTTCTTCCTATTACCATCATTCCCAAATATTGCATGAACAATAAAAGTTTGTTTGTTTCTTCCTGGTTTGTTTTAGGGACGAATATTTCTTTTATACGTTCCATTGGGAATGACATTTCAACTTTTCCAGTTAGTACGTCGTCAAGTCGAACACCTTCGGTATAATGGAATAATTGTAATTCGTGGGTGTCGTATGTGTTGTATGAAAGACGGTCGGTTGTAAATATAATATTGTCGTCATTCTTTTGGGTTATTTCATAGTTTCTTCGGTCAATGTACACGTTTTCCATTTCTACAATGTGGGTTTGTTCTTCCTTATAATTACACGTTCTTTCAAGAATATTATAGAAAAAATCATTCCCCTTATGAAGTTTGACGCCGTATTTGTCATTGAACAATTGTTTTAATTTGTTTTTTGTGTTTTGTTCATATGATTTTGTGTTCGGGTCAATGAAATAATATTTGGATTTGAACCCGTCCCGTTGGTTTTTGTCGGGAAATTCAACAAGGAACATATTTTCTTCTTGTTCTAATAATTCTATAAGTTCTATTTTTTTTCTTTCGATTTGTCCCCGTTCAATTTTCCCGTTTTCAAAGTCCAATAATATTTGTTTGATTTTTATTTCGTTGGAATTGTTCTTAATTATTTCTTTCATTTGTTTGTTGGTTTCGGGTTCTTCGTCCTTCGGTAACAAGGCAATAATTATTGTTTCAAATTCAAATAGTTTGTCCATTAGTTCTTCATTGTCCTGGATCAATTGTTCGTGTTCATTGTCCATGTTGTCTATTAAATGTTGAACGTATTGTCCCATACTTTTGTATTTTGTGTAGTGTTCTTCGTCCTGGTTGTAGTCGGGGGTTAATTCGTCGTACTGGAATTTGAAGAAATGTTGTATTTGTTCTTCTTCATATTCCCCAACGAAGAAAAGTTGTTCGGCAACCCATGAATATATGTGGTTCATGAAGTTTTTGTCCGTTCCGTCGGTTCGTACAATTTCCCCGTACAATTCCCATATTGTTTTTGTAATTGCTTTGTATGATAATTTTTTTGTCATTTTTTTTGTTCCCCTTCAATTAGTTGTGTTGTTCGGGGGAATGTTTGTCGTTTAATCATACCAAAAAACATTTTATTAATGAATGTGATAAATATTAATTGGTATGTAAAAAGGAACGGGAATACTATTCCAACGTGTTTTCCCATTCCTTTATTTTGATTAACATTCCATACCATCACTTAATAAGTTTCTAATTTTTTTATTTATTTTTTCTTGTTTTTCTTCAAATTTTTTGTTATATTCTCCGTTTAATTGTCCCGTTGCTTCATAACTTGTTGACAATGTCACATATTCTACAAGTTCGGTTGGGGACAAGTTACACCGACGAAACAAACCAATTAATACGTTGTGAATATTGCTTCGGAAGTCTATTTGTTCTATTTCTTCGTCCTGGTAACCTTTCAAATACCAATATTCCTTCAAACTTTCTTCCAGGTTGTCCATAAATTGTATTGTTTCCATGTCGGCGTTGTATTGTACAATTCTTGTTTCCAGGTATTGCATATTATACCAACCCCAACAACAAGTTGTCCACGTCGTCCACTTGTTCAAGTAGTGTTCGGATCATGTGTTCAATAATGTAGTTTTGTTGTTCGTTGACTGGTAGTTCCTGGAATTTGGGGTCGTGTATGTTTTCCCGTAGTTTGTCCACTACTTCGGAAACTTCGGGACTTAACCTTATAATATGTTGTAACATTTCAACACCTTTATAATTCCCACGAAGTCGACGTCGTCCATATAATCTTTTTTGTTGAATAGTTCGGCAATAGCTATATTTATTATGTCGGTTCGTGTTACCTTCTTTCGTTCTTCCAGTTCTACGGCTTTTTGTAGGTTGCTTATTAGTTCCAAATTGCTTTTGGCAATTCGTACGGTTTTCTTATTTGGGTTGTTCTTTGTCATTCTTGTTGTGTCTCCGTATGTGTTATTAAAAATAGTTGGAGACTCTATTTTTCAAGAAGTGTTCTTCGTTGACCTTGTTTTCCGTATTGTTGGATTTTGTATTTGTGGGTGTTGTCGAAGTTGTTCAAATATTGAAGTAAATATTATATATGGTTGTACACAAAAATAGTCGTATACAACCAACAAACAATATTCAATAAACAACTTGTTTGTGTTCTATGTATTCGGTGTTTTGGGTTCGTGGTTGTTTTTCCTTTGTGGTATTCGGGAAAACAATTTCAAAACACTTTTTGAATTAGACAACTATTTTTAATGATTATTATTTTGTTTTTCGTATTATTTATAGTTAGTCCGTTTGGACGTATTATTTTTTGTTTCCTTCAACTTTCGGGGTTGTTGTGTTGTACTTCTTGTTTTGTACTACATTCTACGTAGTCTATTCTAATATTATATTGAACACCCCTATTTTACAATACCAAAAACAAACCGTTTAATATAGGTGTCGTGATTATTTTTTCATGCTTTCGTTGTTTTTTCTTCTTCTTCCTACTGTTAGTTAGTTTACTTGTATAGTAAACTATATTAATAAGACACTACAAAGAGTTATACAAGAAAAAG
>NZ_JAEELZ010000067.1 GCF_016282985.1 Methanosphaera sp.
AATACATCAACCAAATATTATCAAGTAACCCAAACACTTAACGAACAACAAAAATCAAAAATTAAATCATATTTTAAATATTATACCCCTGATAATTTTGAGAACTTAGAAAATGTAGCCGGAAACACAACTGGTTGGATGTGTAAAAGTGATGATGTTGAAGAAGTTGAAAAGTTATTAGGAATAACAGAAACTATCCAAAAACAAAAAGCCAATTTAGATAGAATTCAAAGAAAAACCACTGATAGTGTATTGAATTCACTCAACAAGTACACTTTAAGTTTTTCAAAATAATTTACTTTTTTTTATTCTAACGTCTCCATGTATTACCACATTTAGTACAACGATAAAATATAGTTGTAGCTTCATCAGACTTACGGGTTTGAACCATCCACCATTCTAATTCTCTATTATGACACCTATAACATAAACCATTGGTTGTAGGCATAGTATTTACTTTATCCCCAGTTATTATAATATTCTGTTTGTCTGAAACATCTTCTTCAATTACATAATCCTTCTTATTTTCTTCTGCAATCATTTTTTCATAACCACAACCATAACAATGAAGAATATTATGCTTGGGAATTAAAACTTTTCCACAATCAGGACAAAATTCCATTAAATCAACCCTTTAAAAGTCATAGATTAATATTTATTTTTAATGTTTAATAAACCACAACATTATATACTAACATAAACAAATATTCAATAGTATATAGATTATATAATGATATTTCATAAATAATCTAATATTATTATATGAAAATTAGGGAATCATCTTCCCGGTTTAATGACTGTAATAAGAAAAAAGAAACTAATTTTAAAAAATTCAAGATATTAGTTTTTATTTGAGGGAATACTCCCTTAATACACAATTAAAATAAATTGGATGTGGCCTATTGGCTGAACAATGAGGTGTATATATGTATAAACATATGCAAGAAGCATGGAAAAACCCAAGTGAATCATACGTAAAAGAACTTATGAGAGAAAGATTACCTAAATGGAGAAGACAACCTGTTATTATCAGAATTGATAAACCAACAAGGATTGACAAAGCTCGTAAATTAGGTTACAAAGCAAAAACAGGATATGTTGTTGCAAGAATTAGAGTAAGAAGAGGATCAAGAAGAAAATCCAGATTTGTAAACGGTAGAGATCCTAAAAGAATGGGTGTTAACAAAATTTCAGGTGCAAAATCCATTCAAAGAATGGCTGAAGAACGTGTTGCACGTAAATACCCTAACTTAGAAGTACTCAATTCATACTGGGTTTGGGAAGATGGTAAAGCAAAATACTATGAAGTAATCTTAGTTGACCCACAACGTCCTGAAATCCAACACGATAACAAAATCAACTGGATATGCAGTAAAAAACACACAAGACGTGCATTCCGTGGATTAACAAGTGCTGGTAAAAAAGGAAGAGGATTACGTCATAAAGGTAAAGGTGCTGAAAAGGTTAGATAGATGATACATAACATTTCCTATCGAACTTTTGTTTATGGTACCGAAGACGAAGAAAAGGTGATAACTGCTATAAGTTATCTCTTTTCAAACTCTTTACCAGAAAAAAGTATAAATGAAGACCACTTTGGTAATAAAATCATAGTATTGACTGATAAAATTACCAAAAAAAGAACTAACAAAGACATCATAGCATTTTTAAATGAAAATTTATCTGAAGAAGATAAAAATACAATTAAAAACGAATTAAATCGAAGAATGGATGATAAAGGTAATTTATTTCTTAGATTTGATAAACAATTAGCTTTTGATGAAAAACTTAAGTTAACCTACTCTGGAAATGCTATACATATCAGAATAAAAATTGCTAGTTATCCAGTAAGTAAAGAAAATGCTATTGAAGTTGCAAAAAAACTCTTTAACTTCTTATAACTAAAATTTTTTTATAAACTACTCTTAGGATTAATTATATGACTATTTTTTATGATTTTAATATTGCACCCAAAGAAGAAATTATTGAAACACTAGAAGAGTTTAATTTTAAAGGTGCTTGTATTTTTTATAATTCTCAAAATTATTTTGAGAACGAAAATGAAATAAAAGAATCATTTAATCAGTTGAATGAATCTACAAAACTTGATTTACATCGGGGCATTCTTATCAACCAATCTAATCCCCAATTACTTAGAAAAGAAGTTCAACGTCATTATAAAAAAGTTGATTTGATTATGGCAAATGGTGGAGAAGAAAAGATTAATAGAATAATCTGTGAAACACCACAAATTGACATCATAAATCATCCATATTTACATAAAAGAAATAGTGGTATTAATCATGTTCTTTCAAAGTTAATGGTTGAAAATAATATTACTGTGAATATTAACTTAACAGACATATTACAACACAGAGGTTATTTTAAAGCCAAAATATTAAATCAGATTAACCAATTATTAATGTTACAAAGAAAATACGGCTTTAGAACAGTTTTAAGTAGTGGTAGTGTATCCTTTTATGACGTTCGTTCACCTAAAAGTATGATTTTACTAAGTCAACTTACTGACATGGACATGGATTATGCAAAAAAGTGCATTACACAAAACCCATTAGAAATAATTGAAAACATAACCATTCATAAAGAAAGTGTTGTTCAAGGTGTAAGAATTCTAAAAGATTAAAGTAATTATATTGATGAACAGTTGATAACATGAAATTAAAAATTTTACCTCCAACATTACGTGAAAAAAAGAGATATGTTGGTCTAAAAATGTATAGTGAAGAAAACTTAAAAAAAGAAGAAATCTTCAGCATATTATGGAACAGCATTATAAATATCTATGGTGAAATTGAATCAAGTAAAATCAATTTATGGATAGTTGATACTCAAAAAGTAGATAATAAAAAAAGAAATCAGTATAACATTGTCGTTAAGTGTCAACGTGGTTATGAA
>NZ_JAEELZ010000068.1 GCF_016282985.1 Methanosphaera sp.
AAAATACAATTACTCAATATGAGTGAGAATTGTATTATGATGAAGAAAGGAAAATATTGAAATAAAATATTTCCCTCTGTAAAAAAACTATATTTGGGTTATTACTCATATTTCCCTCAAAGCAAGGTTTTCTACAGAGCCATTTTTAAAAGAAAAATATCAAAAAGTTTTAACTATAAATATATTTATTTCTCCAAATATAAATAATAAAAACACAAAAACATTAAATTTCAAATTACATATTATAAAAATTAAAAAAAATATATTTCATCAAATTTTAACTTATTTAACATTATTAAATCAAGATTTTAATTAAAAATTATATTATATTATTTGTAATCAACATTACCTATTTATAAAGAACATTTTTCTCAAAAAAATAATTAAGAAATGAATAATAATAATTAAAATTAAAGAGTAAAATGATACAAATTTACTTATCTTTTTTCAAGGAAATGAAGACCTTTAATTCTATCAGTATATTCGAAATTTAGAAGGAGAGTGGTAAAAATAGCTGATAAAAATAGTTCATTTGGAGCGGCAGGTATTGGTTTTTACATTTTGATTATAATTATTGTTATCTTTGGTGGAGTATTAGCAGTCAATGCTTCCAGTCCTGGTGACATCAATGATAACAATCTTGTTAACGAAGATGAATCTTTACCGATAATAAATATGACAAATACTACGTTAAATGACTACAAGATAACTTTTGTTTATTATGATCATAATACTACTAATTGGAACGGATGTTATGGCTTAAATTATACTGTCTTAACAGATAAGGAAGGCAATAAGTATATGCTTGACCATGCAACAACAGATATTCTTGGCCAAAAAACCAATTATACATTCAAATATCCGGATGGAATCGGATTGGTCTTTGACAATAATACTGAGACAGAAATATATAATAAATCCCAAATGTATTATGTTCATGAAGTGCGTGACGACAATAATAATGTTATAAAGTCATTAGGTAACTTTACTTTACATGACAAGTCTCATGAACCAACATTTATACCTACAGATTGGACTTTTGTCTATGCAGGTGACCATAACAGCAGTGTATATGAAGGTGACGAAGGTTTACTTGAGGCTGTAACAAGTAACGCTATCGGTAATCATGAACAGAATGTTCGTTTTGATGACGATATCATGATTGGTTTAATGTATTATTCAAATAATAGTACCGACTTTTACAGATATGGATTCAATGGATTTGGCTTTGATGATTTGGAATCATTCCATGTTAATGGTACATCCATTAATGGAGATTATGATCATGGCTATTATCTATCAAAGTTTAGTCCTAATTTACCAAACGGTACGGAGATTAAATCTTTCAATATAGAAAGCAAGTATTTATCTTCTGCTCAGAAGGATTTCCTACAGGATTTCGATAGAAGAAGAAATGAATATCTTAAAAATGAAGAAATCAATGCAATCTATGATGCGGCCGATGATGTATCAAATAGTTATGCACGTAACCAGGAAAATCAAAACTCCAAATCAAAATACAGTACTTACTACGGTACAAATGGTTATGGAGTAATTAGATCATATTAACCTCCAAATTCTTCTTTATTTTTATAATTTAATTAATTTTAAAACATATATTTTTGAAAAAATAGAATAATTATGAGGAATAAATTTTATGAAAACTAATAACTTAATTATATTAGGTGTAGTTGCTGTTGCATTGATAGCAATACTACTCTTTGTAGGATTTGGAACACAATCTACTGAAACAAATAATACAACTAATAATACTACTATAAATATTACCTTAAATGATTCCAACGCTACTGAAAATCAGACAACAAAAACTACAACTAAAAAACAGTCAACAACAAAAAGTAAATCCGATTCACCAGACATAGTAAGTGATTCTGTAAAATATAATTACCAGGTAGATGATGGAAGCTATTATAGGGAAGTGGAATACTCTGATGGAAACTTCAGACAATATGATTCAAAAGGTAGAATTATAGGTAGTTCCTATGATAATGATAAAGTTTATGGTCCAAGCATGGAATAAAGAAATTTAACCTTCACTGTAACTGAAAATATCAGAACACAGTAGATATTTTAAATTCCTTTAACTCTTTTTTTTTAATTAAAAATTCAACATTAACTCATTTATTGATATATTTTTCCTTAAACAATAATTATAAATTATTCCAAAATTATATATTCATACATATAAGAATTAATTATTTTATGGTGATATTATGGATTTATCTAAAAATAGAGTAAATTCTATTAATAAGAGTAATTCTAATGGATTATCATTAAGCAATGCCAAAGTAAATGATATGGGAAAATCTTCATTAGAATTATCAGATAATAAATTGATAATAAAATCAATTGAATCTAATTCTGTTATCGATAAATCTTTAGATGGATTGGATTATCTTATTTATTCTAAAGGAAACTTCATAGCCAATGATAAAATTTTTATGGGGATATCAAATGAACAGTTTGAGATTAGCTGTACAGATGACGAGTTAGAATTTAAAAATTTTTATGATAATATAAAACAAATTAAAGAAAATGGACAATATACCAGTAATTCAAAATTACAAACTGATACTTCAAATAAATCTTTATCAGATAACTACGTTTCAAAATTCATTTCTAAAAAAGAAGAAGAAACTAATGAAACAGAAACTAACATAGAAGAATCTAACATAAATGTTTCTGAGGAGATACGTAATTTCTATAATCTTATGAAAGAAGGAATAATTACTGAAGAAGAATTTGAAGAAAAGAAAAAAGAATTATTGAAATTATAATGGAGGATATGGGGTGTAATAATGAAAATCAATCCTATAATAGCAGTTTTAGCTTTTTTATTTGGGTTAGGTGGTTCTTTAGTTGCATATTCCTGGTCAGGTTTAAGTGCAGATTTAGCAACGAATGGTTCCATTACTTTAGTCGCAAGTATTCTTGGATTATTGGGAATCTACTTATTTGAAAAAGATTATAAAATAGCCATGGTGCATTATATTATCTGTGGTCTGGGAGTGCTGATAGGTACCAGTATGCTGGGTATTCCAGGATTTATTTTTTACGTAATTGCAGCAGTAGTTGCTTATGTTGAACGTGAAAAATCAGGCAGTAAAACTGATAAATTTGATGAAGTTAATTTTTATGGAAATGAAACGGAGATTAGACAACGTTATCCAAATTTTCCAACAAACAATGATAAAAACAAGATTTTTTGGATTATACCTGCAATTGCACTAATATTAATCATTTTATCAGGAGTTATTGGTGATGCCAGTTATAATAATGACTTGCATGAAAAAGCCAATGCTATTGACATAAGTAATATAAGCAGTGATTTAAAAGTTTCCTATGGTTACTACTCCGGAGGAGTACAGGGAACTTTATCATCACAAAAAGATATTCAAAATGTTCAAATTAAAGGTGTTTGGTATGGTGAAGACGGTTCTCAAATAGATCAAACCTATGATACCAATACTTTTACCGATATTAAGGCAAATCAAAAATATCAGTTAAATATTCCATATTACAAGGAATCAAATTACAAACCTGTTAAAGTTGAACTTCAAATATTTGAGAATTTTGGTGAAACACCATTATTTACAAAAACCGTAAACTTCAACTAATAATAAACTTTTATGAGGAATTTTTCCACATAAACCTTTTTTTAATCTTTTTTTATTACAAATAAATATCAGATATATCATATTTACCGTAAATTTAGAAAATAAGCCAAATTATAAAAAAATATATTTAATAAAAAAAAGTATTAGGGTCTTAATAAACCCTCAGTAATTCCATAATCACTGTATTTTTGAGCAATTTTATCTACTGTTCCATCTGCAAACATTTCATCTAATGTATCCTGAACCTGATTCCTTAACTCTTCATTACCTTTCTTGAAACCAATTCCATATACTTCATATGCCAATGGTTCATCCAATATTTTATATTGACCGGAAGCACCTTTTTCTTTCAATAGATATTTTGCTAAACCCATATCCACAATTAATGCATCACAGGCTCCTGACTCCAAATCCATAAATCCGGTATTGTAGTCTTTAATTTTAACTAATGATTTGAATGAATCTGCCACTGCTTTTTTATCACTTTCAAGATTATTAAGTACTGACTGTCCTTCCTGAACTTCAACAGTTTTATCTTTTAAATCATTTAAAGAATTAATTCCTGAATCGGATTTTACAACAACCACTTGTGAATTGTTAAAGTATGGTTTAGACCATGTATAATCATTTTCTCGACCATTTATTGTCAATTCACTCCAGATACATTCGACTATTTCAGAATTTAATTCTGTATCCTTTGTATCCCAACTTGGTAATGGTTCTGGAACAAATGTCCAATTATTTCTTTTTGCAACTTCCTTTGCTAATTCTATATCAAATCCGGTGTAATTTCCATCATCATCCTTATATCCAAAAGGTGGAAATTCTGAATTAAACCCTACAACGAATACATTATCTTCATTTGTTAAAAGATTTGTATTTGCTGCTGTTATACTTCCTAAACCAACAAATAACATCATAATTATTATCAGTAACGAATAAATTTTAATTCTTATGTTTTAACCCCCAAAAAAAACTTTCTATCTTTATATATGTTTTTGAAATATTAATACTATTTGTTTAAAAGTAAGACATTGAAAGATAATTAATTTGTAATCTTAATAATCTTACAAACTAAAAAAAATATTTATTTGTTATGAATGTAACATTAAAAATTAATTTTTATTTAAAAAAAGAATAAATAGGGGTTTATAAATTGTTTAATATTGCTACCATTAATTCTATAGTATTTTCTATGTCTTCAGCACTTGCTACACTGACAGGAGTATGAATATATCTTGTAGGTACACTTATTACACCGGTAATTATACCATCTCTGTTTAAATGTATAGCAGTTCCATCAGTTGTTCCGCCATCACTTACTTCTAATTGTATGTTAATATCTTCCTGTTTGGCAGCATTTATTATCATATCTTTCATAACTTTAGGTGTGATTACTCCATCACCTGATCTGTCGGCAAGTATTACTGCAGGACCATCACCCATCTTACATGGTGCTTCTTCTGTTGTTATTCCAGGATGATCTCCAGATAATGTTGTATCCAGTGCGAATGCATAGTCCGGGTTTAAAGCGTAACTTGATACTTTTGCTCCTTTAAGTCCAACTTCTTCCTGAACTGTTCCAACACCATAAATTGTTGCTCGACTGTCAACTCTTTTCATAATTTCCATCATAACATAACATCCAATCCTGTTGTCTAAAGCCTTTCCCATAACCTTATCGTTTGGATATTCTTCAAAAAAGCTTCTGAATGTAATCATGTCCCCAATAGAAACCATTTCTTCTGCTTCTTCCTTATTATTTGCACCAATGTCTATGAACATTTGAGTGTATTGAATAACTTTATTTCTTTCTTCAGGCTTTGTTACGTGTGGAGGTTTTGAACCTATTACTCCAGGAACGATTCCGTTTTTTGAGTGAATGAGTACTGCCTGGTTAATAAGCATTTGATCGTTAATTCCACCGATTTTAATAAACTTAATAAAACCGTCATCATCAATGTATTTAACCATTAAACCTATTTCATCCATGTGGGAAGCTAGCATTACTGTTGGAGCACCTTCTTCACCTTTTTTTGTAGAAATTAAATTTCCCATATCATCTGTTTCAATTTCATCGACACAACTTTCTAGTTCTCTGGATATTATTTCCCTTATATCATTTTCAAAACCGGATATTGCTGGTGTTAAACTTAGTTCTTCCAATAATTTCATATTTCTTATAGTTGTCATGATTTATCTCCTAGTTGGTATATTTATATTTATTAATGTTAAATATTTTGATTAGACATTTTTTTTTCAAGATTATTTTTAAGAGAAAATCTTTGATGTATAGACATTCATTTATATCAGATTAAATATTTTTAATAAAGCCACATTATACTTTTATTTAACTAAATAAATTTTTAAAATTTCTAATAATTATTTTAAGTTATGATACCATGTTAAAGAATATTTAAAGCGATTTAAAAAATAATTATTTTTTAGGTATACCTAAACATTTATATACTCTGAAGTACAACATTTAATTGACTAAGAAGTTTAGGTTATCCTAAAATTATAGCCATATAAATATCCTACTTCTAGTCAAATTGAGTTAAATAAAAAGACTATAAAAACATTCTACTATTAAAAAAACTATTATTCCT
>NZ_JAEELZ010000069.1 GCF_016282985.1 Methanosphaera sp.
AATAGATGACATAGAATTACAGTATTTATTGGGAGTTTCTAAGTCTAATACAATATAATCTTTCATAATAATCCTTCAAAACAATATATGATTAAAATAATTATTTAATAATAATATATTTAACATTCTTTTAATTATTTTTATCCATTTAAACTCAAAAATAATTTTTATTTAAAAAAGGAAAGTTTTTAAAAAAATAAAAATATAATTATAAATAATGATAAATCAGATGGAATGATAATAATGTCAAAAGATAAACGTGATCCTTTAAATCCTTTTACAGGAAAAAAACATTATGATAAAGTCAACGACGATGTATTCCTTGCAGAATGTTATCAAGTATATTCACAAGAAGTATCCAAATATCAACTATTAGATCAAACTACAGTAGGTCAACAAGTACTCAATGTATCTAATAATTTAATTAGAACAATAGAAGATTATCTTAAACGAATTGGCAGATATGATTATGTGGAAGGTTACTATGATTGGGAAGTACACCTTGTAAATAGTGAAATAGTTAATGCTTGTTGTTATCCTGGAGGAAAAATAATTATTTATTCAGGAATATTACAATTAATCCAAAATGAGGATGAATTCGCATTTGTATTAGGTCACGAAATAGCACATGCTTTACTTGATCATTCACGTACACAGGCAAGTGTACAAGAAACCAAACAATCAGTATCAAAATTGTCATGGATTTTTACTTATATCTTAGATATGTTGGGATATGGTGGAGCTGGTAATATGGCTAGAGCTGCAATAAATGTTGCAAATACCGGTTCACAATTTTTCTTAACACAACCATGGGGACGTGACCATGAATTGGAAGCAGATAAATTAGGTATAACAATTTCTTATTTAGCAGGATACAATGTTGATATAGTACCTGATTTTTGGAAAAAATTCTCTGCACACAATGGTAATGAATTTGATTTCTTCTCTTCACATCCATCAGATTCTAAAAGAATAAAAGTTCTTCAAGAATCTTTAAATGAAATAAAAAGTGGAAAAGATATCTATTCTGGCCCATTATTACCTGAAACACCAAAAGTTTAAGAATAATTATAAACTATTTTTATTTTTTTTTATAAATTTTATTACTTTTATTATTTTTAATATCTTAGATAATGGAAATAAATTAAATAGTTTTAAAAAAAAGATTGAAGATTATGAAAATCTTCTAGAATATTTTTGGATAAACAGGGGTAGTTGATTTGGAAAACAATGAATAACCATAAGAACCTGCATTCATTATTGCTTTTATATCATTAGTTATTTCTTTAACTGATAGATATTTGTTTCCCCATAAATCACTGTATGTAGTCAAACTAGTAACTACTTTTGCATGTTTTGTCTGTTTAATCAGTTCTTTAGTAGTTGATGCCATCCATGCTGTATCTTCATAGTAATTGTTTTTATATGCCATCAATATAAGATAATCACAGTATTTTTCTAACGTTCTTGTATCCTGTCCATAATAGTATACTAAATTTTTAATTTCTGGTAAAACACAAGCAGAAATTTCCATACGATTATCATATTTTTTAGCCATATAGTTTACATCTTTTACAAAGTTATTAACCATAGAGGTATTAACTATTTTAGGTTCTAAACCACTATATCTTATGTAATCTAAACAAATACCTTCAACACCTTGGATATGCATAACATCTGAAATGAATTTTTTCATTTTTTTCTGTGTTGAAACGGTATAACTCCATTTACCATTATCTCTAAATACTATTACCCAGGCATGAACTTTAATATTTGTTTTCTTACATAAATCAATTGTATTTCTTAATGTTTTAGTGTCATTAGTAGCTTGTTTTACTATAACATATACATCAGTTATTCCTGAATTTACCCATTTTTTAACGTGTTCCATGGTTACAGTACCACTTACGAAAACAGATGCAACTGGAGTTTTTCTGGTTTTAAATATTTTTCCTGATTCATCTGTATTGACATAAAATGTTGTTTTTAAAGAAGTACCTTTATATTTATCAGTGTCATTATAATATATTTCTAAAGTGTTTGCATCAAATACAAATGTTTCATATTCACAAGTGAAATTTCCATTTTCATCTGTCTTTGAATAATATCTTTGATCATTAATTAATAATGTCAATGTAGTTTGTTTTAATGGATTTCCAGTTATATCTGTATATTTACCTTTTATTTGTATTTTACTTCCTAAAGTACTATTTGGAATTTTGTTTAAGGTAATCACAGTATCTTTTTTAGAAACAAAAAATGAAGTAGTATCATGTGCTCCATCATAATTATCATTTCCGTAATATGTAACCTTTACTGTATTATTACCTAAATCATAAGGTTTATATTCAAAACAATAAATTCCCTCTTCATTGGTTTTTGTAGTATATTTCTTACCATTAACTGTTATAATTATTGGAGTTAATTTCAGAGGGAGATTATTTTTATCTAAAAACTTACCTGTAATATTAACAACATCTAAATATTGAACATCTTTAATATTTTCAACATTTAGTTTAGTTGATTGTTTTATAACATTAAATGAACTAT
>NZ_JAEELZ010000070.1 GCF_016282985.1 Methanosphaera sp.
TGACATCTACTCAGGAATCAAATGAAGACATATATGGTTTTTATGAGTAACCATTAGTTTTTGGATGAAATAAGGATAATGTTGAAACTAAAATTTTTCTTGCTAGGTAAGTTATATTTGAGGATTACTCATCTTTGCTCAAAGTTAGGTTTTCTGCAGAGTCATTATTTATTATTAAAATATGTTTCTTTTGTTCGTATTATACGAATATTTTTATATAAGTTTTTCTAAATTTAATATTATATTTGTTATGAAAAGAAAAAATCAAACCATAATTCACCTATTGAATTATTCATTATACAAAGTAATTACTCCTAATGGTTGGAGTATTGTAATTATGGATGATAATATCTTATTTGATAATTATCATGAAAGAGGAGTTCATGTACATTATAATCCTCATAATCATAAGGATTGGATTAAAATTAAAGAATATTCTGTTGATGAATTATTTTTAAAAATTAAAACACATATTATTAATAATGGCAAATTAAACCTAGAAAAATTACTACAAGAGGTTCGATTATGATTATTTCATTAGTTAAACGCCAATATGGTAAATCTTTTATTGATAACTTGGAGGAGCAATATAAATCCATTGATAATCTACAAAAAATTGTTGATAAAACAAATAACATGAAGTTACTTGTGGATTTAGACAATTGGAAGTATTATTATGAACATCCTGATGAAATTATTGAAGAGGAATTTACATTTTTATCGGATGATTTATCATTCAATGAAATAGACTATTCAATTATCTCTATTATTAAAACAGATCATCCACGAAGTATTCGTGAATTATCTAAAAAATTGGATAAAAATATTAGTACTGTTCAACCTCATGTTAAAAAATTAGAAAAACAAGGAATCATTGAATTTATTAAAGGAAATAAAAATAATAATATCCCTATCTGTAATTTCGATGCCATTAAGATTGAATTTTAACTTTTTTATTAATTGATGTTGGAAAGTTTATTTACTTGTCTTCTATTTTTTCATTATTTAGTCATAATGGAGCATTTTTTTTTCGTTTTGTGTGGAAAAATTGTATATACATTCTAAAACATTTGAGTACTACTTCTCATATTTTTTTATTCATTCTTTTATAAATCACATTTTTGAAAACTATATTTTCGCTGATTAATATGTAAAATCAATATTAATGTAAAATAACCATTTTTTATTGGGATATTATCTCATCATTTCTTTTACTTAAAACTCAAATATAAATTTTTTAAAATACATACTATTTACAAAGATTATTGGGTTGTCATGTCATGGATTTATTATTGAAAGATGATAAAAAATTATTGGTTTTACCTGCATTGTTTGCATTTATTTTGTCTTTACTTTTATTATACAAGTACTCATTCCCGATATCATGGGATGTATATTATCATATACACATGATTGATTTATATAATCAAAATGGTTTAATATTCTGGGATTATGCTACGGTAGCACCAGTGGGTAGGCTGATAATGTATCCTCCATTATTCCACCTATGCTTTTCATTTATTTCCAAATTATTAAACATAACTCCCATGGAATTATGCAGATTGGCACAGCCCATGTTTTCATTTTATCTGATTGGAATAATAACATATGTTTCATACAAACTGACGGATATAAAAACTGGAGTTTTAACGGGATTTTTAAGCATGTTCTGTTTTGTAACATTCAACCGTTCAGTAATATGTACTCCTGCAACAATTGCAATAGGACTGTTCATGTTATCCGGCCTGTTTATTTATATGGCTTCAACTGAAAACAGCATGAAATATCTCATATTGTCGGCACTTTCTTTGGCTTTAATATGGAATTTACACATGGCAACGGCAATATTGACCTGTGGTGTGGTTGGATTATACTCACTAGTTCAAATATTCAATAGAAGGATGAATCTGAAATTTGTAATAGTTTACATTTTGATAGTTTTGGTACTGGGAATGCCGTGGTGGATTTACATTGCATTGAATTATTCTTTATTCTTTAATTCACTGGCAGGAAATAATTTACTGATAAGTGATTTTTTCTTCAGGTACTATGGCATGATATGCACGTTATTGCTCCTGATGGGTTATTACATATTAATTAAAACCAGGAATGAAAGATCTACTTTCCTGATATTGTGGAGTATTTCACTGGTATTATTAAGTCAGTTTGGACTGTTGGGATTTAACATAGTTTCAATAAGAATACTTGAAGTGGCTTCATATGCACTGATAATTATTTCAGGAATTGCCCTGTCATATATTTATGATGAGTATCTCCAAAGTGTCAGGTTAAAGAATATCTTCTGTACAATATTCATTTTATTGGTCATTACTTCATGTTTCTTGTATGTTGACAGTTACACTCCTGATTTGTTGGATGATGATGATTATAATTCAACCCTGGTTGATGAAAAGATACATTCAGTAATCAATCCCGTTACGTATTCATTCAAGCCAACGGTAATCTCTTCCAGATTTGCAAATTCAAGTCTGGCACATGACCGGTATGATATCATGCAGTGGTTTGTCATGGAAAACTCCTCGGATATAGTTGTATCTGAGGATGCAATTATGGACACAATCATAGTATCGACCAGCAGAACGCCTGTGGTTTACGGCGGTTTTACAGAGTCAATTCCAGAATATGTGACAGATCCAGTTCACATTATTAAGGGCTGGTCAGACCGGGATGAACTGTCACGTTTAAATGTGGGTTATCTCCTGTTAAAACGTGACACACCTATACCAGATTACGGTGAATTGGCTTATGAAAATGATGAATATAAAATTTGTAAAATCAAAAGTGAATACAGGTAGTTTCAATGAAGAAAATGATTAAAATATTGGCCGTGCTTTTAAGCATATTGCTATTGGCAGTGTTTTCAATAAGTTCCGTCTACACTGATACAATAGAATGTGACAACAGCACCTTGATAGTCGCAGTATGTACCGGCGATATGAGGGCATTGGAAACGGGGGTGTCAGTCTATGCGGGAAGTAACAACGTGCCATTAATATTGTCTGACAAAACAATGCCTGAACAGTTAAAAGACTGGCTGCCGGGTTACGTTGAAGAAAACAATATCACTAAAATAATTGTTGTAGGTCCGGTAACGGCACAGCAGATGTTTGATTTTATGAAACTGGGTGTTGAAGTAAAACAGGTTAACGGAAATAGTATATCAGAAATACTCACTAAACTGGCGGAAAATTCCAAAAATCTTAGAAATAATTCTGTGATATTAACTGCATCGGATCCATTAGCTGGGGAGTTGGGTGCATACACGAAAATTCCAGTATTTATAACTGCTTCAAACAGTACATATTCATCTGATGAAAACTTAAGTGTTGACTACTTGAATTACATGAAAAAACATCAGATAAAAAAGGTCATCATTGTCGGAAACTTGCCTCGAACAATTAAAAGGCAATTAATGGAAAATGATATAATCTTTGAAGAATTGTCCGGTGAAAACTCATTGGACGTAAGTAGAAAAGTTAACAATAAACTCGTGGCCGAAGGTTATGTTAAAAATCCTCAAACTGTCTATTATGGATTTTATGGGGAATTGCCCACAATAATTCCTTCAGTAGTAAAAAATAATGCTTTGCTTGTTGAAGATTCATCAAATAATGGGAACATATTATCATATCTCCGGGAAAACAATATAAAAAATGTAGTAGTAACAAGAAATACTGAATCGGATTATATTCAAATGGAAGAACCTGATTACATCTCATCGGATGTAACAAATCAGCTGGAAAAAAATAACATAACAGTCCATTGGCTTACAAAAGAACGTACGCTGGATGAGGCAACGGGATTATATGATATGAAAATATTAACTGTTGAGAATAGGGATATCAAAGAGACAAAACAGTTCAACGATTCAAACAATCAGATTATTAAAACGGATCCTCCACTTATTGCAATGCTGAACACAAAAAAATGTATTGACTCAAACAACATCAGTGCAGAAATCAAAGAGAACGACGGCGAATACACAGTTAAATGGAGCACTATACATCCATACGTGTGGAAAAAGATAAACGAAAACGAGTATCATGCAACATCAAACACAGGTTATGAATATCATTGGACAAAAGATGTAAACACGTGGAAAGTTAACTACACATTCAATAATCAGGAATATTACAACACAACCTGGATTGAAAACGATGACAATTCATGGACGGAAATTCAGGCCAAAAGAAATTTCACATGGAAATATGATGGCATGAAATGGAAATGTTATGACAAAAATCACTTGATATATTATATAAATAGGGATACAAAAAATGTATAATTTATCAAATACATATATTTTATTGATGAAAGATAATTTCACATTTTAAACATGGAATCTTAAGTTTATATAAATAAGGAGAATTTATTAAAATGAAACAATTATTCGGTACTTTTGGAGTAAGAAGAGTTGCAAACACAGTCTTAACTCCAGAATTTGCATCAAAAATAGCAGCAGCTTATGGAACAAAAGTTAAAGGAACGATTGCAATAGGATCAGATCCTAGAACATCATCCGAAATGGTTAAACATGCAGTAACTGCAGGTTTATTATCTGCAGGATGTAACGTGGTTGACCTTGGAATGTTACCAACACCGGCAGTACAATATGCTGTAAGACACTACTATGATGGTGGAATTATGATTACAGCATCACACAACCCTCCGGAATACAATGGATTAAAACTGTTGGATGCTGACGGAATAGGAACACCTGATGATCTGGAAGAAGAAATCGAAGACATTTACTTCAACGATAAACAGGAACGTGTAACCTGGGATAAATTAGGAAAAGCATATAAAAGGGACATCATTGACGAATACTGTGATGAAGTAATCAAAAGAGTGGATGCAGAAGCAATCAGGGAAGCAAAACTTAAGGTGGTACTTGATTGTGGTTCAGGAGCAGCATGCGGCACCACACCATACATCATAAGAAAACTGGGCTGTGAAATCACAACATTAAACTGTCAACCTGACGGAGCATTCCCTGGAAGAAACCCTGAACCAACGGAAGACAATTTGCAGGACTTAATAGCAGTTGTTAAAGCAACAGGTGCAGACATTGGTATTGCACACGACGGGGATGCAGACAGAACAATTTGTATTGATGAAAAAGGACAATTTGTATTTGGTGACAAATCATTTGCACTTGTAGAAAAATCCATGTTAGAAAAAAATAACGGTGGAAAAATCGTTACAACAGTAGCAACTAGTAATGCTATTGCAGACATTGCATTGGAAAACAATGGTGAAATTATCCTGACAAGAGTAGGGGATCTTGTAGTAGCACGTAAACTACAGGAAATTGATGGATTGTTTGGTGGAGAAGAAAATGGTGGATTAATCTTCCCTGATTTCGTATATGGAAGAGATTCAGGTCTTGCAACAGCAATGTTACTTGAAATATTGGCAAAAAGTAAGAAACCGTTATCTGAATTAATTGATGAATTACCAACATACTTCTCTGAAAAAAGAAAAGTTAAATGTCCTGATGATAAAAAGCAACTAGTTGCTGAAGGAATAATAAATGATACAACAGAATATGAAGTGGATACAACCGATGGGGTAAAAGTAATTACCGAAGAAGGATGGGTAATTATAAGACCTTCAGGTACCGAACCTATCTACAGATGTTTCTCAGAAGCAAAAACTCCTGAAAAGGCAGCAGAACTTGCCGACTGGGGTATGACATTAATCGAGAAATACCTTGATTAAACTTCTCTTTATTTTTCATTTATTTTTTTTCAAATCCGACAAGTTCTTTTTTTATAACATGTTTAACAAAGATATTACTATCTTATAAAAATTATATTTTTTCTAAATCAATTATTCTAACAAAATATCATGATTAATAATTTTGGAGGCTTAAAATAATGTCAGATATTAAACAGGAAATAGCAAGTCGTGTAAAGGATATGCGTGAAGTTTGTGAAATAAGCATACAGGATATGGCAGAAAAATTGGATGTTCCGGTTGAAACATATTCTCAGTATGAAACAGGTGAAGTGGACATACCTGCAAGTATTCTCTATGAAGCTTCACAGATATTCAACGTGGACACCAGCCTGCTTTTAACTGGTGAAGACACAAGAATGAGTGTATTTGCAGTAACCCGTAAGGATAAGGGAGTAAGAATAAACCGTAGGGAAGCTTATGACTATGAAAACCTTGCATCAAGCTTCACACACAAAACAATCGAACCGTTTATAGTAACTGTAATGCCAAGGGACGATAACTACATGCCTGAACCAAACTACCACAAAGGATACGAATTTGTATACGTACTCGAAGGAACCCTAAGACTATACATCAAGGACAACATCGTTGACCTGAATGAGGGAGACTCAGTATACTTTGACTCATTACATAAACATTCCATGATAGCACTGAACGGAAAACCGGTTAAATTCCTGGATGTTCTAAACAATAATGGAGGTATAGAGTAAAATGACTTCACTGTTACATAAATACATAGACAGAGAAGAATACGATTCATACGAAGACTTCAACGAAAACTTTAAAATAAA
>NZ_JAEELZ010000071.1 GCF_016282985.1 Methanosphaera sp.
TACAGTTACAGGTTTATTAATAACAATTGAATGTTCTTTATCAATCAATCCCTGGAAATCAAGAGTATCACCAGGATTCACATCATCACTTAAAGTATGACCTTCACCACCAAATACCTCATCAACATTATCCTGAGTTACTATGATAGTTTTAGGTTCTGCTTTAGGACCAGTATTATCCCGTACTATGTTGTTTTCTCCGGTTACGGTTACTGCATCATCTCCAAGTTTATCGTTTGCTATGATTATGTTGTCTGTTACCGTGTTGTCGTTTCCTGTGAGTTCTATTGCTGGTGCTGTTGTGTCACTGGTTATAGTGATGTTGTTGTTTTTGATTTGTGTACCATTTGTATCCAATTTTATAATATATAATTTTCCATTTTCACCAGTCATAGTGATATTGTTATCTTCAAAAGTTAAATTGTTTGTAATTTTATAAATATTTTGTCCAAATAATATTAACGATGGATTATCATACACATCCATTGTTTCATTAATATTAAACGTATTGTTAATAAATTTAACATTGGATGTTCTAATATCTATTGCATTATATGAACTGTTTGTACTAGGAGCATTAATATTTATTTTACAATTTTTAAGAACAATATTGCTCATAGCATCATCGGCTATTTGGGATATAGTTAATACCGGATTAATATTATCTTCAACATAATCGACAGTTGCATTAATCGTAACATTTTCCATGGTTATGATATTGGTTATACCATCAGGAATTTTGTGTCCAATAACAATCCTAAGAACTTTTGTCCATTCCTCATCATAAACTAAATTCATATTAGATATTGATAATCTTTCATTTTTTAAATTTATACGGACATTTCTAAGTATTAAACTTTCATTTTTTCCAACAAGTGAAATAGAATATTTATTGATATTGTTGTTGTTTATTTCAAAAAATGTGACTTCAGAGGGGAAATAATAGAAGTTTAATACAGTGTCTCCAGTAAATTTATTTGCAATAGGTGAACTTTTTCCAGAAGATGTATTAATGGTGAACCATTCCAAATAATTTTCTTCAGTAATATCAACAACAGTAGGTTCTCCTTCACTTTTAACTGTTTTACTTGATTTTTTATTAAAATTTAATAAAGTAATATGATTAACTTCTTTGATATTGTCATATTCATCATCAGTTTCACTGATTTGGTTATCATTACACACCATTGTGTTGTTTGCTGCTTGAGTAACTACTAGCATATTAATAGTATTATTGCATAAATAACAATTTGCACCATTAATATTCACTGTTGAGTTCTCAGCGTTGTTGTTTTTAAAGTTTATGTTATTTTTTAGTGTAACATCTGATTTGAATATGTTGTTTGTTACGTTAGAGTATTCGTTTATTGTCACTGTATTATTGAATGTATTGTCAATAACGTTTGAGTATTTTTGTATTGTTGTTGTATCATTGAATTGGTTGTCTGTTACATTGGAATATTGTTTTATTGTTGTTGTATTGTAGAATTTGTTGTCTTTTACATTTGATTCTTTTGCTATTGTTGCTGTTCCTGTGAATGTGTTTCCTGCTACTAAACTACCTTGTGCTCCACTGAATGATGCACCATTGTTTATTGTGTTGTTTATGTATCCATTTCCAAGGTATGTATCATTGTAGTAGTCGTTGGTTGTGTTGGTTTCTGGATCGTATGTTCCTGCCCAGTTTCCTACTATTCCAATTCCTGTGTAGTTTATGGTATTGTTTATTATGTGGTTGTGTGGTCCACCAATTGTTATTGCATGACATATTGAACTTGCTTCATCTGGTCCAATTATGATGTTATTGCTTATGGTGTTGTTCTTGTTTTGTGTTATACCATTACCTGATTGGCCAAATTGGTTTAAGTACACTAGGTTACCTACTGTTCCTTGACCAATTATTGTGTTGTTGTCTATTGTACAGTTTTCACCGAATGTTATTACAACGGCACTACAACCTGTGTTGTTTGCTGCGTAGAAGTAACTGTTTTTAACTGTAATATTACTTACTCCTGTACGCATTGCAAAGTAACCCGTACTTTTTCCAACACCCTGATTGTCCACTGTTACATTGATGTTATCAAATATGATATTTGATACTGATGTTGTGAAAACCTGTGTGTTATGGAATTTTAGATTTGTAATATTGGAATTTGATGCGTTATCCTTAAATTCGATATATGTAGGATTACTTTCATCATCATATCCATAGATTGTATTTAAATCTAATGTAAATCCGTTACCAGTTATATTAATTTTATCATTGATAGTATAACTGGAAGTTGTACGTGTTACATCACTTGTAAAGTTCAAAGTATCATTTTCACTTACTAGTGAGGTCAAACCAGAAGCTGTTACATACTCGTCAAAGTTAGTATTGTTTATGTTATGTATTGTGCCTCTGGTATTTTCTTCGTTCTTTATTTCTTTCGTAACATTTGTTACTTGTTGCGTCTTTTTGATTTCATTATTACTATTATCATTAGTAATTACCTGTGTATCAACTGCTTGAGTATCTTCATGTATAGTAGTTGTTGCATCTGATGATGATACTATTGTATCATCTACATCAGCTGCACTAGCAACCGATACTAGCATTACTAATAAAGCAAGTAATATAAAGAAATACTTGGACTTCATTTTATTTTTTCACCCATTTAGTAATTTTTTTAATTATTTTATGAATTAGTAAAAATTTGTAAAAATACAATTAAGAAATCTGTGATTTCTTTGAAATTATGTAATTCATATCATTTCTTTGTTGATAAATTATTCTTAATAATCAAATAATAAATAAAAAAATTTTAATTAATTTATATAATAAAAATTAATTAAAATATTATAATCAATTATCAATTATTCTTTATCAATAATATTTATATAATATGTTTTAATAAATAAAGTTTTTCAATCCTTTTAATTTTTTATTAAAAAAATGTAGTTATTGATTTATTAAATAAAAGAATATAATCTAATTTTCTAAAAAAAAGAATTTTATAAAAGTATATCCTTAAACATAACCTCATTTTTCGTATTATATAATTTTATTTCAGTAAAATATATTTTATCGAATTTAATTCTTTTAAAAAATAGAATAGAAATAATATTATCCACAATAAGAAAACAATGATTGATAATAAGAATATCATTTTTACAGTAAATAACAAGATTCCTGAATAGTATAATACAAAAACAATGTCAACACACATTCACAGCAAAAGCAACAAAATATTTTAGTAAAAAAAGAGTTTTATATAGATTCTTAAAATAATTACTTCTTTGATTGTGTTTGTGAAAAAAAAATAATTAAAAAAATATAATTTATAGTTAAAAAAGAGTAAAAAAGGATTAAACCAATCCTAGAAAGTTCTTAGTTTTCCTTCTAACATGAAGTCTTTGATGTCGGTGATGTTTTCTAACCATTTATCAATGATTCTTGTTACATCCTCTTCCACATCATCAATTGAATATCCTTCTTCTGTGGTGATATGTGCTGTTGCAGTTCTTGGCTGATCAATTGGTTTACCTATTTGACTGAGGATAATCATATCAATATTTTTAACTCCTTCCACATCTGCAACTACTTCTCTTGTAATTTCATTTGAAAGTAAGTTGTATATTTTTCCCACGTGATTAATTGGATTTTTACCACTTGTTGCTTCCATACTCATTGGTCTGTTAGGAGTTATAAGTCCGTTTGCACGGTTTCCTCTTCCTACTGAACCGTCATCTCCCATTTCTGCACTTGTACCTGTTACTGTTAAGTAGTAACCAGATTCGTCTTTTTTACTTTCATCATCAGCGGTGTTAATTAATGTGTCAACATTTAAATCTGTTGTTTTTGCTGCTAAATCTTTAACTATATCAATTAATTCTTCTTTACCACTTAAGTATGCATCTCTGTCATCCACATATCTTGATACGAATGCTGCTGCAATGGTGAGTGTTATATTGTCTTTTTCACGTAAACCCATTACTTTTATGTCTTCTCCAACAAATGGGTATTGTTTTTTGAAGTCTTTGCTGTTCAATAATTCTTCAGTTTTAAGTACTAAATTTTCTGTTTCGGAAAATGGTGCAAATCCCACACCGAATGATGTATCATTTGATGAAGGTATTTCGTTAGGTCTTTGGAATACGTCTCTTAAGTCTGCTGATCCTTCACCTATTTTACATTCCACCACAGTACCATATTCTACATCCAAGTTGATTATAGTATCTTTGAGGAAATTTTTAGCAGCTTCTATTGCAATTGTATCTACTCCAACTTTGTGAGTTTCACCGTTGGGTAAAGTAAATTCATTTGCTGCCCTACCTGTTAATAATATTTCTATAGGTTTGATGATTTGTCCGCCACCAAACTTAGGATCGGATTCTCCTGCAGTAATTTGCACTTCATCAGTATTGTGGTGTAATACGTGTCCTGCTTTATCTTTGTAAGTTTGAGATAATACCCTACTTACTGCTTCTGCTATACCATCACTTATACTGTCAGGATGCCCTATACCTTTTCTTTCTACAATTTCTATTTCATTTAATTCTACTGGTCTCTGAATTGCTTTTTCGATTTTGATATTTCTCATGAGTACACCTTTTTTATATTAATCGAATGAATAATTAAAAATCAATAAATATGAATACTTCTTTTAAATTCATAAAAGTTTAATTTACAAAAAAATATTTTTAAAAATTTATTACTAATAATATATTTATTTTTCAGATATTTAATATTTATTTTTCAACAGGATATATGCATTACAATATCCTATTTTAATTTAAATACTTAAATCAACAGGTTCCCCTATAAATTGATAAAAAAAATAAAAAATAGAAGGTGTTTAGAATATAATTAATAGTACTTATTGTGCTTTTAGTACTGTGAATGTTGTACTGGTTTCAAATGCATTATACTTGGCACTTCCACTGTAACCTATGGTTACGTTGTTTACACCTTCTTTAGTGGTTGCTACTGATAATGTGTATTTTCCTGTGCTGTCTGTTTTTGCATAGTATTTGACACCGTTAATTGTGATTTTTACGTTACTGTTTGTTACTGCTTTTCCCAAGTTGTCAGTGAACTTACCTGTAATTGTTACGTTGTTTCCTTTTTTTACATCACTGATTTTGTTATATGTTACTATAACGTTTTGTTTTCCTACTGTGAATGTACTGTTTACTTCATATGCATTGTATTTTGCATTTCCACTGTAACCCACACTCAAGTTGTTTGTTCCAACTTTGGTTACCAGTACGGATAATGAATATTTTCCTGTACTGTCAGTTTTAGCATAATATTTAACTCCATTGACAAATATTTTCACATTACTTTTTACAATTGCTTTTCCCAGGTTGTCAGTAAACTTACCTGTTATTGTGACATTGGTACCAGCCGGAACCTCCATAACCGGATCATAGGTTACAATTACATTCTGCTTACCAACATTAAACGTTGAATTAACTTCATAAGGATTATATTTTGCATTTCCACTGTAACCCACACTCAAGTTGTTAACTCCAACTTTAGTTACCAGTACAGATAACGAATATTTTCCCGTACTATCAGTTTTAGCATAATATTTAACACCATTGACAAATATTTTCACATTACTATTAACAATTGCCTTACCAAGATTGTCAGTAAACTTACCAGTAATTGTAACATTGGTACCGGCAGGAACCTCTTTAACAGGATCATAAGTTACAATAACATTCTGCTTACCAACATTAAACGTTGAATTAACCTCATAAGGATTATATTTTGCATTTCCACTGTAACCCACACTCAAGTTGTTTACTCCAACTTTGGTTACCAGTACTGACAAGTTGTATTTACCATTTTTATCCGTTTTAGCCAAGTA
>NZ_JAEELZ010000072.1 GCF_016282985.1 Methanosphaera sp.
AGAAAAGTAGAATATGCAGATATACGCGTCAAGAATTCAATTAGTAACTCAGTAATCTTAAAAGATGGAAAAATAGATAATATAGACACAGGAATTAACTATGCTATTGGGATAAGAGTATTACAAAATGGTGCATGGGGTTCCGCTTATACTAGTGAAATTGATAAGGTAGAACAAGTTGCTGAAAATGCTACTATGTTAGCAAATCAATTAAAAAGTGATGTAAAGTTAACTCCTACCAATCCGGAGGCGGATATAGTTAAATCTAAGGCTAAAATTAAAATTGAAGATATTCCAATAGAAGATAAGATTGAAACAATGAAGGAATTGAATAAAATTGCTCAAACGGATCAAATACAAAGTACTAATATTTCTTTGTCTGAATCACAATCTTCGGATTTAATAATCAGTTCAGAAGGTACGAATATTTTAAGTGATAACAACAGAACTGTCTTATCAATGAATGCTGTTGCTTCAAATGGTGAAGTCATGCAGATAGGACATAAAAGTTTGGGTGGAGTAAATGGTTTTGAAGTGGTTGAAGATGCCGATTTGGAAGCATTTGCTACCGGAATATCCGAAAAGGCAATTAGTCTATTGGATGCTAAAACACCTCCATCAGGTGATTTTCCAGTAATTTTAGATCCGGAACTTGCAGGGGTGTTTATTCATGAAGCATTAGGACATGCTTCTGAAGCAGATATCATATTACAAAATGATTCAATATTAAAAGGCAGGCTTGGACAAAAAATCGGTTCCGATTTAATCACGGTTATTGATGATGCTTCTATAGAAACAGGTTTTGGTTATTATCCTTATGATGTTGAAGGTACAAAAGCAGAAAAGACTACTTTGGTAAAAGATGGTATTTTCACATCAGTATTAAGTTCACGTGAAACAGCTAGTAAAGTAGGTGAGGGTGATTCAAGTGGTAATGCAAGATCATCTGTAAGTAACAAACCGTTGGTACGTATGAGTAATACATATATTAAACCAGGTGATTCATCATTTGATGAGTTAATTGAAGACATACCTAATGGTATTTATTTAAAAGGTTCACGTGGAGGACAAGTTGATACAGGTAAAGGAATTTTCCAATTTAATGCTGTTGAAGCATATTATATAGATAAAGGTGAATTAGGAACTCATTTACGTGATGTTTCATTATCTGGAACTACTTTGGATATTTTAAACAATGTAACAGGGGTAGGTTCTGACTTTAATTTAAGTGTTGGATTTTGTGGAAAAGATGGTCAAACAGTACCTGTCGGTGATGGTGGACCACATATAAGAGTAAGTAGAGCAACTGTTGGTGGAGTTCAATAAAATGTTAAAAGATCAGTTAACATTGGAAGAAGGACAGTTACTTATTAAAATAGCAAGAGATAATATTGCCACATATTTGAATGGCGGAGAATATTTTTGTACAAATGAACTGCCTGAAATTTTTCATAAAAAATTGGGAGTTTTTGTTACTTTATCCATAAATTCTAATCTGAGAGGTTGTATCGGTTATCCTGAACCATATATGGAATTAATAGAGGGTCTTCTTGATGTGTCTATCGCAGCTGCAGTGGAAGATCCAAGATTTAATCCATTGTCTTTGAATGAATTCGAAAAAGTAAAAATTGAAATAAGTGTATTAACTAAACCCCAACTAGTTCAAGTTGATACTTTTGAAGAGTATTTAGATGTTCTGAAAGTTGGACGTGATGGTTTAATTATAGAAAATGGTTATCATAGAGGATTATTATTACCACAGGTTCCAATTGAACAAAATTGGGATATGAAAACTTTTTTGGAGAATTTATGTTACAAAGCAGGATTATACGGTGACGCATGGAAAGAGGAAAATACTAAAATTTATAGTTTTCAAGCACAAATATTTGAAGAAACATAGGAGGCTGAAATATGAAATTACCAAATATACCAACACCTGATGAAATTATAGACAAGGCTTTTAATAGAGCAAGTAAGGCAGCATCAAAAGTAAGAAGTTCAAAATTACATCCACGTGTAAAAGGTATGAGAATTGAAGAAGTTAGGGTACAAACAGCCTGTGAAGTAATCAACAGTACTTTTAATAGGATTGTTACTGAAACTCCAATTATTGAGGAATTACCTGAGTTTTATCAGGATTACATAGATATTGTAGTTGGTGTAGACCAATATAAACATTCATTGGGTGCTGTTTTTTGGGCGTTAGGTGTTTTAAAACAAATAGAATCACAATACACCAGTAAAATAAGAAAATCTGATTCTTTAAGTGCAATACCTATTAGAAAAGAAGCATACGGTAGGATTGTTTCTGTTGTAAAACGTATTAGTGATGAATTAGATTTCCTGGATTTTGCTAAAAGAGAGTTAAAACACATGCCTAATATAAATTTTGATGCTGTCAGAGTTGTTATTGCAGGTTTTCCAAATGTAGGAAAATCTACTTTATTAAATAATATTACTGATGCCAGTCCTAAAGTTGCAAATTATCCATTTACAACTCAGGGATTACAGATTGGTAATTATGAAATGATGTATAGGCAATATCAAATAATTGATACTCCTGGTTTATTGGATCGTTCAATCAATGATATGAATGAAATTGAATTAAATGCTATAGCTGCTTTGGAACATCTGGGTAATATTATTATTTATATATTTGATCCATCTGAAACTTCAGGTTTCTATATGGAAAACCAGTATTTACTTTATTCAGAAATTAAAAAAGTATTTGAAACTCCAATGATTTGTTTATTCAACAAAACGGATTTATTGGATGATAAAAGCGTTATTGAAGAATATTCAGAAAAAATAGATGATCCAATTTTTGAAACAAGTATAAATGACTTGAGTAAAATTGATGAAATAAAAAAATTAATTCAGGATATGGGAAAAGAATTTGCTCAAGAAGATCAGTTTACTGAATATAATTTACGTAGAAGACATAGAAAAGATTAGTCTTCAAATTTCCACACCTTCTTTTTATTATACTTTTTCTCGAAATGTTTATATAATTCATTGATAAATCATTAATTATATAATTTTTAAATTATATTTTTTTCAAGTATAAAATAGGAATGATATCCATGGAAAATGTATATGTAGATTCAAAAAAAGACGAAGAAGAAAAAATTGAAGAAACAAAAGAATTCGAAGAAACTACTACAACTAACGAAGCAGAAGAAGAATGCTGCTGTAACGATGAAGAAAAAAATGCTGATGAAGAATGCTGTTGTGACGGTGAAGAAAAAACTTCTGAAAATGAATCTGAAGAGTTTGATTACAAAGTTTATGGAAAAGAAACAGTTGAAGAAACAAAAAATATTGCTGAAAAAATGTTTAATGATGTTGTATCCACATTAAAATCTAGACAAGCCGAATGGAACAAAACTTTAGAAGAATATAAAGCAAACAAACCTGCAGTTGATTTACTTGAATATGAAGATAATTTAGTAATTAAAGTGGATGCACCAAGAGTATCTAAAGAGGATGTTTCAGTAAAAATGTCTACGGACACTATAGAAATCGAAATGGACTTCCCTGAGTACATAAGTGAGGATGAAGATGTTAAAATTTTAAGAAAAGAACGTTGTTCAGGAAAAACTAAAAATATCATTCCATTACCAGTAGAAGTTGACCTTAAAGAAGTTAAAGCTTCCTTTGAAGACAATGAATTAACAATTACTCTTCCAAAAATCAGAGGTAAAAAAGTGGATGTAGAAATATTATAGTTTAAGTTTATTTTTTTTTTAAATAAACTCTCTTTTTTTGATTTTTTTTATTATTGGGTGGTATTATGAAACCATATGTAATTTTAATAGGATCTGCTTCTGGTATAGGTAAATCCACAATTGCTTCTGAAATATCAAATAAATTAAACATAAAATATTTGATAGAAACTGATTTTATAAGGGAAATAGTTAGGGGAATTATTGGTCCTGATTATGCTCCAGCTTTACATAAATCTTCATATGATGCTTATACTACATTAAGGGATTCTTTTAACTATGAAAGTGAAGAAAAACTTATAGAAGCTGGTTTTGAAGAACATGCATCTTTTGTAATTCCTGCAATTGAAAAAGTTATTAAACGTTCTGTTAAAGATAAGGATTCTATTGTTATTGAGGGAGTTCATTTAGTTCCGGGATTACTTGATATAAAACAATTTGAAAATGAGGCAAATGTTTACTTTTTTATTTTAACAGCAGATAAAGAAGCTCATCAGGAACGTTTTATTTCAAGAGCTATTGCAATAAAAAGAGGTGGAGCACAATTGGATTACTTTAGGGAAAATAGGATAATTAATGATTATCTAATTTTTAAAGCTAAATCCATGTCAGTTCCTGTGATAAATAATAAGAATATGGATAAAACATTGAAAAAAATATTACAAAGTATTCATGAAGTGTCCGAAGATATATTTGTAAAACATTCTGTTGATTTAATTGATTTGGAAAGGGAAATAATTACAAAACATGGTGGTAAAATAACTAATATTTCTTATTATATTCCGGAATTTAAAGAACCATTGGTTCGAACTATAGATGACTATGATGATGATTCAATTAAGGGTCCTGAAGCAGATTCGAAAAAGAAGGAATCCTTGGCTAAACTATATGACTTATCCAATAATATTCATAGTCATCATATCTCTGCTCCGGATAGAGAAAGTTTAAATAAGATTATCAAAGAATTGGATGAAAATAATTTAATCATAGATAAAAATTTAATTAAAAACAAATAAAAATTATCATAGATAACTAGTAGAATTGATTCATATGACTAAAGATAATATTGTTTATAATAATGAAATCATGTATTCGGATTGTCCTGTTTGTGGTGGAGAGAAAACTTTAGAAATAACCAATCGAACGGATAATATTCCTTATTTTGGGGATATGTTAGAAACTGCAGTTTCTTGTAAAAACTGTGGTTACCAATCATCAGATAGTATTTCTTTAGAACATAATGAGCCAATGAGGTTCAAATTAAAAATAGACAGTACAAAACTAAGTTCCAGGGTTGCAAAGTCACAGACAGCAACTATTTCTATTCCTGATTTGGGTTTAAAAGTTGAACCCGGACCAAAATCACAGGGTTATGTTTCAAATGTTGAAGGTATCTTAAATAGGTTCGAAAGTGCAGTATTACGTGCAATTAAACTTGAAGGTGAAGAAATAGATCCTGATATACAAGATAAAGCTTTAGATATAATTGATTATTTAACAAGAATTAAAATGGGTGAAATGTCTGCACTATTGATATTGGAGGATCCTTTTGGTAATAGTGTAATTGATGATGATGATGTTGATAAAGAAATTTTAACACCCGAAGAAGCAGAAAAGTTACAGACAGGTTTTGCTACATTTGATCAAAGTGAGGTAGAATAATGTCAATATTGGATGTTATGGAAAAACGATATAGTGTAAGAGGATATCTTGATAAAGAGGTAGAGGATGAAAAATTAAATAAAGTATTAAGGGCTGCACAAGTTGCACCTACGGGGGTAAATGCTCAGGCTTTCAAAATATATGTTATTGAAACAAAAAAACATATAGATGAATTGAAAGAAGTAGGAAAATGGGATTGGTTTACAGAAGCACCTTACATCATTGCAGTAGTTTCAAAAGCTTCAGATGCATGGACAAGATATGATGGTAAAAATCTGGGGGATATTGACGCAACAATTGTTATGGATCACATAATCTTGGAAGCTACAGAATTAGGATTGGGCACTTGTTATATTGCTGCTTTTAATAAAGAAGCTTTAACAGAAATGTTAAATTTATCTGATGAATATGAACCAGTTTTATTGACTCCTTTAGGATATCCTAATGCCGAACCAAGAGGAACTGATAGAAAAAGTATTGAAGAATTAGTTGAATTTATTTAATCTCCTTTTTTTACTATTTTTTATTACTTTAAATATTATTTAAAAAGAAATATTTTAATCTCTTATTCTTGGAACTTCAAATGTATTAATTATGAAATGTGCTAATACATATGAAACTAACAAAATTGCAATAATTATTTCTATGATTAGTTCATATTGCATATATGGTAAAACAATCCCTATTTTAGATAAATATTTCATTGTAAATAAGGTCGTTACTGCATTTATTACTATGGGAAATGTATAAGCAGCATACGTTGGGTAAAAGGGTAGTTTCCAATATTGTATGAATTTACAAAGAACCATTATGTAAAGTATTTTAGTAATTACATAAAATGATATTACTAAATAAAAATTATTTGGACTGACAGATGCAAGATAACCTACAGCACATAAGCTAAATGGTGCTGCATATACTCCTATGACTGGTTTTGTTGGTTCAGGTACTGAAATAGTTAAGTATCTGTAAGAAATTGCTAAGAATACTAAGATTACACATATGAAACTAAACCAGAATGCTATCGTTCCAATAAATTCTTGATGAAATGTTGGGGCAGTTATTGCAATCATTTGAACTCCTGCAAACACAACGAATGATCCTGCAGTATAATCTGTTATATCAAAGTGTAATACGAATTTAATTATATAATTTATAACAAAACAGATATGGATTAAAACAGCAAAAATCCATAATGAAATTGCAGTTGAGTAACCCATATAAGGATAAATGAAATTTGAAATTAACATTAAAGCCATAGATAATGTGGCAATAATACTTGCTAGTACTGGGTTATCCAAATCTTCTTTAAAATATTTGGGATATTTATACAATTTAATAATTACTAATATGAATAATAATGCTGAAATGAAACCACAAACTTCTCGGCTATGTGGAAAAAAATCGTACAATAAATTTCCCATAGCGGCTATTCCAAGAATGGGTCCACCAATAGAAATAGGTAAATGTTCAATATCTGTTTTCATAGTTTTCAACCATATTTTTTCTATTAATATGTTTGTAACTATAAATATTAAAAAAATTGTAACTGTGTTAGTGAAAATGGGGAGGTGATATGATTAAAACGATTTAGAATAAATCGTCTTCTTCATCTTCTTGGTTTGGTTTATCATTAATTTTTAATGTAGCTTTAACATCCATACTTAATGCATCACAATCAGCTTTGATAGCATCCAGGTGTTTTAAAATTCTGATTTTTTCTTCGTTAATTCTTTCGATATTTGTGTAAGGATATGTTGATTCTTTTAGCATTTCATATTCTACTGTTGAATATGGGTATTCATTTAATTGTTTACATACATTTGCTAGAACGTCGCCTAAAAATTTGTTCATTTCAACTTTTACACGTTCTCTTATCATTTTATCATCGTCTAAGTGTTGTTTCATTAATCGAACAACTTCTGCTTTAGCAAATGGTAATTTTTCATCATCTTCATCTAAATATTCTTCGATTTCTTCAACGTTTCCTTCAGTTTCTATTGTGTCTAATTCAGTTTCTTCAATTTCATTAATTTCTTCAAATTCTGCCATATAATCACTTTTCACTTATTATTTTAAAATTATTATTTAAATTATCAATAATTGTAATAATATATTTATCTCTTTTAGTTAATAAATGTGATGTTAAAATTATGGATTCTATGATTAATATATATGTATTTTCATTAAACATGAATGATTTTAGTTTACACTATATTCAATTTAATTAATTTTAAGAGTAAAATTTTCTAAAAAAAAGTTGAATTATATAGGTGTATAAAGGTTATTTTTCAAAAATAAGGTTAGAAGATAAGGAAAAAAATTTCTAAAAAAAATAAAATATTGGAACTAAATAATATTTAAACTTAAATCTAATGATTTTGCACTGTTGGTTATAAAACCACTGGATATGACGTCAACATCTAATTCAGCATAATTAAGTATGTTTTCGGGATTAATACCTCCACTTACTTCAATAATCACATCTTCTCTTAATCTTCGTTCTTTTAAAGTATTTAAAACAGAGGATATTTCTTTTGGTGTCATATTGTCCAGCATTACAATATCTGCACCAAATATACTTGCACGAACAGCATCTTCTTCGGATTCTACTTCAATTTCGATTTTTTTTGTGAAACTGACATTTTCTTTAGCTAACTCTATTGATTCTATAACTCCACCGACTACTTGGATGTGGTTATCTTTAATTAGAACACAATCATCTAATTTGAATCTATGTGTATCTCCACCACCTATTTCCACAGCTTTTTTTTCTAATTTTTGTAGGCCGGGTGTTGTTTTTCTAGTACAAGCAACTTTAACATTAGGATTTACTTCTTTAACTCTATCGCAAGTGTTTTTAACTAATGTGGCAATACCACTTAAATGCATCAAATAATTCAATATACTCCTTTCTACCATCAAGATGTCTTTTGCCTTTCCTTCAAACTCTAAAATCACATCTCCCTTGTGGATATCTTCTCCATCCAAAAATGAACTGGATATATTTAAACCAAATTCATTAATGATATAATGAGCTACATCCATTCCAGCTAAAATTCCATCTTCTTTACATAAAATTTCTGCTTGAGCCCATTTGTTTTCAGGTATTAAACTATTTGTTGTAATATCTTCGTATCCTATATCATCATATACATTTTCTATAATTCTATTATCACTAAAAATTGTCATAAACACACGTTCCATAGAGTTTTATTTTCTATCTATGTAATTAATGATTATTTATTTTTTAACATTTTTAATATAAGAATTAAATAAAATTTTTTTATTAAACAGAATATTTAAAATATTAAAAATATGAAGTATAAATATAAATATATAGTAATTTAATTGTTTATTAAAATTACAAAATCAAAAATGGGGTATAAAAATAATTGAATTAACCTTTTTGGGTACAGCCTCTGCAATACCCACAAAAACTAGAAATCATGCAGCTATCGTATTAAAGATATATGATAGGACAGTTCTTTTTGATTGTGGTGAAGGTACTCAAAAACAAATTATGGAAGCTCAAGTTAGTCCTATGAAAATTGATGATATATACATCACTCATTTGCATGGGGATCATATTTTGGGATTGCCTGGTATTATTCAATCTTTAGCTTTTCGTGGAAGAACAAGACCGTTGAATATTTATGGTCCTGTCGGAATAGCTAATTTAATAGAACATATTAAAAATTTAGGTTATTTTGCCATTTCTTATGAATTAAATGTTCATGAAATTATGGATGATGATGTTGTAATTTATCAACAAAATAATTTTTTAATTAGGGCTATGAAAATGAAGCATACAGTAACAAATTATGCTTATAAAGTTGAAGAAATTAAGCAACCGAAATTTTTGAGACCTAAAGCAATTGAATTGGGTGTTCCACCAGGTCCTTTGTTTGGAAAGTTACAGGCAGGAGAATCTGTGGTGGTGGATGGTAAAACAATTTTTCCAGAACAAGTACTTGGTCCCCCAAGAATTGGTGTTAAGTTAGTATATAGTGGAGACACAATACCTCAAGAAAATATGATTTATTTTGCTAAAGATGTGAATGTTCTAATTCATGAAGCTACATTTTCTGAAGAATTTAGGGATAAAGCTTTGGAAAATGGACATACAATAGCGAAAGATGCAGCTTTAATTGCAAAAAACGCTAATGTTGAACAGTTAATATTGACTCATTTATCAAATAGATATACAACATCTGAAGTATTAGAAGAAGAAGCTAAAGAAATATTTGAAAAAACGGTCTATGCAGAAGATATGATGACAGTAATAGTTGAAAACAATAAAGAAGTTAAAATAATTAAAAAATAAATAGGTGTAAACATGTCTTTATTTAGTAAAACAGAAGTTAATAAATCAATGCTTCCTTTCATTGAAAATGGTGAGGGAGTTGGAGTAGTCAAAGTAAACGGATATGGGAAAGCATCAGCTAGGATGGAATCTTATAAAATCATATTTGATTCATATGAAGGTAAAAATCCAATAATTGAATCCGTATCTGCTATAACTTATTTGAGTTATAAGAAAGGTAATTTCATATCAGAACCAAAATTGGAAATAGGCATATCTCATAAAAAGTACATTCTTTCAGGTGTAGATAACAACGACGATGAATTAGAAACTTTTTATAGAACTATCCTAGATGTAAAAAATTTAGAAAAAGAACAAAAAAGATCTTCACATATGGGAGTTAATAAACCTCTGCTTAATAATGAAGATGAATTTGATGAACTTGAGTCAGTTGTCGATGATTTAAATAACGATATGAACGTTGATTTAGAAAAAGAAGTTTTAAATGAAATTTCTGATGAACCAGAAGTTGTAGAAACAAAAGCAGATGCTGATGTTTCCGAATCTGAAGAAGATTTAGAAAAAATTATTGAAGATGATTCTGGTGACGAATTTGAAGTTTTAGAAGAACTGGATAATGATGAACTTGAAGTATCTGAAGAATCTCAAAAAAATGATATCCCAGAAGCAGAATCACAAGAAAGTGATGAAATTGATGAATTGGAAGATCTGGAACTTTTTGAAGATTCCGATGAAATCATCTTTGAACCAGATGAACCTATTGTAGATAGTCCACAGGATATTGAAGACGATTCTGAAATTTTGGATGAACCAATTGTTGAAGAATATGATGAAGATTTCGAAGATTTTGATGATGAAATAGTGGATAAGGAAATAGATTCTGACAGAATTATTACAGAAGCTGATGAAAATGTTGAATCTGAAATAAGCGAAGAATCAAAAGATGACAAAACTATTGGAGCAGAAGCTGAAGTTAAAAAAGATGTTGTTGTTGAACAATTACAAGAAACATCAGATTCAACAGATAACAATATTATTACAACTGATAACATAACTTCTGAAATAGGTAAAATGAAACAGCAATTGTTTACAGGAATAAACAATATTCAAGATGAATTAAATTCTGAAAACCCAGATAATCCACAGGTTTCAACATATATGCAACCGGATCCTGTTGATCAAATCAGAAGGTATCATGAACTTAAAGAGGATGGAATCATTACAGAAGAAGAATTTGAACTTAAGAAAAAACAATTACTAGATTTATGATTGGGGCCACTCCATGAAACCATTTAAGGTTGTAAGTACAATACTTGGATTTGTACTGGTACTTACACTTATTGTACTTTCTTTAGCTTATTTATTTGTTGGATTTTAAAAATAATATGATATAGGTGAAATATTTATGAATATTCCATGGGTAGAAAAATACAGACCACAAACATTGGATGATGTAGTAGGACAAGACCAGATAGTTTCAAGATTAAAAAGATATGTCGAAGAAAATTCAATGCCTAATATAATGTTTACAGGTTCTGCTGGTGTAGGAAAAACTACTTGTGCATTAGCTTTAGCAAAGGCTCTGTTGGGTGAATATTGGCAACAGAACTTTTTAGAATTAAATGCTTCTGATGCCAGAGGTATTGACACTGTAAGAAATGAGATTAAAAGTTTCTGTAAATTAAAAGCAGTAGGTGCACCGTTTAGGATAATATTCTTGGATGAAGTAGACAACATGACTAAAGATGCTCAACAAGCACTTCGTCGTGAAATGGAGATGTACACAAAGACTTCATCATTTATATTATCATGTAATTATTCTTCAAAAATCATTGATCCGATACAATCAAGATGTGCAATTTTTAGATTTGCTCCTATAAAAGCATTTGAAATCATTAACCGATTGAAATATATTGCAGAACAGGAAGGTATAGAAGCAGATCAAACAGCATTAGAAAATATAGTGTACTTCACTCAAGGAGATATGAGACGTTCAATTAACATTTTACAAGCATCAACTACTGATGATAACAAAATAACCGAAGAAACAGTATATGAAGTAATTAGTCGCGCAAAACCAAAAGATGTTAGAAAGATAATTAATAAAGCACTTGATAAAGACTTCTTGGGAGCAAGAGATTTATTGAGGGATATTCTAATTGTTGAAGGAATAAGTGGTGATGATCTAATTACTCAATTATATCAGGAAGTTTCTGAAATGTCAAGAGAAGGATTGATTGATGAGGAAAACTTTGTCAAGTTGATGGAATATATGAGTGAATGTGATTATAGAATTCGTGAAGGAGCAAATCCTAGGCTCCAATTAGAAGCGTTAATAAGTAAATTTTTATTAGTTAAATAGGTTGCATCAAATTGAAATGGGTAGAAAAATATTCACCTAAAAGTTTAGGTGACGTACTTGGAAATGCTAAAATCAAAGCTGAAATAGAAGTATGGGCTAATAAATGGTCTAAGGGTGAACCTCAGAAACCATTATTATTAATGGGACCTCCAGGTGTTGGTAAAACAACAATTGCTCATTTAATAGGAAAAGAATATTTTTCTGAAACAATTGAAGTAAATGCTAGTGATAAAAGATCTTATGATATTATAAAAAGAACTATAGGTGAAGCCTCTAAAACCAGAAGTCTATTCCATGAAGGTTATAAATTAATAATTATGGATGAGGTTGATGGAATTAATGGACGTGATGATTCTGGGGGAGTACGGGCCATTAATGAAACGATTAAAAATGCTAAACAACCTTTAATAATGATGGCAAATGATCCCTATAGTAAAAGATTAACTTCAATTAAAACTAAATGTCAAGCAATTAAATTTACAAAGGTTCATTCAAACACTATTAATGCACAATTAAAAAGAATTTGTGATAGTGAAGGTATTTCTTATGATCCTGAAGCTTTAAAAATGTTAAGTAAACAGAGTAATGGTGATTTACGTTCTGCAATTACTAGTCTTGAAGCGATAGTGGATAATGATAAAAATATTACGATGGACAGTATATCTGTTGTTTCACAAAAAGATGGTGAACAAAATATCTTTGACACTGTTCGTACAGTTTTAAAAAGTAAGAATCCTGAACATGTTATTGAAGCTATGCGTGTTGATGCTCAACCATCATTATTGATAGAGTTCATTGCTGAAAACATTCCTAAAGAATATGAACGAACAGATGAAATAGCTAAAGCTTATGAAATGATAGCATTGGCTGATTTGAATCTTGGAAGAGCATTCAGAACACAAAACTATGTTTATTGGAAATATGCCTTTTTATTCATGGGAAGGGGTGTTGCAGCCAGTAAGAAACAAACCTATAAAAAGTTTGCTAGATACTCCGGTTCCTCCATCTTTTCTAAAATGTCTAAAAGTAGAAAACGTAAGAATTTAGTTGAACTGGTTACAGAAAAAATGGGTAAGAGATTACATACATCTCCTAAAGAATTGGAAAAACATATTCCTTTTTATGAAATCCTTTTTGAAGATAATGAAAGAGCCTATGATTTCAAAGAATATTTTAAACTTGATGATGAAGAGATAAAATTGTTCCGTTCTCGTAAAATCCCTGCTTCTGTGGAGAAGAAGAGAATTAAAGAACTTCAAAAACAGCAAGAATTAGAAGAAAAAGAAATTCAAAAAGAAAAAGAACAGTTATTAAAAAATCAATCAAATTCTAAGAAATCTACGGATAAAAAACAGAGTAAAAAGTTAATGGAAGAAAACTCAGAAATAAAAGATGTTTCAAATACGATTAATTCCGAATTAACTTCTTCAAAAACTAAAAAGGATAAAAAATCCATCAAAACTAAAAATAAATCAGAAGACTCTGCTAAAATTATCGATAAATCAGAAGAGTCTGTAAAATCTGCTCCTAAAGAATCTGAAAATAAAGGTAATGATAAAAAAGAATCAAAAACTAAAAAATATAAACAAACTACATTATTTGATTTTTAATTTTACCTTTACAACTTTTTTTATTCCCAATTATTTTTATATAAAACTTTAATTTGTGTAAAACCAATATTATATATAGAGTAATATTAGTATATTATTAAAATAATCAACTGTTGAGTGATATTTACATGTTTTTTTACACTGAAAATATGATGAAATTTGCATTTTCTTCCGAAATGCCTGAACAGAATAATTTTGAATCAGGTTATGCAATAATGGGAGTACCTTTTGACAGTACAACCAGTTATAAATCCGGTTCCAGATATGGTCCTAAAGCTGTAAGAGAAGCTTCATATAATTTTGAAACTTATAATTTACATTTTGATAAATCATTAACTGTAGACAGTTATGATATCGGAGATATTTATATAACAAATGGAAATTATGAGAAAACAAATGAGATGATTATAGATACGGTATTATCCGTATTGTCTATGGGTCTTAAGCCAATCGTTATTGGTGGAGAACATACGATAACTAATGGTGTTTTAAAGGCAATATATGATTATGATGAAGATTACTTTCATAATTTAACCATAGTACATCTTGATGCTCATTTTGATATGAGAGATACATATCTTGATGAAAAATATTCTCATGCAACTGTTTTGAGAAGAATTCATGAACTTCAACCAAAGGAAATTATTCAATTAGGAATCAGATCTGCAGAACTTGAAGAATTAGATTATGTAAAGAAACAGGATAATATTACATATTTTACTAATTATGATATTAAAAATAATTTTGAAACTGTATTGGATTATCTAAAAAAAATAGAATCACCAATTTATATAACTGTTGATATTGATGTATTGGATCCGGCTTATGCTCCATCTGTAGGTACACCTTCTCCATGTGGTATAAGTCCTTTTGATTTGGAAGAAATAATTGGAATTTTATCTCAAAAAGAATCTATAGGTTTGGATGTGGTGGAAGTTTCATCAGACACTATAGGTGATTCTACTAGTATTAATGCGGCTCAAGTAATTTATGATTATTTATGTTTAAAAAGTTAAATAAGGTGGTATAATGTTTCCAAATATACGTATGAGAAGAATGAGAACAGATGAAAGAATTAGGGCAATGTTTCGTGAAACAAATGTAGGTATTGAAGATTTAATTTATCCAATCTACATTAAGGAATCAGCAAAGGATGGGGAACCTGAAGAAATATCAACAATGCCCGGTCAATATAGATATTCTATTAACGATGCCATAGAATTTGCAGGTATTCTTGAAGATAGTGGTTTAACTTCAACAATTTTATTTGGAATTCCTGATCATAAGGATGAGGTTGGAAGTAGTGCATATGATTCTGAAGGTATTATTCAGCAAACAATTAGAGGTTTAAAAGAGCAGACAGACCTTGTAGTATTAGGGGACGTTTGTATGTGTGAATACACTGATCATGGGCACTGTGGAATCATCAAGGATAATTATGTTCAAAACGATGAAACTTTACAATATCTGTCTAAAATAGCAGTTAGTTATGCTGATGCAGGTGTTGATGTTATTGCACCTAGTGATATGATGGATGGTAGGGTTAAAGCAATAAGAGAAGGATTGGATGCAAATGATTATGTGAATACACCAATATTTTCTTATGCAGCAAAATATGCTTCAACTTACTATGCTCCATTCAGGGATGCAGCAGATTCAACTCCTAGTTTTGGTGACAGAAAATCATATCAGATGGATCCAGCAAACTTCAATGAAGCAATTAGGGAAGTCAATTTAGATGTTCAGGAAGGGACCGATGCTATAATTGTTAAACCTGCTTTAGCATATTTGGATGTTTTACGTGAAGTAAAACAAACTTTTAAAATGCCTACTATTGCATATCAGGTTAGTGGTGAGTATTCTATGATAACTGCAGGTATTGAGAAAGGTTATATCACATGGGATTTACTTGATGAAACCTTGTTAAGCATCAAAAGAGCTGGTGCTGATATGATAATTAGTTATTTTGTACCTCAATTATTGGGTATAGAATAATTCTTCTACTTTTTTTTCTCTTTTTTTACATAACTTAATAATTAATTAAATACATAAATCTTAATATAATAAATTATTATTCATAATTTTTATACTTACTTATCATTAAGTTCTAGGGAGGATATGGATTCGATTGATGCTAAATTATCGTAATATTGCACAGTTCGGTGAAATTGCTGCATTATTGGAAGTAAGTGGATATCCCAAGCCGGGAAATGTTCACAGAACACAAAATTTTACGGATATGACCTACGAAGATTTTCTAATTAGTGCAAGTGTTCTAAGAGAAAATCTTGAGATTGTTGCATATAATGCTTCAAAGTATTATCCAAACCTATTAAATAAGATTTATTTGGGTGAAGCAATTTTACGTACTGTAAAAATTACAAATAAACTTGTAAACACTAATACAAATTTAGGAATTAGTATGCTTATGATTCCACTTTCTGCCGGTTTTGGAGCTTTACATAATTCAGAAAATATATATAACTTACCTAAAATTGTTGATATCATCATGAAAAATACTCAACCTGATGATGCAGTAGCTTTAACAAAGGCAATTGTATTGGCTAAGGCTGGGGGAATGAATGAAACATCAAAATATGATGTTAATAATAGTAATACATTAAATGAAATTGTAGAAAATCAAATAAACGTATATGATTTACTAAAGATGTCAGCAAAATATGATAAAATTTCATATGAACTGGTAAATGGATTACCTATTATTTCGGAATATGGTTTTCCTACTTTTACTAAGTATGAAGAAGAATATTCTAGAAATGATGTTACTTTGGAAATATTTTTAACTTTACTTTCAAATGTCCCAGATACTTTAATTAGTAGAAAATATGGGGAGGATGTTGCCGTCACGGTTTCCAAAAGGGCTAAACGAATATTGAAAGAAACTGAAATTAATACGGAAGAAAGATTTAAAGAATTAAAAGATTTTGACGAATATTTGATAAATAAAAAGTATAATCCCGGAACAACCGCAGATTTTACAGCAGCATCATTATTTGTAGGTTTAGTTGATAAATATTCTAATATAAAATTATAAAGGGGGAGGTAATTGATGTTAGATAAAATTAAAAATGAGTTACATTTATATGAAAAAAAATTCCTTAAGGAATTATCGGAAGATATTAATGCAACACCTGAAGAAATAGCAGAAAGACAAGATATGCCTTTGAAAGCAGTTACTAGTGCTGCAGGTATGTTGGCCAGTAAAGATATAATTACTGTTGATAAATTTTCAACAGAAAACATTAGTTTATCTGAAGAAGGTGAAGAATATTTGGCGAATGGTTTGCCAGAACACAGAATTCTTAAAGCATTACAGGATTTTTCTTCTGAAGGTAAAGATGTGGTAAGTTTAGATGAAACCATAGAAAGAGCAGGCGTATCTAAACAACAGATGAATTTTTCCATGGGAATATTAATGCGTAATAGATGGGCAAAAATCGACAAAGGTAATTTATCCATTAGTGAAGACGGTAAAAATGTAGATTTAAATGAATTACCTCAAGTAAAATATTTACAATTCATTAAAGATAATAAACAAGTACCTTCTGACAGTATTCCTGAAGAATATGATGAAGTCAAAAAAGAGTTCACAAAAAGGAAAGATTTATTCAACATTACCGTAACCCAGGACTTCAAATACAAAATTAATGAATTAGGTCAAGAAATCATTGATGATGGAATAGAAATTCAGGATGAAGCTACACAATTAACACATGAACAATTAAAAACAGGTTCTTGGAAAAATTTACATTATAGAGGATATGATATCAATGCATCAGCACCAAATTATTTTCCGGGAAAAGTTCATCCATTACAACAAACAATTGAAGAAATTAGAAGTATCTTTATAGATTTGGGTTTTGATGAAGCTAAAGGAAACATTTTGGAATCAGCTTTCTGGAACTTTGATATGTTGTTCCAACCGCAAGACCACGCTGCTAGGGAAATGCAGGATACTTTCTATGTAAGCAATCCTCCAATCGCAGATTTACCGGGTGAAAATCTGGTTGAAAAAACAAAAGCAGAACATGAAACTGGTGGAAATACGGGAAGTAAAGGATGGCAGTATAAATGGGATGTTGAAGTTGCAAAACAGATGGTTTTAAGAACACACACAACAGGATTATCTGTCAGGTATCTATCAGAACATGAACCACCATTAAAAATGTTTTCAGTAGGTAGGGTATTCAGAAGAGAAACATTAGATTACAAACATTTACCTGAATTCCATCAAGTGGAGGGTATTGTTGCCGGAGATGACATGAGCTTTAAAAACCTATTGGGAATTTTGAAAGAATTTTATAAAAAATTAGGATTTAAAGTAAGATTTAGACCAGCATACTTCCCATACACTTACCTTTCAGTAGAATCCGAGATTTATGTTCCTGAAAAGAAAAGTTGGATGGAATTAGGTGGTTCTGGAATGTTCAGACCAGAAGTACTTGAACCGTTAGGTATCAAAACACAAGTTGCTGCTTTTGGTTTAGGTATTGAACGATTAGCTATGATGCGTTGTAATGTTGATGATATTCGTCAGTTATATCAAAGTGATATTGGATGGTTACGTCAATTACCAGTAACTAAAAACATCAAATCATTTTAAAAAGGGTGAATATTATGGTTATCAGTCCATTAGAATTTAATTTAGAAGCAATAACAAATACAATAACTATGCTAGAAAAAGAAAATAAAGATGAAAACAAAGAAAAGATTGAAAGTCTTAAAAAAGAAAGAGACAATTTATTAAAAGAATTAAAAGTATTTTAATTTCTTTTATCTATTTTTAGAAAAATTATTTTGAGCTGATATTGATGGAATTATTAGTTAGTGCAATTAATTTAGAAGAAGCTAAAGAAGCTAGATTAGGTGGAGCTGATATTTTGGATGTTAAAAATCCTAAAGAAGGTTCCTTGGGTGCTAATTTTCCATGGATAATTAAACAGATTAGTGATTATGCAAATGGTGAAATAGTTGTTAGCACTACAATAGGTGATGTACCATACAAACCAGGTACAGTTTCATTAGCTGCTTTGGGGAGTGCTGTTTCTGGTTCGGATTATGTAAAAGTGGGATTATATGGAACTAAGAATTATGACCAAGCATTGGAAGTAATGAATGCTGTTGTAAGAACAATCAGGGAATACGATGAAAATATTGTTGTAGTTGCTTGTGGTTATGCTGATGCATATAAAACTGGTTCTATTCTCCCGAAGGACATTCCACTTGTGGCTAAAAATAGTGATTGTGATGTCGCAATGCTTGATACATATATTAAAGATGGTCATAGATTGACTGATCATATGGATGTTGATGAATTAAAAGATTTTGTACAAACAGCTCATGATTATGGTCTTAAAGTAGCTTTAGCCGGATCAGTCAATAAAAATGATGTTGACATGTTAAAAAGTATTGGTTGTGACATCATGGGAGTTAGAGGTTGTGTATGCAGTGGTGGTGACAGAAATACTGGAACCATAAATCACAAATTAGTACAAGAATTAAAAGATAACATTTAATTAGAATTTATGATAAAAATAATACTAATATAAAAATTTAAATTTTATAGTATTTATTGAATTTTTTAAGGGGCATTATATGAGTAAGTTTACAGATAAATTAACAAAAGCAGAAGATACTTATACATTTGATGATTTTTTAATTAAACCAGGTCTATCCAGTATAGAACCAAAAGATGTCAAATTAAATACAAAAGTATCAACAAATTATGATTTAAATATACCAGTAGTAAGTTCAGCAATGGATACTGTAACTGAATCTGAAATGGCTATTTCTCTTGCAAGACAAGGGGGTCTTGGAGTTATTCATAGGAATTTAACTATTGAACAGGAAGTCAAAGAAGTTAAAAAAGTTAAATTTGCAAATGAATTAACAGTAAAAGAAGTTATCACAATATCTCCTGATGAAACAGTAGCTGATGCTCAAGATATAATGGATATTGAAGGTGTCAGTGGTTTACCTGTAGTTAATGAGGATAATGTGGTAGTTGGTATAATCAGTAGAAGGGATATTAAACCATTACACGGAAAACGAATGAACTGTAAAGTTAAAGAAGCTATGACTCATAATGTACTTACTATAGCTGAAGGTACTGATACTGATACAGCATTAGATATAGCTTATGAGAATAAAGTTGAACGTTTACCAGTAGTTTCAGAAAATAATGAACTGGTGGGTATCGTTACAATGAAAGATATCTTGGAAAGAAAAAAATTCCCAAATGCAGTTAGGGATGATAAAGGAAGATACTTGGTTGCAGCTGCATGTGGTCCTTTCGATATCGATCGAGCTATGGCATTAAGTGATGCCGGTGCAGATATTATAGCTATTGATAGTGCTCATGGTCATAAAACAGATATTATTGAATCCGTAAGGGAAATGAATAAAAACGTAGAATCTGATATTTTATTAGGTAACATTGCAACAGCAAAAGCAGCTGAAGATATTCTTAAAGCTGAAATTAATGGAATCAAAGTTGGAATTGGTCCTGGTTCCATATGTACAACACGTATTGTTGCAGGTGTTGGAGTACCACAATTAAGTGCAGTATCCAGTGTCGCTGATGTTGCAAGTGATTATGATGTTCCTGTTATTGCAGATGGTGGTTTAAGATATTCAGGTGATGTAGCAAAAGCATTGGCAGTAGGAGCAAATGCAGTAATGGTTGGTAGTTTACTTGCAGGAACTACTGAATCTCCAGGTGAAATGACTATTAGAAATGGACGTAAATACAAACAGTATAGAGGAATGGGTTCATTAGGTGCTATGACTGGTGGAGTAGGAGCTGGAAAAGACAGATATTTCCAAGGTTCCGGTAGTAACATGAATTCTACAAAATTAGTTCCTGAAGGTATCGAAGGTGTTGTACCTTATAAAGGTGAAGCAAGTCAAATAGTATACCAATTAATGGGTGGATTAAAATCATCTATGGGATATGTTGGAGCTGCTTCCATTAAGGAAATGCATGAAAAAGCAGAATTAGTTCATATAACTCCAAATGGTATGTCTGAAAGTCATCCTCATGACATAACTATTACTAACGAAAGTCCAAATTATCATCCACGAGAATAATTTGGCATAAGCCCCTCTTTCTTATTTTTATACATCTTTTTCTATTATTTATTGTTTATATATGTTAAAAAATAGTCAATATTCTTGAGACTTAGATAAAAATTATTGAATAAAAAGTTTACTTATTTTCAGGTTATTGTATTTAAAAATTTAAAAAAAAGAAATTAGTTTGAAATTTCATCTGATGGATTAATTTGTAATCTTTCAGTTAATTGTAGTTTGCCCCTACTTAGACAGATATCGTATGCTTCATCTTCTGAGATAAATTCACCACGACTGCAACTTGAAAAAAATTCATCATAATATAATAAGATGAGTTTATTTTTGTATTTTCCATCTTTAACTCGGACTAAACCCAACCGGCCTGATTCATTACAATAAGACGGCTTATTATCAAAAGTTAAATTATCAATAAAAGGAGTTTGTCCAACTTTTTTATTATTTTTATTATAAACAGGTATAAGCATAAATAATCATCTCCTCACCTATGGTTTTAATTCTTTAATATCATCTGGATATTTTCCTAAGATCCTTTCCATTATTGACATTTTTTTGATTTCTGCGAAGATTACATTATACTGTTTATTCTCGTTTTGAATTTCATTGAATTCTTCATGTAATTTATTGAGATTTTCAACAATATGCTTGTAATCACTTCTGGCAGTTCTTGTGTCTTTTTGCTGCTGTTTTAATTCATCAGTTAATGTTTTTAAAGAGTCGTTTAATACCGTGTTATCACTTTTAAGGTTATCATATAATTCTTCAAGATTATCATATTGTTGTTGCAATAATTTTTTTTCTCTTTCAGGAATATCAGATAATCCTTTTAACTTAATGTTCTCTTCAGTAAGTTGTCTGTTTGTGTTTTTTAGTTCTTCGTTAATTTTGATTAATTTTTTGTTTTCTTCTTGTATATCCTGGTATTTATTTTTCGTACTTTGAAGTTGATCTGAAATGTTACTGTTATCTGAATTTTTAATTTTTAACTTGTTATTTTCTTCAGTGATATTTTTAATGTTATTCTCATACTCTTTTAATTTATTTTCCAAATTTTTATTATTATCTTTTAGAAAATCATTTTCATTATTTAACAGATTATTTGAATTATTTAAATCAGCTAGTTTTTTTTCCAAAATATTGTTTTCTTCTTGTATATCTATTACTTTTTTTTCGGAAGTTTCTACTTTTTTTAATAAAATATTGTATTCATTTTGAAGATCATCGTATTCTTTAATATCTACTAATGAATTATTGTTATAAGCAACTAATATTTGTTCTAAGGCTTCACCAATTTTTATTCCATTTTTTTCAGCGTTTTCCTTAAATTTATGCCATTCTTCAATATTTTTTATTCTTGCAGTAGCTTGACCTGAAGTCATAAATACACCTTACTATATTTGTTAACAATTATTTTGTCAATGTTAACTACTTGTTAACAATAATTTTTAATAAAAACATTTTAAAACATCAATATCAGTGAGTCTTTCATCATCCGTATTTTAGTTCAAATGGCTTATTTATTAACTTTTTTTTGTTAACTTTTTGTTAACGTTTTTTCTATTTAATATTTTTATATTACTTATTATATATACTTTGTTAACAAATGTTTTATTTTTTTTCAAGTAAATTAACATTAAATTTTTTTTTGTTAACATTTGTTTACATTTTCTTTTCCTGATGTTAAGTTATGTTAACTATAAAAAAAGACGTGTTAACATTTGTTAACATGGTATTTTTTTTCAAAATTAACTATTTATTTAAAACTTATATTGGGTTGATAAACTAATGTTTTGCAATGTTTTCTTCTTTACTTTTTTTGTTAACATCTTGAAAATAATAATTTTTTAAAAGAAGATTAATTTTATTTTGTTAACATTTTGTTTTAAAAAAAAAAGTTTTTTAAAAAAGAGGTTAACTATTTGAAAACTTATATAATTAATTGTTAACATGATGTTAACATGGAAAAACAAATGTTTTAAATTTCAAATTAGTTAACTTGGTAATGTAAGGAAATCGGTTAGTTTAATATTTTTTTCCAGTGCTATTTTTTTATTCTCTGGGGACATGAATAATGCAAGATCTGCATAATTGTATTGTGCTTGTTTTAAGGAGTCAATAATTGTAGATACTTCTGTCAATGGTTTTAATCCATCATCAGTTTCAACTTTCATATTCATTTTTTTGAAGGATAATTCTTCAGGCATGTCAATTATTACTTCTTCTGGTTGTAAATCTAATTTATTTGCTATTGCTTCTTCAGCTTCTGTTAAATATTTTTTATCCATTTCGACTATTAATGATGGTTTTTCAAATTGTGCAAGATTTATTGTATCTGTTTTTTTGTATAAATGTCGTGTATCTAAATTTTGCATAGTTTTTTCTGGTAATCCTGGTGTATTACGTGTAATATTTATCAAATCACCATCATCTAAATATCTAAGCTGTTTTTCTTCTATTATGTTATCTTCCAGAAGTCTGGATAACGATACTCTAAACATACTGTTTACTATTCTTGTTGTATGATGTTGGTAAACAGTAGGATACATAAAGTATCTGGCTAATAAAGTAGATTCTGCAGCCTGAACACCTTTTGGTGATAAGACTAAATCTTCATTATCATAAGTTAAACTATAAATTAATCTTTCAGTGTCAATAACTCCATAAGCAACACCAGTGTAATAGGAATCTCTTGCTAAATAATCCATTCGATCAACATCCAAATCTCCTGAGATTATTTTTCCATATTTGGTTTTACCATCAATTATACTTTCAATTAATTTAACATCGAATTGTTCTTCAACTATGTCCGTAATGCTAGAATTTGATATAATTTCTTTAGTTACATGTTCATGTTTATGTTTTAATGCTCTTTCAGATACATGAGAAAATGGTGAATGACCTATATCGTGTAATAGACCACAAACTCTTAGTAACTCCACGACTTCTTTGTCTAATTCTAATGTATTTCCAACCTTATTTGCTAAAAAAAGGGTTCCTATAGAATGTTCAAATCTTGTGTGGTTAGCACCAGGATATACTAAGTTGGTAAAACCTAATTGTTTTATCCGTCGTAGTCTTTGCATTTCAACAGTATCTAAAATTTTTAATTCAAAATCTGTTAAATGTAAATCACCATGGATACTATCTCTAATAAAGCCCATTTTTAACATCTCGTTAATTATACTAGTTCACTAATTTCTTTTTTATTTAGTTTTTGAATACGTTCAACACCTTTAATATCTTTGATTACTTTAACAACGGATTGAGGTACTAAATCCTCCCAATTTTCATTATTTAATATTCGTTTTCTAACTTCTGTTCCTGAATATTCTGTTCTATTGAATAGTACAGGTTGGGTAACAGGTATGTTAACTTCTTCAAATAACTGTTGAACTAAACTGTTACCTGAATAAACTTTAGAAAATGGTGGTGTTAACATTTTCACATGACCAACCCATAGTGAATTACATGCAATATCTTCTAGGGGGATAATATAATAACGGGATGTGTCTATATTATATTCCCTTAAAGCTTTTGTTAACATTAAAATTCTTTCTCCACCAGTAAAAGGATTAGAATTTGTATGACTTTTTTCAGCACTACCTATCCCTATAATTAATTCATCAACTTCTTTTAAAGTATCTAAAATTACACTTATGTGACCTTTATGGACTGGTTGCATTCTACCAATTAATAATCCTCTATTACCATTCATAATATTTCACTTTTTTGATAAATTTCTTATAATTGTTTTTTATTTTATATTTTTCTATTATATATACTTTTCAATCATTTTTAGACTTAAATTAGTTAATTACATTATTAATCTTAAAATTTTTGATTTTTATTTAATTTTTTATCATGTTTTAATTCTTATTTTTCATTTTTAACAAAATTTTTATTTTTTTTCAACTTTAAATAATATGAATAAAAAAAGCTTAAAAAACTTTAAATATATTCATAGATATAATATTATATAGTTTTTTTTTATCATAGTCCTTTAGGGTAGTGGCAATCCTACGAGACTCTGGATCTTGTGACAGCGGTTCGACTCCGCTAAGGACTATTTTTTGGTGTATTTTTTATGATAACTGATTATTCTGAGGAAATTATTGACGATTTATTTTTTAATGTTATTAAGAAGGATAACTCTATAATAATTAATTTAAAAAATAAAAACAACGTATTAATATCTTCCTGGTTAAATGGTGGTCTTTGTCATAATATGACTAATGTTGTTAACATGTCTACTGATGAAAAAGATTATGATGATTTAACTGATGGTGATTTTGAGAATTTTCAAAAGAATAAATTCTTAAATTTGGGATTAAATCCTGAAAAGACATCAGGACTATTGACTTCTGCTTGTATGGATAATTATGCAATATCTGTTAAAAAATATGAAAAATTAAAAGTAACATCTATTGTTACTGCAGGTGCTGATAAAAACGCAGTTAAAGCAGGTGATCCGGCATCTTTTTATGAATATAATAATAATTATTTTAATCATTTTGGAACTATAAATATTATTATCCTTATCGATGCTAATTTACATGATGGTGCTTTGATTACTGCTTCAATAACTGCTACAGAAGCAAAAACTAGTGTTCTTCAAGATTTAAAAATTGAAAGTCAATACTCTTCCCATATTGCTACAGGTACAGGTACTGATGGTATTTGTATAATCTCTAATAAAGATAGTCAAAATCATATAGAAAATGCAGGAAAACATTCAAAATTGGGAGAATTAATTGCAACTAGTGTTCAAGAAGCTACCAGAGAAGCTTTATATCTTCAAACATTTATGTCAGTAGATTTTCAGAGTACTGTTTTAAGCAGGTTATCACGGTTCAACATAACTTTTGATGATTTTTATACTCATACCTCAATTGATAAAAAGGAGTATGCAACCAAGTTTTACTATTTTAATAATAATACACAAAATGTTGCATTTGTTAGCAGCATAATAAATTTGATTGATGAAGTTAACATAGGTTTACTTAAATTGGATGATATATTAACTCCTGTTAACATTTTGTTAACATCTTATTTACATCTTGAAATCGAAAACAAAAAAATAGAAAATGTGGAGGATATAATATTTTTATTAATAGATTCTATTAATAAGTATTTATTTGATTAATGTAATAGGCAAATCTATTGTCTTAACAACATTCTGTGCAAAACTTCCAAGTAATGTACTGGTTATTCCAGTTTTTCCATGAGTTCCTAACATAACGGAATCTGCTTCACTTTTTCTAGTTAATTTAACGATATCATATTTTGGACTTCCAAACACAATCATACTTTCGCATTCAACATTATTTTCTAAAGCATAGTCAATAATTACTTTGATATATTCCTGTGCTTGGTTTTCTAAAACATCATATGGTTTTGTTAATTTCTGATCAATGATGTGTGTAACAATTACTTTTCCACCTATTTTTTTAGCAATGTTCACTGCTTCATATCCTGCTTTTTTTGATAGTTCAGAACCATCTGTTGGGACTAATATTCTTTCAAACATAATTTCACCTATTCACTTTCCATTTCAATAAAATCATTTGTAACTTTTTCAGGATCTCCTTCTTCTATAAGTTTACCTTTATTTATTAGAATACTTCTGCTGGATACTTCTTTAACAAATTCCATTGTGTGACTAACAAGAATAATCGTGGTTCCAAATTCTTCATTAATCTTTTTGAGTGAATTCGCTACTTGTCTTAATGTAACAGGGTCTAAATCTCCGAATGGTTCATCAAGAATTAAAATTTCAGGTTTTGAAGCTAATACTGTGGCCATAGCAACTCTTACTTTTTGACCACCGGATAATTCTATAAATTGTCTTGTTAATAATGGTAAAGGCAAGTCAAGTGCTTCGAACACTGGTTTAGCATAATTAATAACTTCTTCCGTGTTAATTTTTGGGAATAAAATATTTAATATTTCCGGACTTAAATTTATTTTTTCTAATTTTAGTATTGCTTCATCTTTAGATAAATCTGTTAATTGATATATAATATCTAAAGCTTCTTTACTAATTCCAAGTTCATCTGCTTTTTCTATGGCATATTTATATATGTCATCTGTTTTTGGGGATATTTTATATTTTAATTGTTCAATTATTGGTGTATGAGGTGTTAATGCAAATTCCTGGTGCATAAAGCCCATGTTTTTTCTTATTTGCATCCTGTTTTCCCCATATTCATCCATTTTAATCCATTTATCTTCAGTAAATATTTCTATACTTCCACTATCAGGTAATTCAAAACCTGCTATCATTTTTAATATTTCTGTCTTACCGGAACCTGTTGGACCAATTATGGATAATATTTCACCTTTTTTAACATCAAAGTTAACATCTTCTATAGTTAATACATGTCCTCCTCTATAAAGGTAGAAATCCCTGGTTAAATTATTCACTTTAATGATTGGTTCTGTTCTATCTAATTTTGCTATTGGATAAATTTCTTCTTCATCTTTTAAAAAGTCTTCAATAACCTGTTCAGGACTATCAATTTCAGTTACTTGACCGTTAAACATTAACATTATCCTATCAGCCATATATTCCTGAATTTCCGGTTGGTGTGATACTATTATTACAGTTGTATTGTATTTTTCATGTATTTTTTTAATAGTATCCAATACTTCTTTTCTTTTTTTGGGGCTGCTCATGGTGGCCGGTTCGTCTAAAAGTAAAATTTCTGGTTTTTTAGCCAATTGTCTTGCAAGAACTAACCTTTGTTTTTCACCACCACTGAGAACAGGAGCAAAATGATCTGCTTTTTCTTTTAAACCTACTGTTTCTAAAATATCCAATGCCTCATCCATATACTCCTCTTTGATATGTGTTATGTCTGCGGTTGTTTCATCTCCGGTTTTTATACCATATAATTTATGAATCACATTTTCAACAGCTGTTTTTGACCATAATCCAAAAGATCTTTGTAAGTGTATGGCAGTTTTTTCTTTTAAATCATTTTTGTAATTATTATAGGTTTTAGGGGTGATAACCATATCTCCGATGGTGATTGTTCCTTCATCAAATGGTTCAACACCTCTTAAAATACGCATTAAAGTGGATTTTCCAGAACCACTTATTCCCATAATACCAAATATTTCATTATCATTAATTTCAAATGAAACATTATCCAATGCTTTAATTCGGTTATTATCATTTAATTTGTAAATTTTTGTTAAATTTTCTACCTTAATCATTTATTCAGCGTCCTTTTTGAAAATATCTCTATTATTATATTGTTAATTATCAATTATTAATTTTGAGTTTATGAAGTATCTTTTAGTGAATTTTGTGCTTAGACGTATTATTTGAATATATCATATGCCTAACAAAATTTTAATTCCAATAAGTATTAATATGATTCCTCCAATAATTTGGAATTTATCTCCGAATATGTTTCCTAATTTTTTTCCTATGTATATGCCTATTATACTAAATATAAATGCAACAATTCCTATAATTGCACTAGGTATCAATGGACTGGTATTTAAGAATGCGAAACTTAAACCAACTGCAAATGCATCAATACTTGTAGCAATAGCCAGTAATGTCACTTCTTTAAAACTAAAATTATCAGTTATTTCTTCTTCATCGTTGCTTAAACTTTCTCTAATCATATTTAATCCTATAATTAACAATAGAACAAAGCCAACTACAGGTGCTATAAATGCTATGAAAGAACGTATGGTGTTACCACAAAAATATCCAATTAGGGGCATCAAAGCTTGAAAACCACCGAAAAAAACGCCATACCATAAAATTTGCATTTTTGTCAAATGTCTTTGAGTAAAACCCTTTGTGATTGAAACACTAAATGCATCCATTGCTAAAGCAACAGCTATAAGAAATACAGATATATAATCCATATTTTTACTCCTTATTATTTTCACATGTTTTATTTAGATATATTATTTATTAATTTTTCTATTAAAATTTTTCAATATCCTATTTCTGTTTCAAATTAAGATGCATATTAGATAAAAATTTTTATAGTTTAATCTTTTTCTTAATTTTCAAAAAATTTTATATATTTTAAACATATATATTATTAAAAAATCATTGTAATTAATTATTAAGGATAGTTTTGTGGTGAGAATATGAAAAAGATTAATTTGATACTAATTCTTTTAATTATTGTTGGTGTAGTTTCTGTATCTGGTTGTATATCTTTTCAACCTAATACGTCCAATGTAACTCTATCCGATTTAAATGATAGTGATGTTGAGGAATTAAAGACAATTGATGATATAAAAAATGTCAATAAACCGGTTACTCCCGTCAAACCCGTTGATGGTTTACTTTCTAAAGAGGAAATCAAAAAAGCATATCAGAATATGTTTAATTTTACAAATGCTACAGTTTCAGTAACGGGGCCATATAAAATGGCTAATGGAACTTATTATTACATTGTTGATGTAGAAGAAAAAATCTCGGAAGATATTTCAATTTTACATTTAGAAGTTGATGCAAAAGTTAAACCAGAATTAATTGATGCACAAGGTTTCGAAGCTAAAGGAGTATTATCTGAATATTTTTATACATTTAAAAAAGATGATGGATCATTACCTGAAGCTAAAATATCTCAAAAAGATATCATTGCCAAAGCAAATGAATTATATAAAAAGAATGGTGAGAATCAGAAAGTTGTAAATGTGGAATTATTCAGTACTAAAGACAATAAAGTGGTGTATATAATTGATTTGGGTAATATAATATATGATGCAAATACTGGGGAATTGATTCATTGTGCTTTTGCCAATGAAGTTACAAATGAACTATCCGAAGAAAAATGTAGGGTTTTGGCTCAGAAAGAATTGGATAAATTAGACATAAATGGAGCTTATTTAACAAATCCTGTAAAAATTAATGAAATGGGTGGATTCATTTATAGTTATAATGTATCCTATGATATTGATGGTTCAACTATGTCTTTGGGACATATTGAAGTGGATCCATTTTCATTGGCAGTTGTAAATGTTGATGTTATCCGACCAACTATCAACCAATCGAGTGTTGATATAAATCAATCTGATGATTTGGAATTACTTGAAGAGTATGAGGATTATGATGATGTTTATGTTGAGGATGATATAGACTACATTATATGATTATGAACTCGGATTATTTGAATAAAGTTATTTTACTTAAACTTTATTCTTATTATTTTTAAAGCTGGTTCTTAAATCATGTTTTTTAATATCTTCATGTACATGTATTTATTTTTATTTGATATTTTCGACTATTTTTAATTCTTTTTTTTAACTTTTTTCGGGGATATTTTTTTAAGTAATTTCTTGATTATAAAAACTTCTTTATTAACTGAAAATTTTACTTCGTTATAGGTAAGTATAGCGAAATAAATTTCACATATCCGAAAAGATTATTATTTTTGTAAAAGATAAAGTTATACACCCTTTAAAAAACGGAGATTTATCAATGGAAATAGATAACATATTAGATGCATTACTATATGATAATGTAAGCGAGATAATACAATACTGTGAATGTACATACAACGGAAAAACAGTTGAATTTAGATTGGTCAACGATGAATTCGGTGTAATTGATGATATTGAATTCCCTGATGGTGATGAATGGTCCTTAGAATACTCTGGAGACAAAGATGAAGATGTGGATATGATTATAGATGCAATTACTAATGCACCATATGAAGTTTTCCATAAAAGTGATGTTGGAGCAAAATTACTATTAAACCATGAAAGTATTAAAGTACATAACGTTCCAAATCATTACAAAATGCCATTTTATATTGATGAAGAAGGTCCAATTGAGTTTACTTTAATTAAAAAC
>NZ_JAEELZ010000073.1 GCF_016282985.1 Methanosphaera sp.
ATGGATTGTAAAGAATTATCTGAAAAAATAAGAGAATTTGTTCAAATGGAAAAAGAACCTGTTGCAATAAAAATATATGATAATGAAGAAGATGCCAAAGAGGAATTATCTAAATATGATGGTCAAGCTAAACATTGTCAATTAGTTTCTGATGCATCAACTAAAAAAGAATCCTATTATGCTACTGTAAATGAAATCAACTGCCCTAATGGTCAATTAGCTCTCGGGTTAACCGAAAAAACTGTTGATGCACTTCCTCAAATTCCTCCTGTTAAGGCAGCTGTAGGATATGCACCATTATGTGATGCTGAATTTACACCTGATGTAATTATTATCTACGCTATGCCATCCCAGGCATTTAAAGTTGCACAATTATTTAAAACAAAACTCAAAACCAGATTTGAAGCTAACTTTAATGGAACAGCATCATTATGTGCAGATGCAGTTTCCTATCCGTTTATCAGTGGTAAATCCAATATGACTCTTGGTTGTATGGGTTCAAGAAAATTTTCAGATATTAAGGATGAAGAAATGGTTATTGGATTAACCTTATCTGATGCCGAATGTATTTTTCAATAATCTTTAATATTTTATCTTTTTTTTAATATTTTTTAAGTATTTTTTAATGTTTTCTTATTAATCTTTATATATAAGATTAGTTATATTATAATATATACCCATAGGGGTATAGGTAAATAAAATTTATTTTACTCCAATAATTTTAATTTACATAATATCTTTAAATCACATATTTAATAAGACAAATTAAATTAGAATAATCTAATTTAATACTTTTCAAAGAAAAATAGGGATTACAATGAATGAATATAATATATTTGAAAGATCAAGATGGACACAAGTAATTATTGACAAAATAAACTCCACTATTAAAAATAAAGAATAATTCTATTTTTACAATTTTTTAAGTTAAATCTCTTCTGATAAACAAATATCAGTAACTTCAATAAACATCTCATTTTCAATTGTAATATTTAATATACCTTTAATAACAACAAGATCACTTTTGATATGCTGATTAACATCTTTACCATAAACTACACACTTAATAGTATTGGGATTTCTTTTTCTACCATATTTATCAACAAATTCCTCAATATCTTCTAAAATAAGATTTTGTGAATCAATATATTTTGACTGGTTAGGCATAAATTTAATGTTATTACTTCCACAGTCTAAACACATTTCAGGTTTCGTATTATGTTCCAATTTTTTATTAGTTACTTCATATGTAGCCATACAATCTAAACATTTATAAAAACCTTTTATAATAAGAGGAGTTGAATCATCTACTTTAATTATACGCCCTTTAATTTCTAAACTTTCACCTATCTGCTCTGCACTTATATTATTGATTTTAATATTCATTTTTTCACCATTTATTCAATTATTTTCATTACAATACAAATAATTCTTTTGATGAAAAATGCATATATAATTAATCCGAGCGTCTGATAAGTAATATTAAAAAATAGTATATAAAATCATTAAAAAAAGTTTAAAAAAAATGAATGAAATCATTCATTTGTATTAAAATCAATTAAATCTCCGTTATCTTCTACAATCTTGGCAATAGATTCTTCTGCATTATTCAATTTTTCATTACATATTTTAACTAATTGCATAGCATTATTGAACTCATCTATTGCATCATCTAAAGGTACATCACCTTTTTCTAATTTGTTTACAATTTCTTCTAATTGTTCTAAACTTTCTTCAAAACTTAAATTATCCATTTATATCACCTTAGCATTTATTGATCCGTCATCAAACACAACTTCTATTTCATCATCCTTATTAATATCTTCAGCTGAAGAAATAACTTTATCATTAACCTTTGTAATTGTATATCCTCTTTTCAAAGTTAATAATGGATTCAATACTTCTAATTTACTTATATTTCTTAAATATTGTTCTTTTTTATTTTTTGTAATCAATTCAGGATTTTTTAACATCATAGAATTTTCCAGTTCAAATAATTTATTCCTGTTATTAACAATAATATTTTTCGATATAACACCAAACTTTCCCATAATTCCATCTAATTGCATTTGTTTAATATTATACATAGTTTCAGGATTTTTAAGAACTTGTTTTTTAGAAATTTGATTTAACCTGGTCCTGTTTTCATCTAATTTATCCATTATACTATTATTTATTCTTGTATTAAATTGTTCAAGTTTATATTTTAATTCATCAATCTCTGGAACAGCAATTTCAGCAGCTGCAGTTGGAGTAGCTGCTCTTTTATCAGCTACAAAATCAGATATCGTAAAATCAATTTCATGACCTACCGCACTAATTGTTGGAATTTCACATTTATATATTTCTCTGGCAACAATCTCTTCATTAAATGGCCATAAATCTTCTATACTTCCTCCACCACGACCGACAATCAATGTATCTAAATCATAATTCTGAGCATTTCTAATTTGATCAACAATCTGTTCGGCAGCCATATCTCCCTGTACTAAAGTAGAAAATACAAGAATTTCACAAACAGGATATCTCCTTTTAATAGTAGTTATAATATCTCTTACAGCAGCACCGTTTTGAGCTGTTACAACTCCAATTTTTTCAGGATATTTTGGAATTTGTTTTTTATGACTCTTATCAAACAAACCTTCTTTTTCTAATTTTTTCTTAAGCTGTTGGTATGCAACATACAATTCTCCAACACCATCTTCAATTATGTTAAAAGCATATAATTGAATATTTCCTCTGTATTCATACATTTCAATTTTACCATTGATAATGACTTTCATTCCATCTTTTGGTTCAAATCGAAGGTTAGATTTATATCCACTAAACATTACTCCACGAATTTCTGAAGATTCATCCTTTAAAGTAAAATAACTATGTCCACTTGGATATGTTTTGTAATTAGAAATTTCTCCTCTAATGTAAAAATTTCTTAAATTAAGGTCACTTTTCAGTTTATCATTAAGATAAGAATTAATTTCTGATACTGTCACGTAATCCTTTTCCATAACTTCACCTTAATATTTTCTAATTGTTATTATATTATTTCTTTGTTCTATTTATGATTAATCTATTTCTATTAATGATGCTAAGTATATAAATAAAAATTAAATTGAATCAATAAACAGATATATTGGAAATAAGGGTCATTAATAATAATTTTCATTAACAATATTAAAAAAAAATATATATTTAAAGAATTAAAATACTTTAATATAAAATAGGAGTAATAATAATGTTAATTACAACAACAGAAAATATACCAGGAAAAAACTATGAAATATTAGGATTAGTGAATGGAAACAATATTCAATCAAAAAACATTGTTCGTGACTTTACACAGGGTTTAAGAAACATAACCGGGGGAGAACTTAAAGCATATACCGAGATGATGATTGAATCAAGAGAAATTGCAACACAACGTATGATAGAACATGCAGAACAATTAGGTGCAGATGCAATAATAATGACCAGATATAACACCAGTTCTATTGTTGAAAATTCTTCTGAAGTACACTGTTATGGTACTGCAGTAAAATTCATATAATCCCCTAAATCTTTTTTTTTAATTTTTAAAATATTTAATAATTTTAAAAGTCAAAAACAGCTATTTTTTAGATATTAATCTATTAAAACTATTTATTATAGAACTTTTTTTTTCATAAATTATAACATAACTTTAATAAGAATAATGAATTATATCAATATCATGGATATTCAAAAAGTAGTAATAATAGGTATTCTATTTATAATATGTGGGTTATGTTTTTATAATGCCATAAATAATGAGTTTAACTATAAAATGATAAATGTTAATGAAGTACAGATAAAAGTACCATATAGCAATGTTAGTGTAATTAATCAAACAGATCATTTCAGTACATATGAAGATTTAGAAAATGGAATCAAAATCTATGTTTTTGATGATGATGAAACTACTTTAAATGATGTTAAGGAAATGTTTAATTTTTTAACAGTTAGAGATATAAATCAGATGGAAGTAATTTTAATTGAAGATAAAAAATTCTCCTATAATTATTCCAGTTCACTGAATGAGTATACTTATCTTAATAATTCAAATAATAAAAATATATTTGTAGTAACTAAAAATAAAGAGAACATGTTAAATATTCTTAAGAGTATGAAAATTAATACTACAGTTGATAATGTGAATGATAATTATCAGGAAAAAATTATTCAAAAGACTATTAAATATCATTCTACTTTTTTTTAATCTTTTTTTACTTTTTTTTTAAATTTTAGTCTTTTTTAATACATCATAATAAAAGAAATTGTAATAAATTAATACATAAAATTATTATTTTATAATCATTTAAATACAATAAAAAATAATAAATAATAATAAGAAAGATTCAAAAAGTATTACTTTTTATGTGAATTTAAGTCAATAAGTAATACGTGGAGAGTTAATATGTTTACATATCCAACAATTATTATAGCGGTTATACCATTATTATTAATCGGAAGAATGGTATTGGATAATATTCAAAATGTTTAATTTTAATTTTATTTTAATATAATAAATTAATTTCATTTTTTTTACTTAATTTAATAACTGTTTAAAAAAAAGTAGTTAGAGACGGTGTAAATACACCATCATATCAATTTATATCCATTCAATTTCTTGATCGTTTTCTGGACCTGGGTGTTTAGCTAAAACTACATCAGGTTTAAATGTTGCTGCACCTTTTGCTCTGAAAGGGAATCCTTGTTCTTCTGCAAATTTATTTAATCCGTCTACTAGTTCTCCTTCTTCAAAGAAAGTTGCTTTACCTTTTGCCATGTATGCTTTTTTAGTTTCAGGATCACATACTGTTACTGCAATTAAACCGTTTTCAATTAAATTTTTTCTGGTTGTGTTCATTGCTACATCTGCAATAACCATTGTTCCATCATCTTCAACCATTTTAAATCCTATAGGTACTACATTAGGTCCATCACCAGTTGTAGCTACAAACCAAGGTTGTTCCATGAATATTTTTTTAATTTCTTCTTCCATTTCAATTACTCCATAAATTTTGTATATTAATATATATCTCTCTTATTAATATATTAATTATTTTTTAAAGAAGAAGTTAATGAAAAATTATAAAGTTTTTAAAAAAAGAATAATGATTTTTATTAAATCATTATTTATGCTGCTGTTGTTACTGGAGCATCTTCCTGTGCCCATGCTACTAATTTTGCTATGAAAGGTTGTGCTACTGTAATCCATATTACACTTATTATAAAGGTACTGAAAATAATTATTACCATATCAATAGGTGGAACTAATCCTAAGTAACAACCTGTAACCATAATTGTATCATCAATTAATTCACTAAATGCAACCACTAACCAATTTTTAGCTTTTAAATATGTTGTTCCTCTATTAACTATTGTTGTTAATCTTGCATTAACTAAATTACCAATTAAGTAACTAATGTATGCAAATATAAGTATTCTTGGTGTTTGTGTAAATACAAATGCTAAATGAGGATCACCTGGATAATATGCTGGTGAAGGTAAATATATTTGTAGTACAGTCATAAATACAAACAAAATATCAGCAATTAATCCCAACATAATAGTTCTTTGTGCAATTCTTTCTCCATATACTTCTGCTAAAACGTTAGTTAAAACATATACTAATGGATATATAAGTACACCTGCAGGTGCTTCCATATGTATATATGGTATTTCCATAATTTTAACTGTTGTTAAGTTTGCTATAATAAAAGCGACACAGAAGAATATACTCATTATCACTCTTTTTTCAGTATAATCAAAATTAAAATCCATATTATCTCCTTAATAACTTATAGTAATAGTTGTATTTTAGATAATATATAATTAATTGCTCTAATTTCAATATAAATTGATTATACAAGTTAAATTTTAATAAAAAATGATTTAAAATGGTTTTTTTAAAAAAATATTAATTTTTTCATTATTAATTAAAATAAATTTTATTAAAAATGATAACAGGTACTGGTTTTAGTTCTATAACAATTATTGCACATTTTACACCTTGATACTCCACATCCATCTTTTCTCCATGTTTCTAGAAAATCTGATTCAGCAATAAATGGCCTGTACATAGATAAGTATTCTATATTAGATGAGTTTAATAAATTGTTCATTGTTTCCATATCATGAAAACCTCCACCTAAAATTACAGGAATATCTATATTATTTACAAGTGTTTTAGTAAAATCCAGTAGTTCATTTTCCTTATTTTCTTTTGTATAATATACAGGTGATAAAGGTCTGGTAATCTGAATACTATCAGCACCATATTGTTCAAGAAGTTTAGATATTTCAAGACTTTCTTTCTTATCAATACCACCTTTACGACCATCAAATGCATTGATTCTACAATTAACATGTAAGTTGGATGTATTTTTTATAACTTTTATAGTTTCTAATACAATTCTCATTCTATTAAATGTATTTCCACCATATTCATCATTTCTTTGATTATAATATGGATTAATGAATTTAGATAAATAGAAATTATTACCTAATGCCAGTTGGATTCCATCAAAATCTGCAAATGATAATTTTTTTGCTGCTATTATTAAATCAGTTTGAATTTTGCGAATATCATCAATTGATAAATCATTTACTGCTATATCCAGATCGATACCTCTATTAAATTTTATAAATTCTATCTGACCAAATATTGGCACGTCATGTCTATGACATATTTCTGCTAGTTGTTTGGCTTGAAAAATAAAATCTGGTTTATCAATTATAAAAGCATATTCGGAGAATTTATCTTTAGCATGTAAGGACATTATTTCAGTAATTATTAAACCTACTCCACTTGAAGATATTTTTTCATATCTTTCACATGTATCTTTGAATTTTTCGGTCTGCCATAATCCAGTACATATTATACGACTATTTAATTTTAAGTTTCCGAAGTTAGACTTATCAAATATATTTTTCATAATTAAATATTTTATTTAATTTGTATAAATATATATTAAATAAATTAAGAAAAAAGATAATTTATTCTGTAGAACAAAATTTTTATTCTGTAGAAATTTAATATTTATTTTCTATAGAAAAAATTTATTAATTTCATTTATGATATATCTTTAACAAATATATCAAATAATTATAATATATTCAATTTTATGGAGGATATATATTAATTTTTAGATATATTAAAAATTTTAATAAGTTAATTATTTTTTTTTTCATGTGATTTTTTTGACAAAAATTTTTAAAGTTTTTTAATTTTATTATTATTAAATTATTTAAATTATTTTTATAATATATTTAATTATATTTTATTTAATAATTAAAG
>NZ_JAEELZ010000074.1 GCF_016282985.1 Methanosphaera sp.
AAATAGATGAATTATTCTTTTTAATTTTTATTAATTATAAAGATTTATTTTCTATATAAAAATGAAAACTAAAATTATTATATCAATTTTACTTTTTTCTTTTTTTGCAATAATTAATAACATCGAAATTTCATCTCCAGATGGAAGACTCATTGTAAATTTACAAGTAGAAAAAGGAGTTGCAACTTATTCACTAAAATATGATAATCAAGAGATGATTCAACCTTCAAGATTAGGATTAAAATCTAATATAGGTGATTTTTCAGAAGGTCTTACTCTTATAACTCAAGAAATTTCAGAATTACAAAAAAGTTATGATATGTCTAGAACAAAAGCTTCTCATTCAGAATTTTCAGCTAACAAATTAGATTGTCTATTAGAAAATGGAGAAAAGCATAAAATTACATTTACTTTTATTGTTTCAAATAATGATGTTGCTTTTAGATATACTTTACATAGACAAGAAAATGATAATCCTAAAAGTGCCGTAATATTTAGTGAAGTTAGTTCTTTTCTTTTTCCTGAAGGCACAACTACTTTCATTTCTCCCCAAAGTGATCCAATGATAGGATGGGAGCGTACTAAACCAAGTTATGAAGAAGTATATTCAGCTGATGAAGAAATGGGAAAAAGATCATTATATGGTAGAGGCTATGTATTTCCAGCTTTATTCCATACAGGGAATCATGGATGGGTACTTTTAGGTGAAACTGGAGTTACATCAGGATATGTTGGTTCTCACCTTAGTGATTTTTCTCCAGAAATTGGTTATACCATAGCATATCCAATGGAAGGAGAAAATAATGGAATAGGTACAACATATGCAGGCATCCCCATACCTGGAAGTACTCCTTGGAGAACAATTACTGTTGGGGCTAATTTAAAGCCAATTGTAGAAACAACAATTACCTATGATATTGTTGATCCGTTATATGAGCCATCAATTGAATATAATCCAGTTATATATACATGGAGTTGGTTAATATGGCCAGATGATAGTATTAACTGTGAGGACCAAGTACAATTTATTTATCTTGCTGCTGCAATGGGATTTGAATATTGCCTTGTAGATAATTGGTGGGATGCGAGAATTGGTCGTGAGAAAATTGAAGAATTATCCAATTATGCTCAATCAAAAGGTGTTCGTCTAATGTTATGGTATAATTCTAATGGATATGAAAATGATGCACCACAAACACCTAGACAATGTATGCATAATAGTATAGTTAGAGAAAAAGAAATGAAATGGATGCAAAGTATAGGTATTGCAGGAATAAAAGTAGACTTTTTTGGAGGAGATAAACAAGTCACAATGCAATTATATGAAGATCTATTAAGTGATGCAAATAGATTTGGTTTACAAGTAATTTTCCATGGATGTACTTTACCCAGAGGTTGGGAAAGATTGTATCCAAATTATGTAGCCAGTGAAGCCGTGCTCGCCTCAGAAAATGTATTTTTCAATGAAGGAAGTGCCTTAAGACAGCCATTTGACCTCACTTTACATCCTTTTTGCCGTAATTCTTTAGCTTCAATGGACTGGGGTGGAATTATTATGAATAGATTTTTAAGTCGTGATAATGCAAGTCGTCATACAAGAAAAACTACTGATGTTTTTGAAATGGCTAGTGGTATTATTATGCAAACTTCTATACAATGTGTGGCTATGCAACCAAATAATCTTGATGAATTACCACAAGTTGAAATTGATTTTCTTAAAAATTTACCTAGTGCTTGGGAAGAAACTGTTTTTATTGATGGATACCCTGGAAAATTTGTTATTTTGGCAAGAAAAAGTGCCGGTAAATGGTATGTCTCTGGACTTAATGGTGAGAGTAATATGAAAGAAATGGAGGTTGAATTACCTATGTTTGAACCAGAAAAAACTGTGAATTATTATACTGATGATAAAAATGGATATGCTCTATTGACTGAAGTGAGAGTTGATAATAGTAGAAAAGTAACTATTGTTATGCAACCTAATGGGGGATTCATAATAAATTAAATAATTTAAAAATTAAATTAAATATTTTTTTCTTTATAACAAATTTAATTAATTAATTTATTTTTTCATTTAATAATAAAATTAATAAATAATAACAATTACTTTTACTTTCTAAATAGGGTTTATTTATTAAACATTTTTGAACATTATTATTTAATTTAATGAATTGGAATATTCTTGTTCATCTTCTAATTCATTTAATCTTCTTTTTCTTTCTTTTTTATTTGGCATATGACATAATAATCCAATAATAACAGCACATAAGAATGTTATAATAGCAGCATTAATTAAAACATAAGTATTACTTTCATAAGTAACTTTTGGACCATTAACACATATACCAACTTCTTCATTTTCAATATCAAAGAATACTTTTTCTTTTCTTAAAAATGGTAGTCCAAGTTCCCAGAATGTTTCTACAAGATTAAATCTATTAAATATTATTAATAATATATAATGATTATTATCTTCATCATAAACAAATAAATCTTTTCCTTCTAAAACAAAAGTATGATCTA
>NZ_JAEELZ010000075.1 GCF_016282985.1 Methanosphaera sp.
CTAGTACAACTGTAGCATCGTTACCTACTGAAAATTGACAGTTTGTTAATGTTGCAGTACCATCATTGGTAATTGTTACGTTTACGCCGTCAAAGAGGAATATTTTTTCATTGATGTTTCCTGATACTGTTAAGTCGGTGTTGTTGAAGTCTGGTCTTAATAAACATTCATCATCAAAGAATTCAGAGTAAGTATTTTCAGTAATTACTGTGCTTGGTCCTGGTTCAACATATGGATTCTGTTCAACAATGTTGTTTTCACCAGTAACAATTACGGTTGAATCTCCTTCGTTTTCGCCAGCAGTTAGTGTGTTGTAGCGTACAATGTTGTTGTCACCTGTGATGTTTATTGTGTAGTCCGTATCCATAGAGGTTATGGTGTTGTTTTCTATGATTGCCTTTGAGGATGTTATTAATATTGGTCTTACATATCGTATATTTACTTCATTATTTGTGAAAATGAAATTATCACTTTCTATTGATATTGAATTAGCATAATCGTCAGCATTATAGTCATGACTATTTTCATAGGAATATAATGTTATTGTGTTATTATTTAATACTGTAGTACTTCCATCATTTGCTCTATAAACAATTCCATTTACTCCCCATTCATCATCTCCATCAACCCAAATTAATGGTATGCTTATATCAATCTCTGAGTTTTCAATATTAACATTATCCTCTAAAATTAATACTTCTAGACAGTAAACTTCTTGATAAGGGATAGTAATTTTACCATTTTTGAATGTTACATCTTTCATATAAATAGCTTCAGGTACATCTTCATCGTTTTTTAAATCTGCCACTACCAGATTATAATTTTGATAAGTAGTGGATTTATATTCATTATATAAGTAGTGTTCACCATTTGTGTCCCTTATAGTAAAAGTATGTCCATTTCCTTCAAATATTAAATCTATATCTTTAATATCTTTACAATCAGAAATTTGGGGTATTATTTTTCCCACATCATTATCTGTTAAAGTATAATCTATTTGTATATCAATAATCAATGTATTAATATTATATGCATCATCCCCTAAAGGAGCTAAACTCAATACATATGATCTCCTATACTTCGAAAATAGTATATTAAATTGATGGCTATTTTCGAAAATTAATTTTAGAGTTCCATTATAATATTTACCGGTAATTTCACGATAACTAAGATATGTTAAAGTATATTCTTGTTCTTCATCACTAGTTTTGACATTTTTATTAACATTTTTCATTAAATGTTTGTTATTTGTTGACTCACAGTTTGGACAATTTCCATTACATGAAACAAAATAACCCTTATATGAAGCAGGTGTTATTGAACCGATATCGTTGCCACTACAATTATAAGTAGTATATTTACCTTTAAAGTTTAGTGTACCTATAATACTATCTTTGAAACAACTATTTGGTTTCTGTATATTTACAGTTTGACCTGTTGCATTGTTTGAATGGAATCGTACATTGTTATATACATCAACATCAGCTAAAAAGATGTTGTTTGTTACATTTGCACTTCCATATATGATGGCTTTTCCATTTATTGTATTGTTTTCTACGATACTGTAGTTTCCTGTTGAGAATTTACCGTTTACTGTGTTATTGATGTATTTGTTTCCATAGTAACTTACATTGTGTGTATCTTCCGGATCAGTTTCGTTATCGTAACTTCCAGCCCATGTGGTAGTTATACCATATTGACCTTCGGTTATATCTATTGTGTTGTTTTCTATTACGTTTCTTGGTCCGGTTACTGTAATTCCCCAACAAATATTCTCTCCATTGATACAGGAAATGTGATTGTTGGTTATTTTGTTTGCTCTGTTTTTGGTTATTCCATTTGCATTATTGGTTGCTCCATACATGTTAAGATATATGAGGTTTCCAACTTTGCCACTACCCATCACAGTGTTGTTGTCTATTGTACAGTTTTCACCAAGTGTAATTACTATTGCACTGCATCCAGTATTGTTTACTGCATAGAAGTAACTGTTTTTTACTGTTATGTTTATTACTCCGTTACGCATTGCAAAGTATCCTGTACTCATTCCAACACCCTGATTTTCTACTGTTACATTGATGTTGTCGAATGTTATGTTGGATGCTGTTGTTGTGAATACTTGTGTATTATGGAACTTTAGGTTTGTAATATTTGAATTGGATGATTCATTATTAAATTCTATCCATGTTGGATCTAATGATGGAAGGTTATATCCATATATTGTGTTTAAATCTAATGTGAAACCGTTTCCATTTATGTTTATTGGTTTATCTACTGTATAATTGGTTGATGTACGGTATATGTTTTCTGTGAAGTTTAATATATCACTATCATTGATTATCGTGTTTAAACCAGACTCTGTTATGTATTCATCAAAGTTTGTATTATTTAAATTCCATACAGTTGGTGTTGTATTTCTTGTTTGACCACTATTTTTTTCTGAAGCAACTTTATTTATTGCTTGTTGCGAATTTTTTATTTCATTATTATTCTTGCTTTCTGTGCTTACTGTTGTATCAGTTTGTTGTATGTCTTGTGATATGGTGCTGGTTGTTACATCGGAGGATATGCTTGTATCATCGATGTCTGCAGCACTGACCACTGATACTAATGTAATCAGCAAAGCAATAAATAAAATGAAATGTTTTGTTTTTATTTTCATTTTTGATCCTTTAACTGTTTTTTAAATTATTATTGATTAAATGATAAAATAACTATACTTGTTTATTTATTTTGTTTTAGTATTATTTTTCAATTTTATTTTATATTTAATCAATAAGCCTATATATGATTTTTTTCAAATATATGTTTACTGTAAAAAAAAATTATAACTCTTATAATAGTATCAGGGATATTAAAGTTTAAGAAATATTCGGATTGTATTAGGCTATTGTAAGGTTTAAAATATTTTTTTTTACAAGATTAATATCCAATTATTTAATAATTTCTGAAAGATTAATTAATAAATTCATATTTATAATTAGATGTTATATTAATGAAGTCTACTATCAGAAAAAATAATATAATATAAACATTTTTCCTGGGGGAATTGATTATTATCAAGAAAAATAAGTGTTTGTTTATTTTTCTATTATTGACTTTGGCTTTGATGTCTATAGTATCGGCAACAGATACAAATGATACAACACATATAACAAGTGAAGTATCACAAGATGTTATGCTAGAAACCCAAGAAATTACACAAGAAACATCTGGGACTACTATTCTAGATGATAATTCTAATGTAATCAAAGAAAATAATGAAGATAAACAAGCAATACAAAACATTACTAAAAAAGACAAAACTTATGAAAAAGTAAAAACAGATGATGCTGATGATAATGTTACGGTTGTGAATGTTACATCATCCAATTTTAAGCAATATTTTAGTGTTATGAGTAATGTTGCTTATATGGGTAAAGGTATTACTTCTACTAACAGCAGTTTAGTATTAAATGTAAAATATGTACCCAGTAATGTTTACACTTTTTCATTAGATGAAAACAGCAATAAGTTCCAAAATCTTAGTCTAGTAATTGATGGTCAGGGATGCAGTGCCCTTACAAATGTTGGATTTAAGTTATCAACCAACTTCAAGACAGTTGCACTGCAAAACTTTAACTCAACAATCACGGAATCCTATACCAAAAGTGATTATCTTACACTTACAGGGACTAATGGAACTTACATAATACGAAACATGACCATTGACGTGCAAAAACCTGATCTTACAACCTATGTGTTCAGGGTAGAAAAAGAATCACTCATAGAAAACTGTAACTTAAAGGCATGTCTTAGTGAATGTACCATTAATTGGGATGCATATCCATACCTTCCTGACTGTATTGGATTCTATGTTAAAACCCAAGCTGAGATAAGAAATAACAATATTGAAATATTAATCACAGGTAATTATGGAGGAAGTTATTATTCATCTTTTGCAGCATTTCTCGGAACAAGCGGCATAACATTCATCAACAATACACTCATTTCAACAAACTGCACTGATGATAGTGGTTATTCATATGGGCTTGTAGTTAGGTCAAGCAATAACATAATTAAGGATAATAAGATATATATTACATCACATACGTATACTGCAGGAATACACCTTGAAATGGCCACATTCAAAAATAATATCATAGAAGGGAATTATATTAATGTAACCAGTAGTTACGGCAATGCTCCCTGGGGAAACATTGCAGTAGCATATGCCATAAATATGTTGGACTTTCAATACACTGGAAACTTGTTTGGAGTAGGTGGAAATCATCCTAACAACAATTCAATCATACGGAACATTTTAGTGGGAGAGGCTGCTCAGATATATGGGGTTGAAATGTATGGTGGATACAATAACAACATATCCGAAAACAACATCACATTATATGGGCGTACATGTATGGGAATTGGAATAATTGGTGCAAACACAACATCAAACAATAATAATATTGTAGTAATCGGAGAACACAACCAAACTGAGGGAACAGCAGATTATCTTAAGGCAAAAACTGCAGGACTATATTCGTACTTATCAGATACGGGAATTGAATTCAAAAACAACACAATATACAGTGAAAATGCACCAGGAATTATTTTAGAAAAAGTATCAAATGTTGTAGTACAAAACAACTCAATATACTCTGAAGGACATGATTACACAGTAGAAGTGGATGGAAAAAATAATATTGTAACTGATAATATACTTGAAGCAAGAAACAACATGGGAGACTCCTCGGTAAGCGGTCAAATAAATAACACAGTAGAAAACAACACATATTACTTTGAACCAAATATTACAGTTGATTTTCCTGAAAGAATTATTACAAATACTGAAGTACCAATACTTATATCATTAAATGATGATGAAGAAAAACCCGTAACAAATAAAAAAATATATGTACAAATTAACAATCAAAACATTACCGAAGAATTAACAACAGATACTGAAGGAAATTGCATATATTACTACACAGCAACAGAAAGTGGTACTAAAACACTCACCATAACAAGTCCAAAAGAAAACAACATACTGGAATCTGTTTACATAACAGAATTTAATGTAGAAAAACTGAATACAAACATAACAATAAACACAATCAACCAAACAAAATACAATGACAACATAACAATCACAGGAACACTAAAAGACACAGACAACCAACCAATTACAGATGATATACAAATCACATTCAATAATGAGGAAATTACACTTACAACAGATTCAGAGGGAACATATTCCTTCACAACAATAGCAAAAAAAATCGGAACAAACAACATAACAGCATCATATAACGGAAACACAAAATACAACCCAACCAGTACGACCACAACATTCACAGTAATAGGTAAACAACCTGTTATTGTAACTTATGATCCAATAAGTGATGTAAATTTCGGAGAAAACGTGACAATTACTGGAAAATTCATGACCAGTAATGGTAAGGCAATTTCCAATAGTAATGTGAAAATTTATATTAATGGTGTGAAATATCTGGCAAAAACAGACAACACAGGAACATACGTATTAAGTGTAGAAACTACCCAAACAGGTGTTAACAAAGTAAGTATTGGTTACAGTGGTAATGATAAGTATGAAGCTTATGAAACCAATACAACATTTACTGTCCTTGGTAAACAACCGGTAATAGTAACCTACGAACCAATAACTGATGTTAACTTCGGAGAAAATGTAACGATTACAGGAAAATTCATGACCAGTAATGGTAAGGCAATTTCCAATAGTAATGTGAAAATTTATATTAATGGTGTGAAATACCTGGCAAAAACAGACAACACAGGAACATACGCATTAAGTGTTCAGACTACTCAGACAGGTGTCAATAAGGTTAGTATTGGTTACAGTGGTAATGATAAGTATGAAGCTTATGAAACCAATACAACATTTACTGTCCTTGGTAAACAACCGGTAATAGTAACCTACGAACCAATAAGTAATGTTAATTATGGTGAAAATGTTACAATAACTGGAAAATTCATGACCAGTAACGGTAAAGTAATATCCAACAGTAATGTAAAAATATACATCAACGGAGTAAAATACCTAGCAAAAACAGACAAAACAGGAATATACACACTATCAGTAGCAACAACACAAACTGGTACCAACAAGGTTAGTATCGGTTACAGTGGTAATGACAAGTATGAAGCTTATGAAACCAACACAACATTCCAAGTCCTGGGAAAACAACCAGTAATAGTAACCTACGAACCAATAAGTAATGTAAACTTCGGAGAAAACGTAACAATAACAGGAAAATTCATGACCAGTAACGGCAAAGCAATTTCCAACAGTAATGTAAAAATATACATTAATGGTGTGAAATACTTGGCAAAAACAGATAAAACAGGAACATACACACTATCAGTAGCAACAACACAAACGGGAACCAACAAAGTAAGTGTCGGTTACAGTGGAAACGATAAATACGAAGCATACGAAACAAACACAACATTTACTGTTCTTGGTAAACAACCAGTCATAGTTACCTACGAACCAATCAACAACGTAAAACAGGGACAAAACGTTACAATCACTGGAAAATTCACAACAAACACAGGAAAAGCAATCACCAACACAAACGTGAAAATATTAATAAACGGTAAAAAATACTACGCAAAAACAGACAAAACAGGAACATACACACTATCAACACAAGCAAATACACTAGGAACCAACAACGTAACAATAGGATACAGCGGAAACGACAAATACGAAGCATACGAAACCAACACAACATTCACAGTAACAGCATAAATAACCATTTCATTCAATTTTTCTTTTTTTAAATCGTACTACTCATTTTTATTTTCTTTTTTTTTTCAATAACATTATTCAATTAAATATTTTAATAGTCACTTACAGATAAATTAACAATAAAGTTCTAATTGGAGAAATCAATATGTATACTGAAGATTCTATATTAATTGGATGTAATGATGATACTTGTGTAACATTACATCCTAAATTAGCAAATAGGCATGGAATAATTGCCGGTGCAACAGGAACAGGAAAAACATATACCTTAAAGGCATTAGCTGAGTCATTTAGTGATATGGGTGTTCCAGTATTTGTTGCTGATATGAAAGGGGATTTGGCAGGTTTATCAAAAGCAGGCGAACCTAATGAAAATGTTTCTAAAAGGGTAGAAAAATATGATTTACAATCCAAAGGATTTAGTTATAAAGGATATCCTGTGGAATTTTGGGATTTATTTGGTGACAAGGGATTACCAATAAGAGTAACTATTTCACAAATGGGACCTATTTTGTTATCAAAAATATTGAGACTCAGTGAAGCCCAGGCCGGAGTATTAAATATAGTATTTAAAGTTGCAGATTCTGAATCATTATTATTAATAGATATTAAAGATTTAAAATCAATGATTAATTATGTTACAGAAAACAGAGAAAGATATGAATCAGAATATGGTGCAATTGCTACAAAATCTGCAAATACCATTTTACGTTCATTGTTAACTTTAGAAGAACAGGGTGGAAATAAATTCTTTGGTGAACCTGCTTTGGAATTAACTGATTTTATGCAGTGTGATGATAATGGTAAAGGTATAATAAATGTATTTGATTCTGTAAACTTATCATTAGCTCCGGATTTATATTCTACATTTTTATTATGGATGTTAACAGAAATGTTTGAATCCATGCCGGAAGTTGGAGATCTTGAAAAACCAAAATTTGTTTTCTTCTTTGATGAAGCACATTTATTATTTGATGATATGAATCCGGTTTTCCAAAGAAAAATTGAACAGATTGTACGATTAATACGTTCCAAGGGAATTGGATTGTATTTCATCACGCAAAGTCCAACTGATATTCCTGATGAAATATTATCTCAGTTAGGAAATAGAATTCAGCATGCATTGAGAGCATACACACCAAAAGATCAAAAAGCTGTTAAAGTAGCTGCTGAAACTTTTAGGGCAAATCCTAATTTTGATACAGCCGATGAAATATCAAATCTTGGAATAGGTCAGGCATTAGTATCAGTATTGGATAAAGAAGGAGTTCCAACGGTTGTAGAAAAAGTAGACATTATACCTCCACAATGTTATAGTGGAGCAATTGATGATTCTTATAGGGAACAGATAATTAATATTTCTATGTTTAAAGGAAAATATTATGAAATGTTGGATAGGGAATCTGCTTATGAACGTTTATTACAAAAAGTACAACAGGCTCCAGTTCAGGAGATGGAACAGTATAATAATCAAGATTATCAATCACAGGACAACACAGCATATCAAAATCAACAACAAATACCCCAAACAGAACAAAAACAAGCTGGTTTCCCATTACCTGATGTTCTTCAACAGACAATGGACAATATAGATTTATCTAAAACCACAAAAAGAGGTAGAACCAGTCAGGGGACTGCCGGAAAATCTGAAATTGAAAGAATAGCTACCAATGCTGCAAATACTGTTGTTCGGGAAGTATCCCGACAAATTGTTAGAGGTATATTTGGTCAATTAAAACGTAAGTAATTCAGTATATTTGGTTGATTTTCCTTTAGACTTTTCAATTGGATATTTTTCCTCATTTTTTTCTATTTTTTTAAGCATAATTTCCTTTACATCCACATTCATAGTTATAGCCATCAGGTATGAATATATAAGAACGTCTGCTAGTTCTTCCTCAACATGTTTTATATCATAATCATTATCCCACTGAAAGTTTTCCAATAATTCTGCAGATTCAATGGAGATTGATTTGGCAAGATTTTCTAATGTCTGGAACTGTTTCCAGTCACGGTCATCCCGAAATTTGATAATTCTTTCAATAACTTCTTCCATATTTTCACTTATATTTTTATGATTTCAATACCAAATTATAATATTTGTTATTTACATATCATAATATAAGAATTTTTTTAATGATAAATATTTTATTTAATTTTTTTATATTAATTGTATTATTTATAGGGATTTTATGGAAGAACGTTCTAAATTAGACTTTAATGATGTATTCAACACTTTACAACAAAACCTTTTAGATATGGGTTTAAGGAATAATTTACTTAATTTTAAAGAGGTTGCTAGAACTGTTCCTATTGTTGATGTAGAGATAATGGATTTATATGATTCATTAGTTTTAAATAAGAAAAAATTATCTTTTCTTCCTAAATTTTCATCTAAAGATTCTGAAGAGGGAATATGGTCCATACCTGTTGAATCTAATGAAGAGGAAGAGTTACAATTACAAACAACATTAACAGAAAAAGAACTTCAAAAAAGATTATTCTCATTATTCCAATATTATAGAACCAGTGTACAGGATTTAGGTTATAATAATCTTTTTTTAGCATTAGGTTTTGTTGAATGGAAGCAACAAAAGGATAATTCAACACATAAAGCTCCTTTAGTCTTAGTTCCAATAGAATTGTCAAGAAGATCTGTCGGATCTCCATTTAAAGTACATTGGACTAGGGAGGATATTTCATTAAATTTATCATTAAAATATAAACTACAGGAACAGGGGATTATTTTACCTGAACAGAATAGTATAGAAAATAAAAATGATTTAGTAGAGTATATTAATAAAGTTAAGCGGGCTATTGAATTTAAAAAAGGATGGAACGTTCTCAGTCAGGCATATATTAGTACATTTAGTTTCAAAAAGTTTGTGATGTTTAAGGATTTATCAATTGAAAACTGGGATCATATAGAAAAAAGTGAAATTGGTAGGTTATTTGGTTTAAGTGAAGTTGATAGTTTTGATTCATTTGATGTAAAATCTATTGATGAAGATTTAAATCCTATGGATAATTATAATGTAGTTGATGCAGATTCTTCACAAATTGCTGTAATAGAAGATGCTAAAAAAGGTCATAGTCTTGTAGTTGAAGGACCACCTGGAACAGGTAAATCTCAAACAATTGTAAATTTAATTGCTGAATTACTGGCTAATGAGAAGAAAATATTGTTTGTTAGTGAAAAGATGGCTGCACTTGATGTTGTTAAAAAAAGAATGGATAGTGTTGGTTTAGGAAGTTACTGTTTAGAGTTACACAGTAATAAAACAAGAAAAAGGTCTTTCCTTGATGATTTGAACAAATCACTTTTAAATGACAAAGTTGAAGTGGATGATTATGAGGATTATGAAAAACTTCAACAGTCAATTAACAATTTGAATGAATATAGACAGCTTATTCGTACAAAATATGGTGATACTAATTTATCTATTTATGATTTAATTGGTATGTATGAATATAATTATCAGGAACTTGAAAAAATTGGTCAAAGGGTATATAAATTTAACTTACCTAGTCTTAAAAATTATACTACTCAAAAACGTTCAGAGCTTCTATCAAACATAGATGAAATTGCAGAAATATATAAATTAATTAATCCAATTAAGGATAATCCATGGAACTATACAAATATCAATTATCTTTCACCGGATGATATAGATAATATTAATTTTAAATCATCTGAAATGGATAGTCATATGGAACATATTCAACAGGATATTGTAGAATTTAGTCATAAAACCAATCTTCAAAAACCTGTTAAGTATGGTGAAATAAAAAAATATATCCAGCAGGCTAAATTAGCATTATCTGACCAGGATTATTCCTTGGAAGATGGGAAACTTAAAAAAATAGTTGATTCAGTACAAGAATATCAAAATAATTGTAATAATGATATCAATATTGACAAAATAGATGTTGAACCTATAAAAGAAAAAACTGACCAGTTATTATTCAAAATACGTTCTTCTGAAATATCTTCTGATTTCATGTTCCATCATGAAGCACGAGTATTGCTTTCAAAAATTAAAGAAGCTTACAAATCATTGCAGGAATCTCCAGTTAAAAGAGCGTTAAATGATCCTGATATTGTACAAAAATTCTATCAATTTAAATCAAATAAAGATTCCTTTACTAAATTCATGAATAAGGATTATAAAAAATCCAAAAACGAATTAAAAAGTTATTACTCTCAGGATGTTGATGATAATACTATTACAGAAGATTTTGATAATTTATTCCTGTGGAATGATGATGTAAATGGAGTAATCAATACAATATTACCATATTATACATCTGACAATTTAACGGCCGAAAAAGTAATCTATGAATTAGAAAGGTTAATTAATCTTTTTGATGATTTAAATGAAATAAATTCCAAAGTATCTAAAATCTTCAAAAGGGATTATTTCAAAACATTGGATGATATTGAATTCCATGTAAATTCATTATATCAGCAAAAAGAATTAAAGAAATTCATTGATGATAATGAATCTACTGCAAAAAAATACTTTAAATCATGGGACAATGTAGATACTGACTTTTCAAAATTAGTTAGTGAATATGAGGGTATCTCAAAATATGTTAAAGAAGATAATTCTAACAGAGTGATTATAGATAACTCCAGTAAAAATGAACTGAAAAGTATAATAGATGATTTGGAAATTAAATATGATGAAATATCCGAAGATTACGAATATCTTAATTCATTATTACATTTTAAAAACAAACTAAGTGAAAATAATATAAATCCAATAAATCTTGAAGATTTTAATGAAACTATTCAAAGTATAACTGAAAATATTCGTTCATTAAGTGATTGGAATCAATTTAATACCTACTGTACACAATTTAAAAATAATTATACTGCTGAAATTATTAAACTCATCAAAAACGATAAAATCAAGGCTGATGCAATAGTACCATTATATGAATTTAACTTTGCTAACAATATTCTGATAGAAATATTTGAGAAACATGAAATATTAAAGAACTTTAACTCCAATATATATGAAAAAAATATTCAATTATTCAAAGAATTGGATGTTCAAACGATTGATCTTAATAAATATAGAGTTAAAGAGATACTTGATGCTCAAAGACCTGATTTATCAATTAGTATTGCTCCAACTTCACAGTTAGGTATACTAGTTCATGAAATGAATAAAAAAAGAAATCATAAATCTATAAGACAACTATTAAAGGAATGTAATGAAGTAATTACAGATATTAAGCCATGTTTACTCATGAGTCCATTGTCTATTGCCCAATATCTGGATACAAAAACATTTGAATCTTACTTTGATTATATAATATTTGATGAAGCTAGTCAAGTTAAAATTGAAGATGCAATTGGAGCATTATTAAGGGGAAAACATTATATAATTATGGGAGATACAAAACAGCTACCTCCAACAGCTTTCTTTGATGTTGAAACAAACATAGAATCTCAAGAAGCAGAGGATATGCATGTTCAGGATGTGGAAAGTATTCTTCATTTCTGTAAGACTGTTTTACCATACAGGATGTTAAAATGTCATTACAGAAGTAGACACGAGTCTTTAATAGCAGTTTCAAACTTGGAATTTTATAATAATGATTTGTTCATTTATCCTTCTCCAATAATCAATTCAGAAAATTTGGGTCTTAAATTAGTTTATAATCCAAATAACATATATGATAAAGGAAAAACTCGACAAAATAAAGGGGAAGCAAAAGAAGTTGTAGAATATGCATTGCAACACTTTGGTAAATATGGATTCCAAAAAAGTTTAGGAATTGGAACATTTAGTGTAGCACAAAAACAGGCAATACTTGAAGAACTGGAATTAAAACTTAAAGAAAATCCGGAACTTGATCCGTATTTCAACACTACTGGAGATAAAGCCTTTTTTGTAAAAAACATTGAAAACATTCAAGGTGACGAAAGGGATGTAATGTTAATTAGTGTGGGTTATGGTTTTGATGAAACACATAATTTGTCCAGTAACTTTGGTCCATTAAATAATGATGGAGGGGAAAGAAGGTTAAACGTATTAACAACACGTGCTAAAGAAAAATGTATAGTGTTTGCTAACTTTAAATCTTCTGATATGCATCTTTCACCAAGATCACCAAAGGGTGTTCAGGTGCTAAAAACTTATCTTTACTATGCAGAACATGGTAAATTCCCATCAAATGTTCTGGAAGAACAAAAATTCGACTCAGAATTTGAAAAATCAGTTTATAATTTCCTGATAAAAAAAGGATATAAAGTTGAAAAAAGAGTGGGATGTTCAGGTTATCGTGTTGATTTAGCAGTATTGGATCCTAATAATGATGATGAATACATATTAGCTATAGAATGTGATGGAACTGAATATAATGATGATGCCTCTGCTAGGGAAAGAGATAGAATTCGACAGAATATGCTTGAAGGCTTGGGCTGGAATTATCATAGAATTTGGTCAACAGAATGGTATCATAACAGACAAAATGCAAAACAGAATTTAATCAATGCAATAAATGATGCTATAAAAAATAAAGAACAGGATATTAAAACTCTTGACGAAATAAATAATGATACAATCGTAGTCGAAAAAGTTAAAGAAGACAACAACAACAGTATTTCTGTTGAAAATATTAACACAGAGTATAAAGAAGATATTTCAGATGATTCTTCCAAATCTGAGATTTCAAAACAGGTTATAAAAGATCAAAATTCCTTTGATGAATTTGATGAGATATTTGAAGTATTGGATGAAGAAGATTCCGATGCAGTAGTTATTCATGATATAAAAGAAATAAGAGGAAATAATTCTAATGAATCGGAAGATGATTTTGAAGTAATGGAAGAAGTTAAAATTGATGAGGATATTTCAATAGGAGAATCAGTTCCTGATGGTGGAAAAACTGAAGAAAAAACAGAAACATTAGAATCTTCCGAAGAAAAAGTTAAATCAAAAGTTCAAGTTAAAAAAGTTGAAGTGGATAAACCTTCTACAGAGAAAGATTACAATTATTATGAAAATAAAATTGACTGTGAGGACTTCTATTCATTAAATAATTCGGATGTAATTGAAGTTATCGAAGATATAATTAGAACTGAAGCACCTATTCATCGTGAAGAAATATATAATCGATTGAAAAAGGTTTATAATGTTAAAGCAACGAAAAAATTTAAATCCTCTATTGATTCAATGATTTCAACATTATTACAGAATTCACATGAAATTTATGTAAAAAATAATTATTATTACATATTTAAAAAGGAAGTTGTAGTAAGAAAACGAATTAAACCAAATATAGATTATATTTCTGATGATGAGATTATAGAAGCTATAACTCAAGTTTTAATACTTAATAATTCTGTCAAAATTAATGAATTAGCAAAATTGGTTTCAAAATTATTGGGTTTTAAAACATTGTCTACAAAAACTGCAAATAAATTAAATGAAGTTATTAGCTTTTTAAGATTCTCAGATAAATTAGATATTGATTCAAGCAGTATCGTCACATTAAAAGATGATACTAAATAATCTTTTTTTTTTAAAATTTTTTTAATTGGATATATTTGAAATTTATAATAAAAAAAGGATATATGATTAAATCATATTTTAAAAGAACTGTTGAATAACAAGAGGTAATGCACCTAATAGTGACTGAAGTCCTAAAATGAATATTGCCAGACCACCAATAAATTCAATTACTCTAGCATATTTAATAGCTACTTTTGTTCCATAGGTTCCTATTAATAACCATATGATAACTGCAACAAGTGTAAGTGAACCTAAAACTATAGGATTCGCACCGGCAACAGCACCTTGAGATGATAATACTAAGTTTTCAATGTTTCCAAAGATTAGTAATCCAAGGTATTCTTTATAATCGTCTAATGCCATATAATCACCTAGTATTTAATATTATTGGTATCTGAATGCATTAATCATTGATTGAAGACCTAATATTATAATTGCGATTGCTCCAACTAATTCTATTACACTGGCATATGCCATAGCATAATTTGTTCCTAGTGTACCAATTAGAAACCAGAATATTACACATATTATACTTAATATTCCTAGTTTTTTAGGATCAGCTCCTTTTACAACACCATGTGATGCAAGAACTAAGTTTTCTATATTTCCAAAAATAATTAATCCTAAAAAAGGAATGCATTCTTCAATCATTTTTTCACCTTTCTTATTCAGATAATCCTTTTTTTTTTCTTAAAACATTTTTTCTAGATTATATATAATTATCTAAAGTAATTTCTGTCCTATTTAGTAATTAATGAATAAAAGTAATTATTTAATGTAAATTATTTTAATCTAAGAAAAAAATTAACAACATTATTTTATTAGTATTTCTTTATATTTATAGTATTGTTTTTAAGATACTAAGAGTTTAGCATAAATTTTTATATGATTATTAATATATGATTTAATAGAAATTCTGAAGGGGATTATATGGCCGGAGAAATAATTGATGATAATTTTTTAACAATTAATGATGATTTTAACAAGTATATTCAATATCTTCGTTTGATTTTTGCTGATTATGCTGAAGTCGTGGAAAGTATTGATAAAATTATAGACGAAAATGTATTTAATAAGCAAACATATGTAGAATTAACGGGAATAATTAAATACACTTCTAAAAGAGTTTTTCCATTATTATCAGCTTTTTTTGGTCAGGATGAAAATTTTGAAAATGACATTTATCATGAATTTATGGATATACAATTAATGGTTTTATATTTATTTGATAAATTACAATATGAGTTAGATGAGATAATTTTAAAATGGAATTTAAATGATGCAGTAATTAAGGATGAGCTTATTAATATTGAATCTGTAAATTATTTGTTAAAATTAATTATGCCTCAATTATTATTGTTTGTTAACGTATTTGATTTAAAAATTCAGCAGATTGAGGGTTCCATAAGTGAAGATGAATTCGAGAAAAAAATGGTTGAAATTCATGACAGTATGTTTATTTAATAGTTAACATCTATTATTTTTTTTATTTCTTGTAGACTTGATGGTATAATTCTTACATCAATTCCGTGGTATGTTTTATATAAATTAATAAACTTTTTTTTATGGAGAGATTTGATACCTTTTTTTATTTCTTTGCAGGAATATTGGTTTAGATTTTTACAAAGATTAATTACGGGGGTGTGATGTTTTCCAATACATCCATGTTTGAATAAGGTGGATAAAATATCTCTTTCCAATTCATCATTACTTTTCATATAATTTTATATATTATAGTTATCTTATATAATAATATGTTTAAAAAATGTACATTTTAACCTTAAATGGTATTGTGTTTAAAAAATAAACTTGAGATGAAAATATGTATGAAAGAATATTTGGTAAATATCCCCAAGTTAAAGTTTTAAATTATGTTTTAATTAATCCTGAAAAGTCATATTCAAAAAAAGAAATAGCTGTGGGAGCAAACATATCCAGAGTTACTTTGGATTCATTTATTAATGACTTAGAAGAATTGAATATTTTATCAAAAGATGGGTTAACATACTACGTGAATATTAATTCAAAAGTAGTTAAAGCACTAATAAAAACTCAGATAACCTTAGCAGAATTAATCATGGAAGATGAAACAAGGGATCCTGAAACTTTTATAGGTGAAGCATTAACTGATGAAGAATTAGATAAGTTTTTAGATTCATTTGATTTTGAAGTGGATATTGATAATGAGTTAGAAAAGATTGAAAAAGGTGAAGTATCTATTACAAAACAAGAAGAATTAAAAATGGATGATGATGCAATTATCATTTCTTCAGATAATTTAAATACGGATATTATTTTAACACAATACATTGATAAAGGTTTTAATAAAGGAAGGATAAATTATGGATGATATAAACAATTTAAATTCACAAATGCCAAAAATTAAATTCAACGATGAACCAAGTAAACCTATTTCCGGGGCAGTATGTGTTGGTTCACACGATCAGATTCGTGTTGCATTTTTAGAAGAAAAGTTAGCTAGTGATGATTTTGGAAATGTTGAAATGATTCAAGAATGTGTTGCACAAGTAGTTATGACGCCTCAAGTTGCAAGAAATATTATACAAGTATTAGAAGATAACTTAAAATCCAATAATTTATAAGCATTATTCCCCATCTTATTATTTTTTATAATCTTTTTTTTGTTAGCAATTTAAATATTTTTTTTAACATAAATCTATTTATGATTAAAGAAGAAACAATGAATCGTTATGTAATAATTATAGGTATATTATGTTCATTTGCGGTAGCATTTACTTCTAATGCATTATCTGTAGCATTACCGACAATTGCTATGGACTTTAATTTAAGTAATATTATGCAAAATTGGGTTGTAAATATTTATTTATTGATTATTGCATGTGCCAGTGTTCCAATATCTAAGATATCAAGTAAATACGGATTAAAAAGAACATTGATAATTGGGTTGGTTATTTATATTGCAGGAGCTCTTTTTTCTGGTTTTTCAATTAATGAAAATATGTTGTTTCTTTCAAGATTTATACATGGTATTGGTTCTGCAGTATTATTTGTGAATGTAATGGCAATTATCACCGCTCAAATTCCATCTAAAAATAGGGGTCAGGCAGTTGGTTTTACAATTATGGGAGTTTATGTGGGATTAACTTCTGCTCCTACAATTGGAGGTATACTGGTTCAAAATTTTTCTTGGAGGGCAATATTTTATATTACTTTGCCATTAATTTTATTATCAATATATTTACTTAGTAAAATAGAAAAAGAGTGGGCAGTGGATGTGGATAAATCAATTGATAAGGTAGGTTCCTTATTGTATATTTTATCCATTTGTTTATTGATGTATGGATTCACGATTTTAAATTCAAAAATTGGATTAATACTTTCTTTTTTAGGAGTTTTAGTATTAATCTGTTTTATCAAATTTGAGTTAAAATTAGAAAACCCTATATATGAGATAAAATTATTTAAGAATTTAAAGTATACGTCATCAAATATAGCATCTTTTATTAGTTATTTTGCTACTTTTGTAGTAACCTACATTTTAAATTATCACTTTCAGTATTTAATGAATTTGTCTCCACAAACTACGGGTATTATTTTGATTGTTTCACCATTACTAATGGCTTTATGTGCACCATTTTCAGGAAGGTTGTCTGATAAAATCGATCCACAAAAACTTGCTGCCCTAGGTATGAGTATGGTATCAATTGGAATGCTATTATTATGTTTCTTAAATGAAAACACACCTTTGTACATGATAATTGTGGCTATGGTATTACACGGTTTAGGATTTGGAATATTTTCCTCACCTAACAGTAACATTATTTTGGGAAGTGTGGAAAAGAAATATATAGCTACAGCATCTGCTTCATTATCGACTGTTAGAACTATAGGTCAATCATTTAGTTTAGGATTGTTGACATTAATATTTTCATTTATTATGGGAAATGTGATTATAGTACCATCCAACTATCCATTGTTAGTTCAGAGTAGTCAAATAACAATGATCTTTTCAACAATATTCTGTATAATTGCTGTGGTTTTGTCATTAATAGGTGTTAAATCAAAAATATAATAATTAATACTTTATCTATTTTTTTGTATTATTTGATTAATCCAATTATTAAATATTTTTTATTATAAAATTAATTTTGTTAAACAATGTCAAAAATAAATATGATTTAAAGGGGGTCATTGAAAGAAAAAAAATGAAGTGAATTAGAATTTAAAATGTTTTAAAACTACTTCTACATCATCTGGTTGAATAGTTTTTCTACCTGCATGTTTTGCAACATCAATAACTGCGGTAGCTAAACTTGCAGTGTATGCTTCTACTGCTTCAACAATTTTTTCTTCTGCATCTTTACTAATTCTTTCTGCACCTGCACTTTTTACAATTCTTGTTACTGGTGCTTTTGGTATTTCAGTCATCTTTTGTCATCTCCTTATTTTAATATATTATTATTAGGAGTATTTAAGTATTTTTATAAAAATGTAAAAATTGTAAAAAAAATAGTTGTAAATTGAAATTTGTATAAAAACATTTTTCAATTTTTTTTGATTTTTTTGTTAAATAAAATTTTAAAATTCTAATTCAGAAATTCTTTCCATTGCTTCAACAGTTTTTTCATAAGTGTTAAAAGCAGTTAATCTTATGTATCCTTCACCGCTAGGACCAAATCCAGCACCAGGGGTACTTACAACATGTGCTTGGTCTAATAAAATGTCAAAGAATGTCCAGGAGTCAATATTGTTTGGTGTTTTAAACCAGATGTATGGAGAATCGATTCCACCATAAACTTCTAAACCTATTTTTTCTAAACTTTCCCTGATTACTTTAGCATTTGCCATATAATAATCTAAGTTTTCTTGAATTTCTTTTTTACCTTCTTCTGTGTAAATTGCTTGAGCAGCTCTTTGAACTGGATAAGATACACCATTAAATTTGGTGGATTGTCTTCTATTCCAGAGTGGATTAAGTTGTACACATTCACCAGATTTATTTTTGACATAAACTTCTTCAGGTACAACGCAGTAACCACATCGGGTTCCTGTAAATCCAGCGACTTTTGAATAACTTCTAAATTCAACTGCAACTTCTTTAGCTCCTTCAATTTCATAAATTGAATGTGGAACATTCTCTGTTGAAATAAATGCTTCATAAGCTGCATCAAATAATATTAAAGCATCATTTTCTTTTGCATAATCTACCCATACTTTTAGTTGGTCTTTTGTTAAGGTTGTTCCTGTTGGGTTGTTTGGGAAACATAAGTATATAATATCTACATCTTCTTCTGGAAGTGCTGGAACAAAATTGTTTTCGGATGTGCATGGTAAATATACTATTTTTTCATAGAATCCATCATCACATGCTTTTCCACTACGACCGGCCATTACATTACTGTCAACGTAAACTGGATAAACTGGATCTGTTACTGCAATGATATTATCTTGTGAAAACAATTCCTGGAAGTTACCAGTATCGCATTTTGCTCCATCACTAATGAATACTTCAGAATTTTTTAATTCTATACCTAATGGTTCAAAATCATTTTTAATTACATCTTCTATGAGGAAATCATAACCTTGTTCCGGACCATATCCTCTGAAAGTTTCAGCTGCACCCATTTCATCAACAGCATCATGGAATGCTTTTATAACAGTTTTAGTTAAAGGTCTTGTTACATCTCCAATTCCCATTTTAATTAAATCTGCATCAGGATTTTCTTCTTGATATTTTTCAACACGTCTAGCTATTTCTACAAATAAGTAATTGTTCTGTATATTACTATAATTTTCATTTACGTTTACTACCATTTTCTCACTTCCTTTTAATTATGTGTATAATAGAATGTTATTCCTTCTTTAGTAATGTTGTCAACTCTGGCAAATCCAAATCTTTCAAGTTGTACCATATCATCTACTCGTACATCTTTACTGTCTGGTTCAATAAATCCGTTTACTTTGGTATTATCAGGCATCACAACAGTTGCTTTTACAGAACCTTCAATCGGTGACCATTGGATTATACTTGCATGTTTGCTTTGTGCTTCTTCCAGTGATTCACTATCATATGTACATGAATCTTCTGTTACATTAACATTAATTAAATCCATTAATCTTAATGGTTTACTATTATTTATAGCTTTGTCATAGTCATCTTTAGGAATATAAGCTGATCCCGTAAATTTAAGGGTTCTAAAACCTTTTTCTGGTTCATTGTAATGTAATTCACGTTCAAGGATTAATTCATTCTTATCTTCAGGTAAATCTTTTACATCTATTTCAACTGCTTCAGGGATAAAGAAATATCTGTTCGTTTCTTCTTCCATAATGTTACGATTTAATCCATAGATTTTTTTCCAACTTATAGTTGCATCCGCTTGTTTAGTTCCAATTTCTTCAATAAGTTCATATAAAACTTCTTTTTTAATTCCACGTCTAGCAATAGCCTTGATTGTTCCAAGTCTTGGATCATCCCATCCTGTGTATGTACCATCTTCTATTCCGGCACGTGCTTTGGAAGTACTTAATTCAACATCATCCATTTTAAGTCTACCATAATGAATAAATTCAGGAATTTCCCAATCAAAGTGTTTGTAAAGATAGGACTGTTTTTCACTATTTGCAAGGTGATCTTTTCCACGTAAAACATGAGTTATTCCCATTAAGTGATCATCAACAGTAACAGAAAAGTTCATCATAGGATAAATTTTGTATTTGTTACCAATTCTTGGATGTTCTTGAGTAACAATCCTCATAGCTACCCAATCACGAATTGCAGGATTTTTGTGTTTGATGTCAGTTTTTACACGTAATACAGCTTCTCCTTCTTCCATTTCTGGGAATTTATTCCAAAGAGCTAGATTTTCTTCTACAGTATTATCTCTACAAGGACATGGTTCACAGTTATCTTTAAGCTTTTTAAAGTCGCCTCCATCACATGTACACATGTATGCAGCACCACATTCTATTGCTTTTTGAGCGTATTCATAGTAAATTTCTAATCTGTCACTTTGTATGTATGCTTCATCAGCTTCGATACCTAACCATGCAAGATCTTCCGGAATTGCTTTGTATGCATCCGGTTCAACTCTTTTAGGATCAGTATCTTCTATTCTCAAAACAAGTTTTCCATTATATTTTTTCTGGTATAATAAATTAAGAATAGCAGCTCGTGCATGACCAATATGTAATGGACCTGAAGGGTTTGGCGCAAACCTAAGTTTTACGTTTCCATCTTTTATATTTTCAAGTTCAGGTAAGCCTTTTGGTTTCTCAGGAGCTCTTTTATGTTTTTCAACACCACCTAGTTTATCAAGTTCACTTTGTTGTTCTTCAGGACTCATAGCATTTACTTTTGCTACAAATTGACCTGCTAGTTGGCTAACTGTTTTAGGATCTTTTCTCATTTCAGGATGTTTACTCATAACCATACCAATAACTGATCCTGTTTGACAATTATTTCCATGCTCAACAGCGTTACTTAGAGCATATTTATAAATAGTTTCTTCAATATCCATTGATATCCTCCGTTTAACTAATAAAAAATGAATAAATTAAAAAGTAAAAATAAATTACCTATAAAATTTTTTTATCATAATATAATATATGTTTTTGAAGTTATAAAAAAATTTAGAATTCTTTTTATTCTTTTAAGATTAAAATATTTTTATTATTACTGTTTCTTTTACAAAATATATCTCAGTACATAAAAAATTGAGAATCGAAATAATTTAAAATAATAAATCTAATGAAATACATAAATATAATTAATATTGATTTGGGGGAGATAGATGTCTAAAACAATTGAAGATAATAACGAATATAAATGGAATAGTACATTTTCATTTTTAATGGCAATGATAGGTGCTGCAGTTGGTTTAGGAAACATCTGGCGATTTAGTTATGTATTATATTCTAATGGGGGAGGAGCATTCTTTATTCCATATGTTATTGCAATATTAATTATGGGAATCCCATTTTTGATATTGGAATATGGTTTGGGAGCAACTTTTAAAAATTCATTATCTAATATATTGAAAGGAATTAGGCCTCAATTGGAAGTCATCGGTTGGATAACAGCATTTCTTGTATTTTTAGTATTAACTTATTATGTTGTAATAATGGGTTGGGATTTAATATATTTCCTCTTAAGTTTCTTTAAGGGATGGGGAAGTAATCCTGATGCCTATTTCATGTCAAATATTGTTGTAGGTTCGGATAATTTAAATAATTTGGGAACTTTTGTTCTGCCGACTTTATTGGCTACAATTTTTATTTGGATATTAATATGGTTCATTTCTCATAAGGCTCTCGATAAAGGAATTTCTAAAGTTGTTTCAGTGTTAATTCCATTATTATTCATTATGATGGCAATTATTGTAGTATATGCATTGACCTTGCCTGGTATGTGGGGTGGAGTTACAGCTTTATTAAATCCAAATTGGAATTTGCTATTGGATATTAATGTTTGGTTGGCCGCATTTGGGCAGATAATATTTTCATTATCTATGGGGCAGGCTATAGCTGTTACTTATGCAAGTTATTTGCCTAAAGAATCTAGGTTAATAGATAATGTATTAATAGTGGTATTGTCAAATTCAAGCTTTGAAATATTTACTGCATTTGGAGTATTTAGTATATTGGGTTTCATGTCTTTAACCAGTGGTTTAGCAATTAATGAAATAGCAACAAGCGGTACTGGATTATTATTTGTTGTATTCCCGGAAATATTCAATGTAATGGGTAATGCGGCATATGTTATAGGTCCAATATTTTTCTTGTGTGTATTTTTTGCTGGTATAACTTCTGCATTAGCATTTTTAGAACCAATGACCTTGGCAGTATCAAAGAAATTTAGAATGCCTAGAATTAGATCAGTAACAATCTTATGCCTCTTTGGATTGTTATTGTCCTTAATTTATACAACAGGTTCTGGTAATTTTATTTTAACTATTGCTGATGAATTTATTAATCAATTTGGAATATTGCTGGCTGTTATATTACAGGCATTAATATTTGGTTGGAGTTATGGTATAGATAAATTATTACCTGTTTTAAATAGATATTCAACTATAAAAGTGGGAAAAATATGGATTATAGTAATAAAATATGTGTTACCTATATTTTTATCTATAATGTGGATAGTTGGAATTATAGATTTATTTGAAACACAATCTTCTACAAATATAATAATTCAATTGTTAATTGCATTGTTATTCGTTGTTGTACCGTTAATATTAACTATTTTACCTTCAAAAGACTAATATTTAGTCTTTTTTTTAACTATTTTTTCCGTTATATTTTTTTTTAAGTAATTACATAATATATTTTAGAATTAAAATGTTGTGATAATTTGAAAGTAAAAAATAAAATTATTATAATTATATTTCTTTTATTATTGTTAGGCGTATTATTATTTGCCTTGGATAGTCCTTTTTTGCACATGGCCGAAAATGTAGCTAATGGGGAAAGTATTGATATTGGAAATATATTGGAAGAAGGAAAAACTAGTAATAAGGGAAACGTATCTATTACAGTAACTGGTGATGTAATGTTTGGACGTAAAATGCCAGGAGTCTTATCATTAGATTCATCACCTTATCGTTATGTTCAAAATGTTACGGGGGATACTGATATTCTGTTAGTAAATACAGAAAACCCTTTTACAACTAGTGGAGATGCAGTTAAGCCAGATGTACCATTAAAAGCAAATCCTGATTATATACCATTAATTAATGGAACAAATGGAATGGTTATTTCAGCCAATGCTAATAATCACGTTTTTGATTATGGAATCACGGGGATGAGAGATTCAATTAAAAATCTGGAATCTAATGGAATAGCTCATATTGGTGCTGGAGAAAATAAACAAGAAGCTACAAAACCTGTAACAATTGAAAAAGAAGGGCATAATATTACAATATTTAATTATATGGATAGTGAAAACTTCCAAGAATATAGTCAATCGGTTATGCCTATAGCTACTGATGATAGTCCTGGATATTCTGCATGGGATGATACAGAAAGTGTTGAACAGATTAAACAGGCAAAAGAAAATGGTTCGGATATTATTTTAGTATATATGCATTATGGTAATGAGTATTCAAGAAGTCCGAATGAAAATCAAGAAAAAATATCACATTTAGCAATAGATGCTGGAGCGACAGCTGTTGTGGGTTCTCATGCTCATGTTACACAAGGAATTGAAATGTATAAGGGAAAACCTATCTTCTATAATTTAGGAAATTTCATGTTTGATCAGAGTAATCCTAATACACATTCAGCATACTTTGTTGAATTTGATGTTGTAAATGAAAATGTTACAGCAAATGTTTATCCTGTATATATTTCAGGTTATTTACCTCAATTTATGGATAGTTCTGATGGAGAAAGTTTATTATCCAGTTTAAGTCCTCATTGTGACGAAATGGAAATAACAGATCAGGGAACTGGTAAGATTAATTTCTCAATAAAAAATAGTACAGAGTAACTACATACTCTAATTCTTTTTTTTTAAAAAAATATTAAGAAGTAGTATTATTTACACTACTTGAAAAATTCCAATTGTCTATGTATTCAACTAATTCTTTATCGTGTTCTAATGTTACATTATGATTGTCTTCAGTATATGCTTCATAAATTACAGCAGCTACACCACCTTGATTTAATGGACTAGTTAAATAATAGGGGCTAGTTGGATTTTCTGGGGTAAAATATTTTATCCAATCAAAATTGTCAGCAATACTTTGACTTAATGTATAAGATAATTCATTTTCTTTGTTTGGTGTAAATATAAATCTTTGAACACCCCAAGCTCCATTACTATAATGAGAATCTACTGCAAAAGTAAAGTTATTGGATATGGCATCATTAACTATGAATTCTTTTGCCAATTTTTGTCCATTCATACGACTGGCTGAAAAATCTGTTGGATTTTCAGTAACATTTACTTTATAAATATAATAGCAATATTTAAGGTTATCCTCTTTTTCTTTAAATGCTTGTTCCATTAACTGGTGTGCACCTTTTTCTCTTGGATGGACACCAAGAATATAAGTAATTTTTACATTAGAACTTGTATTTCCATAAGGACCCTCTTTAACTACGTAACCTAATGAATTATTTCCTATTATTACTGTTGTTGGTTGAACTATATCTTCTAGAGTAGTGTTATTTTCAACCGTTTGATTATGATTATTTGAATTTACTGTAAAAATCATAATTAACAGTAAAATGATGAAACAAAATATAAGTATAGTATTTTTATTAATGTTGCATATATTTTTAAAGTCATAATTCTTTAAATTTTCTACATTTATGTTTGATAAGCTTTTCAAATTTAATTTAGATAATTCAGTTAAGTCTATTTGTGGAATTTTTAAAGAATTTTTTTTGGTATTAGTTTTTTTAGGTTTTAAGGATGGTTTATTATTTTTTGCCATTACATACCATATCCTCTTATTTTTTAACAGTTTTATCTATGTATCTGAATTTAATTATACCTTTTTGAATCGTTTAATATAATATTTAAATATATATATTAAAATGACTAAATAGTCATATATATAATAAGTGATATTGATTATCAGGATTTTAAAATGAACAATAAACAAGAAAGTATAATAGAATCTGCTCTAAAATTATTTAGTATAAATGGATATGGTTCAACAACAACTGCTGAAATTGCAAAAGAGGCTAAAGTTAGTGTTGGAACATTGTTTAACTATTATCCTACTAAAAAAATATTAGTTAATGAACTCTATTTATATGCTAATAGAAGTTATTGTGACTATACAAAAAATCTTGAAGAGAAACACGACTTTAAGAAAGGTATGATTGAGTTATGGGGAAGATGTATTGATTTCGCATTGGATAATCAAAATCTTTTTAGATTTATAATTCTTTTTAGGAATTCTCCTGTCATTACTGATGAAACTGTTAAACAAATTGAAGATGAATCAATATTCTTCGAAAATGTTTATAATAAATTTAGAAAAAGAAATGAAGTGAAGATGTACTACGATCTATTCAGTTATGTAATGTTTGGTTGTTTAGTTGCAACACTGGAATTTATTGAAAAGAATCCGGATAAGGATATAAATCATATAAAAGAAGTTTCATTTGATTATCTTTGGGATGGAGTTAACCCTTGATTTAATTTATTTAATAGGTGATATAATGGATAAATTTGGATTTGGTATGATGCGTCTACCGCAATTGGATGAGAATGATCCAACTAAAGTAGATATTGAACAGGTTAAAGAAATGGTGGATGTGTATATAGCTAATGGTGGCAAATACTTTGATACAGCATATCCTTATCATAATGGTGTAAGTGAATTGGTATTAAAGGAAGCAGTTGTAGATAGATACCCTAGGGAAGATATTATAGTTGCAACAAAATTGCCAATTTTCTCAGTTTCAAAACCGGAAGATATGGAAAAATATTTCAACGAACAATTGGAAAAATGTGGTGTTGAGTATTTTGACTATTATCTTATACATAACATAAATGAAATGACACACCATGCAGTTTATGATTTTGATTCATTTGATTTTGTAAGACAAAAGAAAGCCGAAGGTAAAATAAAAAATATTGGATTTTCATTCCATGATAAATCTGAAGCATTAGTTGAAGCATTAGAAGCTTTTCCTGATTGTGACTTTGTTCAACTTCAAATAAACTATTTGGATTGGACCAGTTCTTCTATAGAATCACAAAAATGTTATGAAATTGCTACAGAATACAACAAACCAGTTATAGTAATGGAACCAGTTAAAGGAGGAGCATTAGCTAATTTACCAGAAGTTGCTGAAAAAATATTTAAAGATTATGATGCAAATAGTGAAAATGTTTCATGGGCTCTACGATTCTGTAATGATTTGGATAATGTATTCATGATTTTAAATGGTGTAAGTAGTCTTGAACAAATGGAAAGTAGTATTAATATCTTTAAAGATATTAAACCACTTAATGAAGAGGAATATAACTTAATTAACAAAGCAAGAGATATTATAAATGATTTAACACCGATTAAATGTACTGAATGTAATTACTGTATTGAGCATTGTCCAGTTCATATTCCAATCTCTAAATATTTCTCAACATATAATGCGTATCATATTAACAAAATACAAAAAGGAGATATGATAAATTCAGCAGTAGCTTACCTGGTTTTAGCTGAAACAGAAGGTAATGGTGCAGCAAATGAATGTATTGAATGTCATGCATGTGAAAAGTACTGTCCTCAACATTTAGAAATATCAGAATTATTAAAAGATGTTGACAAAGAATTAAATCGGTGTTAAATCATTTATAATATCTCTTGCTTTGTTAATTAAGTTATATTCCTCTTCATTAA
>NZ_JAEELZ010000007.1 GCF_016282985.1 Methanosphaera sp.
ATAAATAAAATCATGATTCCATAATAATATTATATAACATTATCACATATAAAAATAATCCAAGCATGATAAGTAATCAAAGAGGGGTCATGAGAAGTAATAACATAATTAATACAAATAATAAAAAATATAAATCATTACATCTAAAAAATAGTAATACTAAACAACAAAAAAAGATAATTTTGTCGGACACTCACTATATAAAAAAAAATTCAATGAGGAATTTAATATGAAAATGTTATGCCATGGAATTGACATATCAGACAATGATGTTTCATGTAGTGATTCATTAATACAAAATGTTGAAAACAGTTTATACAAAATTAAAGAAGCAGGAGCATCTCAGGCATTACTTTCCAATGTTACTGGTGATGATATTGTCATTACAGCAATAGTTGAAGATGATAACTTGGTTGAAATAGTCAATAAAAGTATTTTTGATGTTTTAAAAGAAAATGCTCTTGGTTTTGATGATTTGAATGGGGTTGGCCTTAAAAGAGAAGATGCTGGAGAAGGAATATCCTATGTTGAACTCGATTTAAATCCAAATTTTTACCCTGATGCAGTTATATTAAGTTTTGATACATACTGCGGAGAATATTTCGTTGAAAATGTAGCTAAAAGTGCTGTTAAAGCAGCTACTGGAATGACAGATGTTTATAATATCGCTTCCAGCTTAGTTGATGGTATTAAACAAATTCCAGGTGTTGGTTATGTTTCCAATCAAACAGATGATCCTGTGATTGTAGCCAATGTTACAAATGTCGAACAAATTGGAGTTGTTGCTGGGGCAATGATTGGAGCTGTTTTAGGAAACAAAAACACATACCTTGTCAAAAGACACACCCCCATAAATGTTATCCCAGGTAGCGTTATATTTTCAGCCACAGCAATTATGAATGGAAACCTCATTGATTTAGCAGAATATTTTTCTTTTAGAAGCCAAATTTTAAGTAAATAAATCCATTATTTTATTCACTTAAAAATTTCTATTTTTTCATTATCTTTTCTTGAAAGAATATTTAAGAACGATTAGATTGTTAGAAATTAATCATTTTTTTGTAGTATTATTATTTTTCTTACAATATTTTAAAATAAAGTTTTTATATTACAAAAAACAGATAAAATAGTGATAAAGTCTAAAAATGATAATAATAATTGTATTTTTGTTATTACGAGTAGATTATATGATTTTATTAATATTTAACTAGGATAAGGAGAAGGTTTAATTGATTTTATTAGATGAAAATACTAAAGCAATTGTACAAGGAATTACAGGAAAACAAGGAAGATTTCACACAAAAGAAATGATAAAATACGGAACAAACATCGTTGCAGGTACAAGTCCGGGAAAAGCTGGTGAAACAGTTGAAGGCATTCCAGTATACAATTCCATAGAAGAAATTAAAAAATATCACCCAGACATTAATGCCAGTATCATATTTATTCCAGCACCTTACGTTAAAGATGCAGCATTTGAAGCTATCTGTGAAGTAGATTTGGTAATCATAATTACAGAACACATACCTATACATGACACAATGGAAATCGTTAAATATGCACAGGAACATAATACAACAGTTATCGGACCTAACACTCCAGGTATTATTACTCCAGGAGTTGGTAAATTAGGAATTATGCCTACACACATATTTAATAAAGGTAATATAGGATTAGTTTCCAGAAGTGGAACCTTAACATACGAAATTGCAAGCCAGATAACTGATGCCGGTTTTGGCCAAAGTACTTGTCTTGGTATAGGTGGAGACCCTGTTACAGGTATTGACTTCATTTCAGCATTAAAACAATTCGAAGAAGATCCTGAAACTGAAAAAATTGTTTTGTTAGGTGAAATCGGTGGTATTGCAGAAGTTAAAGCAGCAGAATATGCTAAAGAACACGTCACAAAACCAATCATATCATTTATTGCTGGAGTATCAGCACCATTAGGTAAACGTATGGGACATGCAGGAGCTATTATTGAAGGAACTGACGGTACAGCTCAAAATAAAAAAGAATTATTAGCAAAACTTGGTGTTAAAGTAGCAGACGTACCTAGTGACATTGTAGAGTTAATCAAAGAATAAACCTACACCTATTAATAAAATCATTATTTTCGTATAGTTATTATACTATACAACCCAAACTTTTTTTTAATAACAAACTTTCATATAATTAAATTACAAATATTAGATTAAGAAATTTTTAAAATTATTAAGGATGCTTTAAAATGGATTTAAATTGTAATGAGATAATTGAAAAATTAGATTCCGGCGAAATAAAAATTCATCAAATAGAAAAATATGCCGAAAATGCCAATCAAGCAACAGACATTAGACGTAAATTCATTGAAAACAAAACAAACACCACCCTAGAACACATTGGAAAATATTCTATAGACATGACAGAAACTGCAAAAAAGAATATTGAAAATCAGATAGGTACCATACAAGTACCTGTGGGAGTAGTCGGACCTGTAAAAATAAATACAGAAAATGATGAAGTAATAGAAACTTATGCTCCTATGGCAACAACAGAAGGTGCTTTACTTGCTAGTGTTAACAGAGGTTGTTCAGTAATTAGACGTTCAAATGGTTGTTCAGTAGCCATTCTTAAAAATCAAATGACAAGAGCACCAGTCATAAAAACTAAAAATGTTCATGAAGCTAATAAAATCAAAACATGGATAGAAGAACATTTTAATGAGATTAAAGAAGTTGCAGAAAGTACAACCAATCATGGAAAACTTATCAAAATTGATCCTATTGTTATTGTAGGTCGTTTTGTATACCCACGTTTTGTTTATGAAACTGGAGACAGTATGGGAATGAACATGGTCACTATTGCAACACAGGAAGCTATGAATTTTATTGAAAATGAAAATGATATTCATATGATTGCACTTAGTTCAAACTTCTGTGTTGATAAAAAACCATCTGCACTTAATATGATTGAAGGTCGTGGAAAAAGTATTGTTGCTGAAGTAACTGTTCCTAAGGAAGTTGTGGAAAAAACTTTAAAAACAACTCCAGAAGCTGTAGTTGAAGTTAACTATGCTAAAAACTTAATTGGTTCTGCAATTGCAGGTAGTTATGGTTACAATGCACACTTTGCCAATATGGTGGCTGCAATATTTTTAGCATGTGGTCAGGATCCTGCACACGTTGTTGAAGGCAGTATTGGTATAACCAGTGCCGAAAATGTAGATGGTGACTTATATTTCAGTGTTACTATTCCTGATTTACCTGTAGCTACTGTTGGTGGTGGAACAAGGCTTGAAACTGCTACTGAATCATTGAACATTATGAATGTTAAAGGTAGTGGTAATGTTAACAAATTTGCTTCAATTGTGGCTAGTTTAGTACTTGCCGGTGAATTGTCCTTAGCAGGCGCTTTAGCTGCAGGCCATTTAGCAAGAGCTCATAAAGAGTTGGGTCGATAAATAATTTGAGAGTCAGATAAAAAATGAAGATAACTTTAAAAAAAATTATTAAGGATTATATAGCTTTAAGTAGGTATGTTGCACTTGGTTCTTTAGATGGTATTTTAACTGTTTTAAGTATTTCATTAACTGCTGCCTTAATGGGAATTTCCACAGGTGGAAACGTAAATCCGTGGACCGTCGGTTTAACAGGATTGAGTGGTGGTATTGCTATTGCATTATCAAACGGTTTCGGTTCATACGTTGGTGAACATGCGGAAGAAGGTAAAATAATTCGTGACCTTGAAAGTCAGATGATTCTGAAGGAACGTAAATTGGATGATACTGTTATTCATGAACAAGCAAAATATAGAGTTTTCATGAGTATGTTAACACACGGTTCTGCCAGTTTTCTTGGTTCATTTATTCCTTCTATTCCATTTTTCCTGTTTGGTGATATATATTCGGCAATTACAGCCACTTTAATCGTATGTTTTGTAATGTTAACTGTTCTTGGTTGTTATCTTGGAAAGATTGCAAAAGAAAGTATGAGCAAAACTGCTGTTGAAATTATAGGAGTGGGAGTTTTAATTGTTATTATCAGCTTCCTTATGGGTGGAGGACATGGATAATATCCTCCCAAAATTCTTTTTTTAAAAAAATTTACAAAATTTTAGTTCTAATTAAAAATACTTTAACCATACATTTATTAACTTATAAACAAATAAGTAATACTGTGAGGGTTTGATGTTAGTAAAAAATAATTTTTTAAATTTATACAACATACTATAATCAATTTTTATTACCACTTGAATTGTTTATTTATACTACATCAAAATCCTACACACTTCTAAACTATTTTTAAAGACTTTAAGAAAAATAATTTATTATAGATTAAACAAATATATAATATTATAACCTGTGTACCATATACACATAATAATTTTAGATTAATTTTTATAGGAGAATCATAATGATAAGATGTATTTCATGTGGAGCAGAATATGATGATGATGAAATAATTTATACTTGTGAATGTGGATCAATTCTTGAAGTAGTAACAGAAGTAGACAACATTCCCAAAGAAACTTTTGACAACAGAAGAGACAACATCTGGAAATATAAAGAATTCTTACCAGTAAATGCAGAAAACAGAATAAGCCTGGATGAAGGTGGAACACCATTTTGTAAATGTGACAAAATAGGAGAAGAATTAGGTATAGAATTATTCGTTAAAGTTGAAGGATCAAACCCTACAGGTAGTTTCAAAGACAGAGGAATGAGTGTAGGAACAACAAAAGCAGTAGATCTTGGAGTAAATATGGTTGGTTGTGCTTCAACAGGAAACACTTCTGCATCATTATCCGCATATGCAGCACGTGCTGGACTTAAATGTGCAGTATTATTGCCTGCAGGAAAAGTTGCATTAGGAAAACTAGCACAGGCAATGTTCCATGGAGCAAAAGTATTTGGAGTAGACGGTAACTTTGACGATGCATTAGAAACAATTACTGAATTAGCATTGAACGGAGAATTATACCTATTAAACTCAATCAACCCATACCGTCTTGAAGGACAAAAAACAATAGGAATGGAAGTAGTTCATGACCTTGGTTGGAAATCTCCGGACAGAATTGTTTTACCAGTAGGTAATGCAGGAAACATTTCCGCAATATGGAAAGGAATTACAGAATTCCAAGATGCAGGATACATTAAAGATACTCCTATGATGACTGGAATTCAAGCAGTTAACAGTGCTCCAATTGCAAATGCAGTAAAAGCAGGAACTGATGAAGTAACACCAGTAGAAAATCCTGAAACCATTGCAACAGCAATCAGAATTGGTGCTCCAGTAAGCAGTGTAAAAGCAATGAGAGCAATCAAAGAATCAAATGGTACTGCAGATACCGTTACCGATGATGAAATTCTTGATGCACAGAAATACCTAGCAAGAACAGAAGGTATTGGTGTTGAACCGGCAAGTGCTGCTTCAATTGCAGGATTAAGAAAATTGGTTGAAAATGGTGAAATAGACCAAGGTGAACGTGTTGTATGTATCGTAACAGGACACGTACTTAAAGATCCTAATGTAGCTATTGAAGCTTGTGAAGAACCAACACAAGTAGCATCAGATCCAAATGAAATTAGAAAAGTATTACAAACCATGTGAATACTCATCTAACCATCAACTCCTTTTTAACATAAATTTTGGAGATAAAACTATGGCATTAAATATATTGGAAATATTCAGTAAAGGATATTTAAAAGAATACCTCTCCAGAAACAAAAATTTAATTTTAATATCATTTATTATTCTAATTGCTTCAGCATTTTTAGGAGTCATATTTTGTGATGTAATTCAACAATACGTAACAGAAATTTTAAAGGAAATATTTTTATCAATGCCTGAAAATCCGACAGTATACAATGAAGCAATATTTCTTTTCCAAAATAATATTCGGGCAAACATTATTATAATGATTGGCGGATTGTTATTCTCAATATTTTCCGTTTTAGCAATTATAATGAATGGTTTGATAATCGGGTTCACATATACTCTTGTTACTCCAATACAATTTATAGTTGGAATATTACCTCATGGAATATTTGAATTACCTGCAACAATATTATCTCTCGTAGGAGCATTTATTATAACAAAACTGGAAATAAACCTATTAAATGCATTGTTTAAAAAACGTTTAAAGGAAGAAATAAACAAATCCGACAAACTAGTTAAAGATATTGTTTTAACATTCATAATTATATTAGTTTTATTGATCATTGCAGCCATAATAGAAGCAGGAGTTACTCCCGTGCTTTTAAGTATGGTTTCTTAAACCCCTTCCATTTTAATATATAACCTATTTTTTACAAATATAGAATTAATAAGGATTGCTGATATTTATGATGATTATTATTACTGGAACACCAGGAACTGGAAAAACTTCTGTAACGGAATCATTGAAGGAAGATTTTGATGCTGAATATATAAGTATCAATTCATTACTTGAAGATTATGATTTAAACCTTGGAATTGATGAAAAACGAGGATATAAAATAGTTGATACGGAAAAAATGATCCCTATCGTTGATCAAATAAAAAAAGAATCTGAAAAGGATGTTATAATTTTTGAGGGACATTTGGCACAGGATTATCCTAACGCTGATTTGGTGATTGTTCTGAGATGTAATCCTGATGTTTTAAAGAAACGTTTAAGTACCCGGAATTGGAAAGATGCTAAGATTCATGAAAACGTTTCTGCAGAAATTCTTGGAATATGTACAGAGGAAAGTTATGAACTTTATGGAGACAATGTTCAAGAAATAGAAACAAGTGATAAAACAATTGATAATCTTAAAAACGATATAATTGAAATTGTTTATGGAAAAAAAACATATCCTCTTGGTCAAATTGACTATTTAAGTGAGTATTTCCACTTAATTTAATTACGATTATATTTTTACTTAAAGAAAAAGTAATACTATTATTAATACTTTTCTAATTTAACATATTTTTATTATTTTTATATTTTAATTTAAAAAAAAATCTCAGAAAAAGTTATTCTTTTCGAATTTTTTGCTTTTTTTCAATGGAGTAATACATAATATATTTAAGTAAAGGATTACATAAATTATATTATTATTCTTAAGTTTACTATCTAGATTTTATGTATTTTTCATAATTTCATTCCTTGCACTTAAGAAGAATATTCTATATTTTTTAGAGGATTAGATATTTTTGAGTAGAAGAAAACGACCTAATTATATTAATAAAATCGCTTTGGAAAGGATAGAAATTCTTTTCAACCAAGCAGAAAAGGAGTTTTCTCAACACCCAGAACGTTCTGATCGTTATGTTAAGTTAACTCGTAATATCTCTACTAAATATAATATCACATTACCTGATTATTGGCGAGGAAGGTTTTGTAAAAATTGTAATAAATTCCTTAAACCAGGGGCTAACTTAAGAGTAAGACTTTCCGGTAATACAATTACCAGAAAATGTCTTGAATGTGGACATTTAACTAAAGTTCCTTACACTCATAAGAAAAACTAGGTTTTAATATAAACATTGATGGAGTATGATAATTTGAGCAAAAGCCAGAGTAGAAAAGAAATAATGAGAAATTCTTTAAATGCAATTGAAATTAATATTGGAAAAAACGGTATTAATGAAAATGTTATTGAAGAAATCAAACGTCAGTTAAAAAACAATGAAATTGTTAAAATCAGATTTTCAAGAAATATAGCATCCAATAAAGATGAATTTTTGGAAGAAATCGTTTCTAACACCAAAAGTAAATTAATTGATGTTCGTGGTAATGTTGCAGTATTATATAAGAGAAAATAAATATCTCTGGAAAATATGGGCAATTTTAAAATAAACATATAATTTAATAGGAGGCTAATTAAACAATGACAACAGCATTCGATGTACCTGCTGAAAGTTTAATCAGCGCATTAAGTGAAGACTTTAAAGAAAATGATAAAATTAACGCACCAGCATGGGCTAGATTTGTTAAAACTGGAGTTCACAAAGAACGCAGACCTGAAAACCCAGATTGGTGGTATGTAAGAACCGCAGCATTATTAAGAAGAGTATATGTAGATGGTCCAGTAGGACTTAGCAGATTACAAACCAAATACGGTGGTAACAAAGATAGAGGAACCAGTCCTGAAAAATTCAGAAAAGGAAGTGGATCTATCATAAGAACTGCATTACAACAACTTGAAGAAGCAGGTTACGTACAAAAAACAGAAGAAGGTAGAATTGTATCTCCTGCAGGTCAATCTTACTTAGATAAAAAAGCTGCTGAAATCATTAAAGATATCCCTGAATTATCAAAATACTAATTTGTATTAATTTTGATATGATAAAAATTAAAGGAGTTGTGTTAAATGAGTGAACTTGACGAAATTAGGCGTAGAAGAATGGAACAACTTCAACAACAACAAATGGCCGCTCAACAACAACAAAGTGCAAATTATCAACAGTTACAACAGGAAGAACAGATGAGACAACAATATGAGGAACAGAAGAAAAATGCACTTAGACAGATATTAACACCAGAAGCACGTCAAAGACTCGCAAACTTAAGATTAACAAAAGCTGAACTGGTTAATGCTATTGAAATGCAATTGATTCAAATGGCTGAAACAGGAAGAATTCAAATTCCAGTATCAGATGCTACTTTAAAACAAATCTTAAGAGAAACAACTAATACTAAACGTGAAATTCATATCACAAGAAGATAATCTTTCAATTATATGATATTAGTGTATTTTTATGAAAACAGCTGTATTATATAGTGGCGGTAAAGATAGTTCATTAATGGCAGTTATTCTAGATAAACTTGGCTATGATGTGGAATTAATTACTATTAATTTCGGAGTATTTGATTCAACGATTCCGGCAACAAACTCGGCTAATAATTTGGGTTTTAAACATAGGGTTGTAAAACTTGACAAGAAGATATTAACTGATGCTGTGGAAATGATTATTGAAGATCAATTTCCTAACAATGGAATAAATCATATACATCATGAAGTAATTGAATACTTGGCTGATGAATATGATTTAATAGCTGATGGAACTAGACGTGAAGACAGGATTCCCAAACTTAAACAGAATGAAATTCAAAGTTTAGAAGATAGAAAGGGTGTCCAATATGTTAATCTGACCGGTATTGGCTATAAAACTATTAATGATACCAGTGACCGATTATTTAAACTTCAAAAGGCTGAAAGTGATATTCATAACAGCTCGGATTATGAGATGGAAATTAGAGTATTGCTTGAACAGAAAGGACAAGACATTAATGAAATATTTCCCCAACATATTCAATCAAGAGTTATAGGATGGAAGTAAAATGAGTCGTAATAAAAACTTACCAAAAAAATTAAGATTAGCTAAAAAAGGCAAACAAAACAGAAGAGTTCCTATCTTTGCTATGATGAAAACATCAAGAAAATTAAGAACTCATCCAAAAGCTAGACAATGGAGAAGAAGTAAAATTAAAGTATAAACTTAATTGTTTTGCTTTAGATTTTATTAATAATTATAGGAGTGTATTAGAATGGAAAGAATTTACACAATTCCTCTAAGAGATGTAAAAAACGTACCTAGAACTAAAAGGTCACCAAGAGCAATGAGATACATCAGAGAATTCATTCAAAAACATATGAAAGCTGAAGATGTTATTATCGACACAGCAGTTAACGAAAAAATTTGGGAAAGAGGACGAGAAAAAATCCCATCAAAAATCAAAGTTAAAGCTGTAAAAGAAGATGAAACAGTAGAAGTAACTTTAGTAGATGAATAATTTTTTTACTAAATGCTAACTATGAGATTATTATGTTATCTAAACTCTTTATCATAAAATACGAGTTACTAAAGAGTTAGGTAATAATGTATACATGTAATTCAAGAGAACTTAATCAACTCTCTTCCTACTTAATATAATTTAAAATGTTTGAGAGGTGGGCATTTTAATTATATTGATACATATTTAATAAACCTCACAGATGGAGTGATAAAATGATACAAAGATTCGATATTGATGGAAATCCTAATCTAGGTGTTTCTATATTAGCAAAGGATAATGTTGCTATAGTTTCACAAGGACTCCAAGATACATACCTTAAAAGTATCGAAGAAACATTAAAAGTACCAATAATAAAAACACCAATCTGTGGTAGTAATCTAGCAGGAGCATTAATGGCTGGAAATTCTAACGGTCTACTTGTATCACCATATGTCTTTCAACATGAATTAGATATACTAAGTGAACATGACATTAACGTAGAAATAATACCAGACAAACTAACAGCAATAGGTAACATCATTGTTGCTAATGATAATGGTGCTATTGTAAATCCAGAGTTATCAAGTGATGCAAAAAAAATCATTGCAGATACTTTAGATGTCGAACTTGTAGAAAGTACCATAGCTGGCTTAGATATTGTTGGTTCAACAATGGCAGCAACTAACAAAGGTGCTTTAGTTCATCCTGATGCATCAGAAGAAGAATTGGACTTAATTGAAGATGTTTTAGGAGTACCTGCAGAAATTGGTACAGTTAACCGTGGAGTTAAACTCGTAGGAGCATGTATCATTGCAAATTCTAATGGAGTCATTGTAGGAAATAAAACTACAGGACCCGAACTAGCAAGGATTGATCAAGTATTCAACTTATTTGAGGGAACATTATGAAAACAAAAATATTTAGAGTAAAAGGAAAATTATTAGATGTTGATAAAACCAAAAAATTCACAAGAGAATTAAAAGCAATTAAAGTAGAAGACGTACAGGAAAAATTATACTCTGAATTTGGTAGTAAACACAGATTAAACAGAGACCAAATTGTCTTCGACGAAATTACTGAAATATCAGCAGATGAAGTAACTGACCCTATCGTACAAAGTTTATTATAAACCTGTAATGGTACACTATTGAATAAGGATGTGTTCCAATGGAAGATAGACAAAAACTAGAACAAATGGTTAATGAAATCAATCAGTTACAACAACAAGGTGAAACAATCACCCAGCAACTTGAACAGTTAAACATATCATTGAATGATATCCGTTCAGCTGAAACTGCTGTTAAGGGTTTAGCTGGAGCAGTAGGTAAAGAAACATTAATCCCAATCGGTGCAGGATGTTTCATTACAACAGAACTCAAATCCGAAGATGTTATTGTAGGAGTTGGGTCTGACGTTGCAATAAAAAGAACCAGAGAAGAAACTGAAGAAACCCTTAAAAATGATAAAAAAGAAGTAGAAAACCTAATCAAAACATTAACTGAACAGTTACAGAAAATCAACGATTACATTACTCAGAAAAGACCAGAAGTTGAAAAGTTAATGAAAGAACAAGGAGTACAATAATACTCTAAATTCTACCTTCTTATTTTAAACTCCAAATACTATTTTTACTTATTTACAACTTTTTCTAAAATGTTTAATTCATTGAAAAAATATTTGAAGTATTCCTTTCATAAAGTATAATATAAAATGTGGAGGTTAACTTCAATGGATGAAAAAGAGATAACAGATGTCACATGGATTCCTCTTTTATTGATTTCTCTTGCAGCATTCATAATTACTCTTGACAGTACCTTTATGAATGTAGCCATTTCTCAGTTAATTACAGATTTAAATACAACAGTAAGTACTGTGCAACTAATCATAAGTTTTTACACATTAATCACTGCGTCATTAATGTTAATCGGATCCAGACTACAGGATATAATTGGCAAAAAGAAAGTGTTTTTAATTGGTGCAGGTATTTATGGAATAGGTGCATTACTTGCTGCAATCAGCCAAAATGCCCTCATGTTATTTACTGGTTGGTCTTTATTGGAGGGTATTGGCGGATCGTTAATGACACCCGCTACAATATCAATTGCAAGCCAAACATATAAATCGGATAAACGAACTTTTGCATTGGCTATGATTAGTGCAATGGCAGGAATTGCTGCAGCAATAGGACCATTATTTGGAGGAATAGTAACAACATTTCTTTCATGGAGATATGGATTTGTTCTAGAACTACTTATCATAATAGTTGTATTCATATTTTCAGGAAAGATTCAAAATTTCGAACCTACATTAACTAAAAAAGATTTTGATTTGACCGGTTCAATTCTATTGATTTTTGGATTAATGAGTTTTGTATTGGGAATTCTTTTATTGGAAGAAGATGTTATTATAACGGTATCTTTAGTAATCTTATCATTAGTCATATTATCACTGTTTGCTTCCTATGAATATGGACTTACAAAAGGGGAAAAAACTCCACTTATTGATATTAACATGCTTAAAGTTCGTAATTTAAGTGTTGGAACATTAATAAGGTTAATTACCAGTCTTGCTATGGGAGGTTCACTATTTGCCATATCAATATTCCTACAAAGTGTATTGAAATATGATGCATTTACAACTGGTTTAAACTTGTTACCTGCAACAGTTGGTATATTGTTATCTTCAATAATTGCACCAAAATTAACTTCTAAAATTAACCATAAGACACTTATGATAGTGGGATTTTTAATTTCGATGTTAGCTGCAACAATACTTTCAACACGATTTGGAGTTAATACAACCTTTTCAACGATTGCTCCCGGAATGTTCCTGTTCGGATTAGGATTGGGATTTGTATTGTCCTTAGGAATAGATATTTCCCTAGCAGGTACTAAAGAAAAAAATCAAAGCACTGCTTCTGGATTATTATCCACCGGCCAGACATTAGGTATGTCCATGGGTACTGCCATTATAGGATGTATGCTGATTGTTGGTGCTACATGGGGTTTACATGATGCTGTTAACACTTATGCTCCAAATCAAATAAATGATGAACAGTTCCATGCCGAAAGTCAGGAATACCTTCAAAAAATGGGACAAATTAACATTACCGAATTACAAGGTAATACCGGTATAAAAGAGCAAATTGTCAACACGGTTTTAACTGATGCCATGAAATTTGTTATGTCTGTAACTTCGGCAATTTTGGCTATCGGACTTTTATTGACTTTGGCTCTGAATGATATAAAATCGTATCAACTGAAAAGATTGAAAAAATAATTTCATAATATCAATAACCTTCCATTTTTTTATTCTTTTTTAATTTTTAAGCTTTAATGCTGATGAATTTTATTTAGTTATTCATAATTAATTATTTTACTTAGTTATTACATAAATAATACTAATATAACTTATAAATATAAAAAGGGTTGTGAGAGCTTGTTTGATTCACTTAGAAAGAAACTTAAAAAAACCATTAAAGATGCATCTGAAAGTATTCCTGAAGAAGAATTAGAACCATCACAAATTAGTAAGGAATTAGATGACTTAGAAGCAGATCTTCAATCTATTGAAGAAAAATATTCTGATAATACCGATGAAGAAGAGGATACTGAAGAAGTTTCTACTACTGAAAATGTTGTGGAAGAAGAAAATGTTGAGGAAGAATCTTCAGAAGATGAAACTGAAGAAGAAGTTAAAACTCCTGATGAAGTTGAAGAAGAAACTATTGAAGAATCCCAGGAAGAACCTGAAGAATTAGTTGAAGATGAAACTGAAGATGAACTAGTTGAAGAAACTGCTGACGAAGTTCAAGAAGAAAAAGATTCTGAAGAAAAGAAAAAAGGGTTCTTCGGATTCTTAAAAAGGGATAAAAATAAAAAAGAAGAACATACTTTTGAAACTGAAGAAACAGTGGAAGAAGAAACTATTGAAGAATCTGAGGAAGTAGTTGAAGAAAAAGTTCCTGAAACTGAAAAGACTGAAGAAGAAAGTTCTGAAGAAGTTCAAGAGAAAAGCAAAGAAGAAGAAGACAAAGGAAGATTTGGCTTCTTACGAAGAGACAAAAAGAAAGAAACTTCTGATGAAAAAGAAGATGTGAAAGATAGTAAAAAAGAAGAAAAAGCAGTCAAATATGAAGATGAAGAAACCGGCGGAAAATTCTCTTTTATAACTAAAAAAACCATCAAGGAAGAAGATATTGAAGAAATATTGGAAGAATTAGAGTTTTCACTTATTGAAGGTGATGTTGCATTTGATGTTGCTGAAAGAATTGTAGAATCTGTTAAAGAAGATCTTGTTGGTAGAAAAATCAAACGTAGAGGAGATATGGAACTTTTCACAACAAACGCTCTTAAAAAAGCAATCACGGAAATCATTGACAATGGTTCTTATGATTTACTTGGTGATATTGAAGCTTCAAAACAAAAAGGCGAACCATATAAGATAATGTTTGTAGGTATTAATGGAACAGGAAAAACCACTACAATCGCCAAAATGGCAACATACCTTGAAAAACATGGTTATTCCTCAGTATTTGGTGCTTCCGATACTTTCAGAGCCGGTGCAATTGAACAATTGGAACATCATGCAAATAATCTTAACCTTAAAATCATTAAACACGAAAGGAATTCTGATCCTGCAGCAGTAGCATATGATGCGGTTGAACATGCAAGAGCAACGGGTAAAGATGTTGTGTTAATTGATACGTCAGGCCGTATGCAAACCAATGCAAATCTTATGGATGAAATGAAGAAAATTAAAAGAGTATCAAAACCAGATATAGTATTATATGTTGGTGATGCTTTAATGGGTAATGATGCAACAGAACAGGCAACCAAGTTTAATGAAGTAATCGATATTGATGGGATTATTTTAACTAAAGCAGATGCTGATGCAAAAGGTGGAGCAGCAATATCCATAGGACACGTAATTAACAAACCTATACTGTTCATTGGTACAGGCCAATCATACGAAGATTTAATGGAATTTAAACCTGAATGGATGATAGACCAAATATTTGCAGAAGAAGCTGAAGCTTAACCCTCTTTCCCTTTTTTTAATAATATTTTAATAAGTTTTTTTAAAAAATAGTCTATTTTTGAATGGTTTAGAAAAAAAAGATTATGGTAGTTTATTTTTTGGTACCACCATATACTGCATTTGAATAGTGTTTCCAGATTACATCTATTTCTTCAAATCCTACATTTTCAAGCATTTTAATATGATTTATTAACGTTGTAGGTATGTCATTTGCATCCCTTTTTCCTTTGTGTTCCGTGATTTCTTCATCAGTAACTCCGTTTTCTTTCATTTCCCGAATGGCTATTTTGTTGTTTAATTCTTCATTGTAATTGCTGTTTGCTTTTATAACATCAGCATTATAGAAAACACCGTCTTTTTCTAATGCTTCGTAGATGTCTTTGTACATTGCTTCTTTTTTTTCATCATTAGGAATGTGATGTAAAGCCAATGAGGATAATATTACATCATATTTCGTTTCAATTTGCATCTGTGTAAAATCACCGACAATATACCCTATTTTTTCATAATCTGACAGTTTATCTTTAGCTATTTCTATCATGTTTTCGGATAAATCCAAACATGTTACTTCAGCATCAGGGAATCTCGTTAGAGCTTTTTGTGTTATGTTTCCTGTCCCGCATCCCAAATCAAGTATTTTAGGATTTTTATTGTTATCAGGTATTGCATTAATTAATGCCGTTAGCATTTCATTGTAACATGGTATATTTTTTTGGACTTGCTCATCAAATGCTTCTGCTTCTTTATTAAAATGTTTTTTTAAATCTGGCATTTTATCACCTTATATTAATTCATAGTTGAATTTTGTTTCCACCAGCATTACTATTGCCATTCCTATGATTGCTATTATCAGACAAATTGGTAATGAAGTAACCGGTGCTGTTACTATATGCTGTAATGGTATTCTCATTGATCCGAGCATAATTCCTATAAGTGTTGCTACCGTTAGCTGTTTATGGTTTTCCAGCATGTATTTTATTATTCTACTCATTGCCATGAATCCCACTCCTGCCCCCAATACAAAGACAATTATTTCTATTATGGAGATTCTATGCAGTACATTTATCATGTATTCATATTGTCCCAATAGCAATAGAAGGGATGAACCTGATATCCCAGGCAATAACATTGCACATATTGCTATGAATCCTGATATGAATAGAATCGGTAGTGAATGTGCTGTCTGCATTGGATTTAATCCTACAAATATGTAAGCCAAAATTGCAAATATTACTGTAACTGATATTGCCTTAATATTAAATGCATCCAACTGTTTGTAGAGAATATAAATTGATGAAAGTATTAACCCACCAAAGAAGGAATATGTGAATGCAGCATAGTTTCCAAGTAAAAAGTTAATAATACTTGCCATTAAAATCACTGCAAGAACTATTCCCAATCCCAATGGAATGAAAAATTCAAAGTCTATCTCTTCAAATAGCTGTCGTTTAAACTCACTAATATCTCCTTTAAGTAACGGTTTAAAGAACATGAATTTTATGTTACTGATTGATCTGATTAATTTATCATATATTCCGGTAATTAATGCTATTGTTCCACCGGAAATTCCAGGCATTATATCCGAAGTTCCCATTAATACTCCTCTGAGGAATATTTTTATCATTTCTAAATAGTCATACATTTATTTACTTCCTTTCTTATGATTATTAGTAATATTTTTGTCTGATAAAATTTAAATATTTTATAAATCAAAACTATATTATTGATATTTTTTGAGGTCATTGATTTGTTAGGAGAAAAAGAGTTAAGAAGATTGTTCCCGGAATATAATGATACCATTCAGGCTTCCGGTATTGATCTTAAAATGGATAAAATGTACAAACAAGCAGGTCCCGGTTCATTGATTGACAACAAAAAAAATTTACCACCGCTTGAAGAAGTTGAATGTGTTGACGGAATTTACACCCTTGAATCTAAAACAAGTTATAGTGTAACAATTATGGGTAAAACCAAGATTCCTGTTGGCTATACAATGCTTTATTTGCCTCGATCAACACTTTTAAGAAGTTTTATTAGTGTTCATACAGCCGTAGGAGATCCTGGTTTTTATGGTACTCTTCAGTTTATGATTGTAAATAATGGAGATTATGATTATAAAATCAAGAGAGGAGAAAGAATAGCCCAGGCAGTCGTTTTTAAGGTTGAGGGTTCCGGTGAGTACACTGGGAGTTATAGGGAAGACGAAGAATAAAAGTGATATTTATGAAGACTGATAAAAATACCGCTGAATATTTGATAAAATTATTGGAAGAACATGGAGTGGACTATGTATTCGGTTATCCCGGTGAACAGATTTTACCCATTTATGAAGCGCTACGTAAATCTAAAATTAAACATGTATTAACCAGACATGAACAGGCTGCCATTCATGCTGCCGACAGTTACGCACGTATCAGTGGAAAGTGCGGTGTTTGTCTTGCAACGGCAGGTCCGGGTGCTATGAATCTTGTTATGGGAGTCTCTGCATGTTATAAAGATAATGTTCCTGTTCTTATTCTTACGGGAGATGTTTCTACAGACATTAAGGGTAAAAATACTTTCCAGGATTTGCCTTTGAACGATGTTTTCAAACCGATCTGTTTCAAATCATATAATGCCCATTCTCCTGAGAAACTTGAAAACAGTATTAATGAGGCATTTATGCATTTTGAGGAAGGAATTACCGGGCCTTTCCATATTAATATCCCAAAAAATATACAAAGCAAACCAATGAATATGCACCACAAGGTAATTCATACCAACATAATTAAAGACATTAAAGAATCTGACATTCAAGATACAATTAAATGTATAGAAGAAAGTGAAAAACCTTTAATTATTGCAGGTTATGGACTAATTTATTCAGATGCAATAAATGAATTTTTAGAATTTGTGGAAAAAACGGACATACCAATTACAACCACATGGAATGCAAGAGGAATAATTCCTGAAAATGATGAAAAAAACCTGGGATTGACAGGTAATAGGGGAACAAGAAAAGCTAACTATGCTGCCGAACATGCCGATTTAATCATTGCATTAGGTACACGACTAAGTGAAAGAACAACAAGCCACATTAACACAGACAATATCATTCAAGTTAACACCAATAAAGAACACGATTACGGTAAAACATTCTACCATTACAATGTAAAAAATTTCTTAAAACTTCTTAATGAGAAAGATTTTACAAAAGAAAATTTCAAATGGAAAAATAGGATTAATTCAAAAGAAGATGTAAAAAAACCAGAACTAGAAGAAACAGATAAACTCCATCCTGAATTAGTCATCCAAAACATCTTGAAACACTGTGATACAAATACTACCATAGTTATTGATGCCGGAACAATTCCGACATATTTCACAACAGAATCAACCCTTGAAAAAAGTGGACAAATTCTCTTTTCAGGAGGTTTAGGTCCTATGGGCTATTCCATCCCTGCAGCAATTGGAGCAACATATGCCCGACACGATGATGTTATAATTGCAGCTACAGGAGATGGTGCAGTACAGATGACCATTGAAGAACTTGCAGTTTTAAATACCTATAAACTACCAATTATTGTAATAATAATAAACAACAACTTATTGGGTATTATAAAACAATGGCAGGATATGGCGGGAATACCTAAATTTCAAGTTGATCTAGACAATCCGGACTTCGTAAAACTAGCAAATGCCTACAATATTGAAGCGGACAACATAACCTCATTGGAAGAATTAAATGAAAAACTAGACAAGGCCATTAAAGAGAAAAAACCACACTTATTTAATGTTGAAGTAGCTGATGTACATATCCCCCTCCCATTATAAAAAGAAAGGACAACTTATAAAAATAAAATCTTTCTTACAAAACTATTTTTACACTCCACCCTACTTTTTTTGGAATTGAAAAATAATTTAAGAAAAAAAAAAGATAAAAAGAGTAAAATTTTTTATAATTAAGCAGTTACTGTGAATGTTGTGTTTGTTTCATATGCTTCGTATTTGTCGTTTCCACTGTATCCTATTGTTACATTGTTGATTCCTAGTGTATTTGCTTGTGTTGATAGTGTGTATTTTCCTGTGTTGTCTGTTTTTGCATAGTATTTTTTACCGTTTATTAATATTTTCACGTTTGTGTTTGTGATTGCTTTTCCTGTGTTTGTTGTGAATTTTCCAGTAATTGTAACGTTTTGTCCCTGTTTTACGTTGTTGATTGGTTCGTAGGTTACTATGACTGGTTGTTTTCCTAGGACTTGGAAGGTTGTGTTGGTTTCGTATGCTTCGTATTTGTCGTTTCCGCTGTAGCCTATGCTTACTTTGTTGGTTCCTGTTTGGGTAGTTTCTACACTTAATAGGTATGTTCCTGTTTTGTCTGTTTTTGCTAGGTATTTTACTCCGTTTATGTATATTTTTACATTACTGTTTGTGATTGCTTTGCCGTTATTGGTCATGAATTTTCCTGTGATTGTCACGTTTTCTCCGAAATTAACATCACTAATTGGTTCGTATGTTACTATGACTGGTTGTTTTCCTAGGACTTGGAAGGTTGTGTTGGTTTCGTATGCTTCGTATTTATCGTTTCCACTATATCCAATGCTTACTTTGTTGGTTCCTGTTTGTGTTGTTGCTACTGATAGTGTGTATATTCCTGTTTTATCTGTTTTTGCTAGGTATTTTACTCCGTTTATGTATATTTTTACATTACTGTTGGATATTGCTTTGCCGTTGCTGGTCATGAATTTTCCAGTTATTGTCACGTTTTCCCCAAAGTTAACATCATTTATTGGTTCATAGGTTACTATGACTGGTTGTTTACCAAGGACGGTAAATGTTGTGTTGGTTTCATAAGCTTCATACTTGTCATTTCCACTGTAACCGATACTAACCTTGTTGATACCTGTCTGAGTAGTTTGAACACTTAATAAGTATGTTCCTGTTTTATCTGTTTTTGCCAGGTATTTAACACCATTAATATATATTTTCACATTACTATTGGAAATTGCCTTACCATTACTAGTCATAAATTTTCCAGTAATCGTTACATTATCTCCAAAGTTAACATCACTAATTGGTTCATAAGTTACAATAACAGGTTGTTTACCAAGGACAGTAAATGTTGTGTTGGTTTCATAAGCCTCATACTTATCATTACCACTGTAACCGATACTTACTTTGTTAGTTCCTATTTGTGTTGTTTGTACACTTAATAAGTATGTTCCTGTTTTATCTGTTTTTGCCAGGTATTTCACACCATTAATATATATTTTCACATTACTATTGGAAATTGCCTTACCATTACTAGTCATAAATTTTCCAGTAATCGTTACATTATCTCCAAAGTTAACATCACTAATTGGTTCGTATGTTACTACTACTGGTAGTTTTCCTATTACTGTGAAAGTTGTGGTCGTACTGGTTGGGTTGTATTTTGTGTTTCCATTATATGATACTGTTATGTTGTTTGTTCCGATATTTTTTGCTATTGTTGTGAAGGAATATGTTCCCTCTGAATCTGTTGTAAGTGTAATTTCCTCATTATTGAATGTGATTTGTATATCGTCTGTTATTGGTTGGTTGTCTGTGTCTTTTAGTGTTCCTGTGATTGTTATGTTGTCATTGTATTTTGTTTGGTTGATTGTGTTAATTATTATGTTTGTGTCTTTTTTTCCTACTGTGATGTCTTTTGTTGTGTTGCTTCCGCATCCCTTATAACATTCGTAGGTTGCTGTTACTGTGGTTGTTTCTTTTGTTGTTGGTGTGAATGTTAGTTCTATTTTTCCGTCATTGTCCGTGATAAGTGTCTGAATATTGTTTTCTCCGATTTGTACCTGCACATATTGATCAGGTATACTATAACCGTTTTCATCTTCTAATGAAATAATAATATCAACAGTTTCATTAAGCTCGACGAAATCTTTTGCATCAATACTTAACTGACTAGCTGTCGGTTCTCTGTTATTAATATAAATGTTTTCATTGTCTGTTGTGTCTTTTATCACCTCTTCTATAGTGCCTTCACCTAGGATTGCATTGTATTTGAATGTGTTGTTTATGTTGTCCACTTCTATGACATATGCGTAGTCTTCGGTTAGTAGGAAGTTGTTTTCTACCAGTACATTTTTGGAGTTGTCTAATTTTAGTGCTTTTCCATTGGTTACAGCGATTGTATTATTTGTTATAGTGTTTCCTTCATTCATCCAATAAGTATATATTCCTACTGTAGTTGGTTTAATGTAATCAACACTATACTCTGAACCGTTTGAATTTCCATCTACATAGATTGCGTTGCTGTCCATGGTCGTGTTTATTCCGATTGCTCCTATACCCATAGGATAGTTACCGGTAAGGGTCATGTTGTTTCCTATAATTTGAGTGTTTACTCCACCATACAGTTCAAATGCATATGATTGACGAGCATCAGCTATAACAGTATTGTTAATATACCTGTTGTTTTCCATGGAACTAATACTTGCAACGTATTCTCCTCCACCATAACTGAAGTCCAGTATCAGACATCCATAAGCAACATCCGGGTTACCTTGATCAGTCTGTTCAAAACCTGCAGAAACGTTAATCCTATTGTCGTAGATGTAATTGTTTTTCATACCATTTCCTTCAATATTCACACCTGCAGAATAGTATACTGATTTGACTGTTATGTTGTTGTTGTATATCCTGTTTTGTGATGCTCTGACGACAAAACCATAAGTGTACTGTGTACCCTCTACTATGACGGTATTGTTGTAGATGTTAAGATTATTTGCCCGTACATATACTCCGTAAAGACTTCTGTGTGTTCCATCACTTAATATACATGATTCGGTTATGTTAAAACGGTTATTTCTCAAGGTTGAATAAAATCCGGTAATCCATACACCAATACCCTTAGGAAGACTAGTATGATCCCAATCTACCTGGCTGCTTGGAATGTTGGCATTTATTGTACAGTTTTCTACAACACTGTTTTGTCCACCAACATATAATGGAGAACTGGTCTGATTACAGGTAATATTAGCATTGATTGTACAGCCTTTAATAGTTGTGTTTTCTCCAACACAATTTAAAAGAATACAAGACTTATTACCAGAAACATTGGCATTTATAGTAACATTATTTATACCAACCATACTAGGAATATTCAAGTAATCTCCCATATAATTATTATGGTAATTCAATACCATATCTTCTAAACATAATGACTTTAAACTACCTTTATTTACTTGTAGAGTTGTATCATTAATTGTTCCAGCTATTTTTATAGTATCATTTCTGTATTTGTTGTTGTAGAAGTTATTTAATGCGAGTGTCGTGTCTGAAGGGAAATATTGGAAATTTATTGTATAATTATTTCCCGGAACAAAGTAATTCTGATTAAGTCTTGCTTTACCACTGGATATTGACAGGTAATCGTTGTAATTGTCTTCTGTAATCGTAGTTATATTTTCATTTGACTGTGTTTTAACTTTGCCTATACTTTTCTTCTCAAGAGGATTGGTATCCGTTTCAAAGTTATCATTTTGCTCATTATTTAAGCTATTGTTTCTATTTTCGATATTATTTTCATTGCTTGAGGGTACAATGTAATCTTTCAGAGTATAAGTATCCTCATTATTCATATTTGCTTCGATATTTTCATGAGTATCAGTTGCCATGCTACCAGTACTTGTATCACTAGTCTGTGTCTGTGTGTAATCATCTGCATCTGCTGCAGATGCCAGACCCATCAGGGCAACCAATAAAACAATGAAAAATATGAAGTATTTTCTGTTAAAATACATAAACTAAAACCTCTAATTCATAAAAAAAACATATCATGCATGTAATCATGATATTGTTCGTGTAATTATCGTTTTTTTTCATTAAAAACTTCTTTAATATAATATTTAAATATGTTCGGGAATATATAAGTAAATATGGATAATTTTAATTAATTCTATTAAAATTGAATAATCAAATATAGAATTAATGATTTTGATTATTTTGTTATCGGATGATAATAATTTAAATTTATCCTGTATAATGAATATGTAATTAATAATTTCAACCCCTTATTTAATGACTAAAAAAATATAATTCAAAGAATTATTCTTATTAGAGTGATTAATTGAGTATACTTATGCGAGGCAAAGGAATTATTAAAAAATTATGAAAGTGATAAAATGATTGTTAAGAAAAGTCATTTCATTTTCTTGGCAGTGCTGCTAGTTGCCATGATGTCAGTAGCAGTAGCAGCTGATGTAAATGATTCAACAACAGAATCCATAACACCAGCAGTTACCCACACTACAGACAACACCGATGTGCAAACAGCAACACCAACAAGTAATGAAATCACAAAAATAGATAATACTATTGAAAAAGAAAATTATGAAGAAAATACCAGAAGTACAATACATAACATAAACAATACTAACTTTGACGATTATATAACAGATTCTGGTTTAACATCACTAGTAAGTGGAAATGATACTCTGAACTTTACAAGTGATGTAACACGTAGTTTACACAATTATACAATAGATTTACCAGTAAATATTACAGGTAATGGTTTTACTCTAAATTTAAATACATTATATGGTTATAATCTTCCATCACTACAGCAAACAAACATTGACTTTAACAGTGGAGCATCCAATTCAAATATTACAAACCTTAAATTCCACAATACACAGGTTTTCACAACTACAGCATCCAACATTACATTCGACAACATCAATGTAACTGTAGACCAAGGTGTTGGAATGAGTACGGGTTACTTTGCAATGCGTAACGGAGTAATAAACATAACAGTTAAAAACAGTTACTTCCACGCAGTAAACAACACTGGTTGTAGTGCAGTAGTAATTACACTTGGTGAAAACTGTACCATAGACAACAACACCATCATAGGTGAAGGAACAGTAGGAAACCTCATATATTTAAATAGGTGGGGTGCAACAGCTAATGCTAATGGTATTACACAAAACAAAAACAACGTTATAAGTAACAACACCATTATCGGACCAGAAACAGCAAGCTCTATATGTATAGGTATAGTGATTGGTGGACCACATAACCATATTATTAACAATACCATCAATTACACTGGAACAGGTATAAATGGAGACTGGGCAGGAACATATGATCCAGCAACCAACACAACCAATGACTATTATAACGATACATATGTTGGAAACGGATACATAAACAACACATTAAACCTTGGCGCAGAATTCAGTGGAGCACAAACGAGTTTCATAGCAGGAAACACATTCACAGGAATAGCAACAATAGCAAAAAATTCAAATGTAAAATACAACAAATTCAATTCAACAGTCACACTAAAAAACAACATAAACTTTAAAAACAACATTGCGGAAAATTCAACGTTATACGTGAATGGTTCAAACTGTGATTTATGTAATGATACAGTTAACACCATAGTTCTTAAAAGCGGTATAACTAACACAAGTATCTGCAGGGATATGAGGGATGTAACTATTATAAGAAATGGTTGTAGTATTAATTGGTATTCACATCCTCGTTCTTTTACGTTGACTAAAAAATTATCTCGTTCAGTTAAAAATGAGGGTGAACCAACTGTTATTAATATTGAAAATGAAGAAGATTTCAATACCTACTTCCAAAATGGTTCTTTGGACGCTTATGATTTATCATTAACTGGAGATGTTATAATTTATTTAGGTTATGTCCCTGAGAATCAAAAAACATTTAAATTCTGGAATGATGCTGGTTACCACGTAACTATCATTGGAAATAATTTGACTTTACACAATGTTGAGTTTTACGTTTGGGGTGAAGCTATAACTCATAAGAATATAAACTTTATTTATGATGATGAAATTAATTTATTGAATAGTGGTATAGACTTATCTTGGGTAGATTGTGGTCTTGGTACTCCACTTATCATGGATAATATAACAGTTTATTATGATGGGGATTATCTTGATGATGGATATCTTGGAATATATTCGGTAGTAAAGTCAAGTTCTACAAATTCAAAGGCTGTTGTTCAGAATAGTGTAATTAATGCCAATGTTCCAGCAGTTTCGGGAGGTTATTCTCCAATTAGAGGTCCTGGAATTAGTTTAATTAATAATACCATAACCATCACTGAAAAATATGGTTATGGTGATTCTCCTAGTCTTTCAGCTATAACTGAAACTACACAATCAGGTTATCCAATACTTATTGAAAATAATAATATTACTGTTATAGGTGAATCTGATCTTGTTGGAATAATATTCGATGAAAGTGTTACAGATTCAAATATTACAAACAACAACATCACAATAACCAGTGAAACAACAGCAACCGGAGTAGAAATCAATGGTAACGACAACACAGTAACAGATAACTACATAATAGCAAACGATAAAAAAGGAGACGATGCAGTAACCGTAACCGGTGAAAACAATGTAGTAAAAAACAATAAGCCTAGTTTTACTATTACTGATGAAACATATGGTGATTTCTTTGATGATGAATGCCTATTAAAAGAAAGTTACAACAATACTGACCTTAAAGTATCTGGTGACATTACTGGTAAAGTATTCCTCTTTGATGGTGTAAACATAACAATTACTAATGATGGTACTGCAGAATTAAAAGATTGTCAAATAATGGTTGGTAATGATGCACGAGTAGTATTTGATGGTCTTGTAATCAATAACGAAGACATGGAAGCAATTGTATTAGAATCAAGCGGAAATATTATAAATAATTCCGAAATTATAGTAACCAGTGCATCTCCTTTACACGCAGTTGAAATAGCAGAAGACGGAAACATTATTGCCAACACAATTATTACCGCTACCATCGCATCTGCTGATGTAGCATATGATAAGGATTACGTGGGATTACCACAATCCAGCGCATTATACATAAGCTCAAACAACAACCTATTAGATAACGTAACAGTAAGTGTTGACGGTACAAGTGTTGCTGAAGGTTCATACTACCCAAGTATAGATGCAATAGACATACAATCAACAGGAAAAGGAGTAGTAATAGAAAACAACACAATCATCAACTCCAAAGTTATCGCAACAGGTTCCAACTATGTATACGGTATTAATGTGGGAAGAGCAAAAGACACCACAATCGAAAACGTGAATATTGACGTGGATAGTGACTACTACACCAACGGTATTCAATTATTCGACGCAGTAGACATAAAAATCGATGGTACAATCGATTCAACCGCAGATACTCAGGCATACGGAGTATACGCAACAGCAATGGCAGTTGGAACATCCAGTGGCATTGACCTAACCGGATTAAACATAACTGTTGAATCACCGGATGCAACAGGTGTATTAATCGAAGGTGCCAGCGACGTTATAATAGAAGATGCAACCTATGACATCAAAGGTGGCAATGCAACCGCAGTAAATGCTCACGTTGACTGGATGGGCAACATCCCAGAAAACATAATCATCACAGGAATGGACATAAACATCGACGGTACAGAAGACAACAGCATCCTATACTTCGGATTATGTGACGGAGTAATAATCACAGATTGTAACATAGAAACCACCAGCGGATCCGAAATAAACTTCAACAAAACATCAGACGCACAAGTAATCAACAACTATATACTCATCAAAGACATGATGACCGGTTCATTCGGAAACTACGCAGTAATCACAACAGAAAACGACACAACAGTAGAAAACAACACACCAACATCCAAACTCATCGACGAACTCAACC
>NZ_JAEELZ010000076.1 GCF_016282985.1 Methanosphaera sp.
AAACTCATAGAAGTCATCAAAGTACGAGAAATGAAACCAGAACAAACCATAAGAAGACAACTCGCACTACTAAAAATCCACGCCCCAACAGAACAAGACAAATCAGAAATCATACAATACACAAACATATTCAGAGGACACGTAATAGACGTAACACCAAAAACAATAACCATAGAAATAACAGGAAATCCTGATAAAATAAATGCATTGATGGACCTGTTAAGACCATACGGAATAAAAGAAACCGCAAAAACAGGAATAACTGCATTAACCAGAGGACAAAAAACGTTGTAAATAATAATTACTAACCCCCTTTTATTTTTTTCTTTGGATGTGAATTTATGAGTAATATGTCCCTTATATCTAAAATTGCATATTTCATTCTTAAAAAAACAAAACCCACCTATATGGATTCACAGGAAGAAGTTGAACTATTTTTAAAAACTAAAAAAGATAAAGAGTTTAAATCTGTTTTTCATACTGAATATTTTGAAAATATGAAACTTGTATCTTTTAATGATAATTCCAAGTCAGTTATTCTGTACATTCATGGTGGAGCTTACGTTAATCAATTGAATATTCAGCATTTATCATATTGTTTTATATTAAGTAAGTTTGTAAAAACAAGTATTGTTGCTCCAGTATATCCATTAGCTCCTGAACACAATTATATGGAAAGTTATGAACTAATAACAAAATTATATTGTGATTTAATAGAAAAATACGAAAATATTATATTAATGGGTGATTCTGCTGGTGGAGGATTTGTGTTATCATTTTGTCAATATTTAAAACAGATTAAACTAAAACAACCCAATAATATTATAGTATTTTCACCATGGGTTGATCTTTCAATGGAAAACTGCGTTGATGATGGTGATGATCCGATTCTTGGAAAAGTTGGACTTGTTGAAATAGCAAAAAGCTGGGCAGATAAAACAGATACAAAAAATTACAAGTTAAGTCCGTTATATGGAGACAATATTAATTTACCTAGAACTTTAATAATTACAGGTACAGATGAGATTTTTTATCCGGATATCAAAAGGTATTATAAAAAATTAGTTAATTCTGATGTTGATGCTGAATTAATTGAAGGAGAAGGTTTATTCCATATTTATCCATTGTTTCCCATTCCTGAAGCAATTAATATTTTAAAAAAAATTAAAAAAGAAATAAAAAAATAACATATTATCTCATGTATAATAAGAATTTTCCAAATTTAGGTATTCTATATATTATATCTGCAGCTGCATAACTACATATTATTAATATAATCCACAATATTATAGCTTTTACTGGTTCTGCAAATGGTAACATTACTATAAATGGAAGTAATGGTAATCTGAACAAGTTATGAATCAAAAATACTGCAAAAGAATATTTTGATAATATTTTAACTTGACTATAAAATCTTACAGTGTCCATTCTTGATACTAATTCAAACAATGCAAATGAACCTGTTAATATGAATGGGAATTCATACCAAAGGAAGAAATTATAACCTCTAATAAATGCATAATATTGGAAAAATAAGCAAAATGCAAAGGAAATTAATGCTATAATTCCAAATACTTTTGAGGACACTTCCTTGAACATTTCTTTTTTTACTAAGTATCCTAAAATAATATAAACACCATATATTCCACCACTAAATCCTAAACAATATTGTAATGTAACATTATGTATTCCTTCCATATCTAAGAGTAAAGATATAAATGGAAGACAAAATGCCAGTAAAGAAAATATTACTGTTGCCTGGAATATTGTTCTTTTATCAAAGCTTCTAACTGCATTTGAAACAAAAGGCATTGACAAATACATTCCTATAATCATAGGCATATACCACATGTGACTAAAGAACAGATTTCCTGCTTCAACCGTGTTTATTTGAGTATATCTGTTTGAGATAACAGTTAATGAAACTGCATATATCACAGACCACAATATAGTTACTATAATTAATGATTTACAATTATTATTCCAAAACTTCCTCACTTTTTGATCATCATATACCCTATCGACCAGTAAATATCCTGTTATCATTAAAAAGAAAGGTACACCTATACGACCAATAAACAAAGAAGCAAATTGAAATATTCTAGAAAATGTTGTCATAGTAATTATTGCATCAGATGAAATGATGTAAATACCATCAACAGAATGAATATATAAAACTGTTAATATAGCTATTGCACGAACTAAATCAATCCATTCAATTCTAGTTTTATTCATTTTGAAGCTCCAAAAGTATATTTTTTTGTTAACTATATTATAATATTTTAAATTAATATTATATAATATATTATTTCTACAAAGGATTATATTCCAAATTTGAACAATAACATCAAATCTTAATTTATTTGCTAAATGTAAAAACATAGATAAAGTCAAAAAAGAATAATAAGAATTAATTAATACTCGAATATTTAAAATAAAAAATGAAATTCAAGAACAGTTATTTTTAAGAATACATGTTGGAGAATAATATACATATCCAGTAGAAAATAAATTAAAAATTTCATAATAGTTATTTAAAGACAAATATTTAATTAAAAACATTGTATTTTATTATATTTTTCATGTTAATATTAATTCGGCTCTGTAGAAAACCTTGCATTGAGAGAAATATGAGTAATAACCCAAATATAGTTTTATTACAGAGGGAAATATTTTATTTCAATATTTTCCTTTCTTCATCATAATACAATTCTCACCCATATTGAGTAATTGTATTTTTCATTTGATTCCTGCCTAATTGCCGCTAATGCTAAGCATAGTAAGTGGTACAGGCGATCCCCGGGAAACCCTCGGTTCACATATAAAATACTTTGTTTATATAATCATATTTTTTTTAATCCTTCTCGTTGTATATTTTTGGCTGCGTTTATGTCTCTATCATGTGTGTTTCCACATTGTGGACATGTCCATATTCTGTTGTCGAGTTTTAACTT
>NZ_JAEELZ010000077.1 GCF_016282985.1 Methanosphaera sp.
ACAAGATGCTAACAACAGAGTTGCTGATTCTTGTACTGTTAATGTTAGTCCATCAGCTCTTGAGTTTACTGCCACTAATGTCGGAAGAAGTAAAACAGTATCTGTCACTTCAACAACTGAATATGTTTATGACTCAGGTGCAAGAAGTACTGCTTACACTATGCCAAATGCAACTATAACAGGAAGTCAAAGTTCTCAGTTTAACATTGTTGCACCATCTGTACCAAGAGTTCCATTAACATACACCATTAACTGTCCAACTTATTACGCAGACGGTAGAGGTTTACCAATTGCATATGCTGTGTTTACATCATCTGATTGTCCAAATGTAAGTGGAGTAGTTGATTTGTCCTTCTCAGGTAATTCATCTGTTATATTACCTACGTTAAATGGAACTTTTGGAAATGCGGGTAATTATTGGTACATTTCAATAAATTCCTTTGATATATTGGGTGCAACACCTAACGTAACATGGACTTCAAATGTTGCTTATGATGCAACAATTGAAGGTGCACACTATTCTGGTCAATTTATTTTTACTGCAAAAACATCTTCAACTAACCAAATTCAATATCTTGGTATGTCAGGTGATTCGCATATGAGTTATAGTTATGAATCCGGTGCAAACACTATTGTTTTTAGACATGATGCTACAATAGCAACAACTGCTGTACCTACAGGACGATTGGATGTTGGTCAACCACAACAGTCTAGTTAAAAAATAATATTAAAAAAATCCCTCCTAAAATTAGGAGGGATTTTTATTAAATAACGTTTTTACCAACAATTTTATTATTTGGTCTAAGATATTTCCAACCATTTTTTTCTTCATTTTCTATTAGTTGGTCAAAATCTTGTTGATATGCTGGTGGTAACAAACCACCATCCATATAATAATTACCGTGCATTCTATATATATCGGTATTTACTCTGATACTACCACCTTCTTTAAGTGGAATTTCTTTTACAACAATGTATTGACTATCGTTCTTCATGTTTATTAATATTTAACTCAACTGTTATTTCTGTTTCACCATCTGTTCCTACTCTTAAACAATAAGAACATACTGTTATCTCATCACCAAGGAAATTAGGAACACCATTTTGGTAAATATATGTGTAAATCTTATAAAATTTCCTATTTGATTTGTTAAACTTTTCATAATAAGTCTCACCGTGTTTTGGTTTGATATACAGATTTAATGTATTTCCATATAATGAAAAACTTTCAATGTCATCTTCATAAATAAATACATCGAAATCATTATAATGCCTTCCTCTACTTCTTAATTTTATAACATTATCAGATTCAGTAATAAACTTTAACCGTGTGTCACATTTTTTCTTCTTATCATAAGTAAAACCAATTGAGTAGGTGTCATCTACACAGTTATCTTTACAGTTTGAGTAGGTATCTTCAACATAATTAATAGGTTGTTTCTTATCTACACAATTGTCATAATATAAAGGATAGTTTTTTTCACAATTGTCATAATATAAAGGATTATCATTAATAATTAATGGTTCACCATCAAAAATCTCAAGTGGTTCGTCATCTTCAAATTCGCATTCATAATTTTCATTTACACAAGGTGGTTCATATGTTAATGTGTCTTTATGAAGCCATTTGTTTTTGTTCTCATCTGTTAATGATGCCTTATTATTAATCTTGTTAATCTTAATTCTCCTAAGATTGTTGTTCATTTTGTTAATTAAATTTTTATCATCCATAGCATTATTAGTTTATTTTATTATTTTTCTAATTGTATCTGTTACATCCTTAATAGGAATTATGTCATAAGTTCCATCATCTTTTAACCAAATAAGATTTTTTTCTATGACATGTAAGCCAATGTCTTCAAGACAAGTTGTATAACAATTTAATTGTATTGTATAAACACCAAAAGGCTCTTGATATAAATCATCAAACGGATAGTATAACATTTTATTATGTTGTCTTGAGAAATTTTTATAAATTTCGCCATTCGTTTTATAGTCAAATACAATTAAACCACTTTTTGTATCGTCTATTGGGTCTTTATAATAACAAAGCAAATCAAAAGTACCTGCAAAATTAGTTTTATATTTAGTATCACCTGCACTTGTATATACTTTTGTTTCAGGTAAGACAACCCATAGGTTTTCACGAAATTCATTCCAAAACTTTAATGCAGATTCTTCTTTTGGTCTTGTTGGAATTAACCAATTTTTGTCTGCTATGTATTGATATTTTTTATCATCAGGAATATTATCAGGACAGCCTAATTTTAACCAAGACAAGCCTTCCCCATAGGCATGAACCTGTGTTCCTGTTATTGTTGCTTTTAAATTAGTAAATTTCCATTGGTCCAACCAATATTCAGGTGTATTACCATGTTTTTCAGCATAAGCAGTTGCTTTCTGTATTGAGTCAAATTCTTCCTCAAATTGACCAGCAAATACAGACACTGACATTAATTCCTCATCATGTAAATAATATTTATGACCTTCATCAACAAAAACAAGTTCGTTAAACGTATTTAAAATTTTCTCCCTTATTTCTGTTACTTCAGGTGGTTCATTATCTACATTAATAAAATATTTACTTTCGTCTCTTAATGGCATATTTATTCGTTTTTATCTTTATTATCTAATTCGTTTATCAAGGCATCAGCCATTCTTATTGATAGTTTAGCAACAATTTTAGGTGCAACTTCCAACGCAGTTCCAAGACTGCCACTTTCCAAGATTCCTTGCATTGCACTTATTGCTGCTGTAATTCTCAACCTATTTTTATCTGCTTCTGTCATGTTTTATGGATTTTATCTTTTCTTTTATAAGTCTCTGTTCCAACTTTCTTTTTATAATGTCACCGTGACAGGTAAGAGGTTTACAAAAACAACCAAGATACACAGTTTCACCGTTTTTATAATGTTCATATATTTCATCAACTGTTTCTGTAAATTCTTTATTATGTCCATACATTATATCAAAATATTCATCGTATTTCTCTATGGCTTCTTCCCTAT
>NZ_JAEELZ010000078.1 GCF_016282985.1 Methanosphaera sp.
TAATATTAACAAGACCTGATGTTTTAGACCAAATAGAAGTTAAAGTTGAAGCATCACCAGACATATTCTTTGATAATGTAAAAGAATTGGTGGGTATAAAAGAAAAATTAGAACATGCTATTCACGATGAAATAGGTTTAAGAGTAAATGTATCACTAGTTGAACCAAAAACTATTGATAGAGTTGAATCAGGAAAAGCAGTGAGAGTAATAGATAAAAGAAACGAATAGGAAGTGACATTATGGCAGAAGAATATGTTGATCAATTGTCAATATTTTTAGAAAATAAAGAAGGAAGATTATTACACACACTTGATATTATTGAAAAATTAAATATCAATATCAGAGCTTTATCTATAGCTGATACTTCCGAATTTGGTATTTTAAGATTAATCGTTACAAACCCTACAATAGTTAAGGAAAAATTAGAAGAAAACGATTTTATTGTAAAAATTACTAAAGTTTTAGCTGTATCCATTAATGATGAACCGGGAGGATTAAATAAAATATTAAGAGTCCTTGATGATAACAATATTAATTTAGAATATCTCTATGCATTTGTAGAACAAAAAACTTATAATGCAATAGTAATTTTAAAATTAGAAAATATGGATGAAGGGTTAAAAGTATTAAAAGAAGGAAATGCAGATATTATCTCTTCCGAAGAGATTTATTCAATGTAATCCTTCTATTTTTTTTATACACAGGAATTATAACCTTCTTCAAAAGCCACCAAATTTATTTCAATAGATTTTGGAGGTAAATGATTTTTCATCATTTCGATTACTTCTTCTTTATCTAAAGGAAATGTAGAAATTGCAGTAGCAGCACCCAACATTGCCATATTCATTGATAAAGGATGTCCTGCATTATTAGCTATTTCGTTTGCATCGATTGCAAAAACTTTTTTTACTTTGGTTTCTAATTCTTTAATAACTTCATCAATTTCCGGATAATCTACATCTTGCTGATTAATTGTTGAAGGTAAAACTGGAGAAACATTTGTTACAATTATTGAATCCTTATTTGATTTATGTAATGCACGTAATGCTTCTACTGGTTCAAAAGATAAAATAAGGTCGGCTCCTCCTTCCTGAATGATTGGACTTTGATCTTCACCTATTTTTAATTCTGTGGATACTACTCCACCTCTTTGACTCATTCCATGAATTTCACTCATAACAACATTCATATCTTTAGATAATGCAGTTTCACCGATAACAATAGATGTTTTAATAATACCTTGTCCACCTATTCCACAAATATAAATATTATATGCCATTTTTAACTACTCCTTCTTAGATATTGCGCCTGTAGGACATACTTGAGTACAAACACCACATTTATTACACACTTGATCTATTGTAATTTTTCCATCTATTTCATTAATACTTGGACATGCTAATTTATCCACACATATATTACAATGAACACATTTTTCATTATCAACAACTATGTTGTATTTTCTCTCACGTATTTTTTGTTTATTTATTAAATTACATGGATATTTGGCTATTATTACAGAAACACCATCATAATTTAAAGCATCTTTATATACTTCAATCATTTCTTTAACATCTAAAGGATTTACTTTTTTAACAAAGTTTATTCCTATGGATTTTACTAATGCTTCTATAGATATTGCTGGTGCATCATCACCCATACCATCGATAGGAATACCGGGATTTGTTTGACCACCCGTCATTGCGGTAATTCTATTATCCAATATGACTAATGTAAATTTATTTTTATTATGTACTGCATTTATTAATGGAGGTATACCTGCATGGAAAAATGTGGAATCACCAATAAAACTGATAATAGGTTGATTTTCTGTAGATTTACTAAAACCACAACTTGTTCCGACACTAGCACCCATAGACATCAAATAATTTGCCATTTTATAAGGAGGTGCAATTCCTAATGTATAACATCCAATATCAGATGGATGTATACTCTCAATATCTAAGTTTAAGCTATTTATTGCTTCTCTTGCAGCATAATATGATGCTCTATGCGGACATCCAGAACATAAAGTAGCAGGTCTGGATGGTAATTGAATACTAGACATTTCGTTTGGAGTATGACGATTATCTTCAAATGAAATTATTTTTTGAAGAGCATCAAATATTATATCCGGAGTATATTCAAAAGTTTCAGGTAATGTTTTATCTTTTTTACCGTGAATAATTGTATTAATATTATATCTTCCAGCAATAGCTAAAGTCTCAATCTCATTAATAGGATCTACTTCTTCAACAACCAAAACTTCTTTATTTTGTTCTAAGAATTGTTTAACAAGTTGTTCTGGATATGGATGTGAAAAACCAATTTTTAAAACATTTATTTTTAAATTGTTTTGCTTTATAACATCTGCAACATAGTTATATGCTCCACCAGAAGCTATGATTCCAACATCTGCTCCATTGTCAATAATTTTATTTAATGGACTTTCATTAGAAATTTTGCGAATATTACTTATTTTTTCAACAAGATTATTATGCATCACACGTGCTGCTTCTGGAACAGGTACATGTAATCCATTATCTTTAAATTCACCAAAAGTTTTCGTGTTTTTATTATATTCATCTGTTTCCACTATTCCTCTCATATGAGATACTCTTGTAGTTGTTCTGAGAATTACGGGAATATTAAATTGATCAGATATGTCATATGCATAATGTATGAAATCTTTTATTTCTTGAGGATTTGATGGTTCAAATAATGGTATGTTTGCTTGTCTTGCAAAATGTCTTGTATCCTGTTCATTTTGTGAAGAAAATGTTGAAGGATCATCTGCTACTAAAACTAAAAGACTACCTTCTACACCAATATATGCTGAAGTCATGAAAGAATCTGCAGCTACATTCACTCCCACGTGTTTCATGAAAGAAAATGTTCTTAAACCAGTACTTGCCGCTGATGCCGCAACTTCTATGGCTACTTTTTCATTTGATGAAAATTCAAAATAAACATTTGCATCTTTAGCAACTTTAAATAAGATATCACCTATTTCTGAAGAGGGAGTTCCAGGATAAGTTGCTGCTAGTGAAACACCAGCTTCTAAAACACCCCTTACTGCCGCTTCATTACCTAACATGAAACGTTTTTTTCCTTTTTCGGAATTTAATAATTCTTTTATTTTCATAATGAATACTCCTTAAAATAATAAACGTAAAGAAATAATAATTTAATGAGAAAAAAATCTATTATTACTTATTAAAGATTACTTATATTTATATTAAATCAAGTATAAGTATTTATTAACAACTTTTAAAAGAAAAGAAATAAAAATATTAAAATAAGATATAACATTACAAAATGAATTTTAAATAAAAGGTGAAATAATCAATTTATTGCCTAATAGATTGTGGTAGATTATTATGATTACTGTTAATATTAAAAGATACGATCCTGTAAAAGATTTACATTACACTGAATCTTATGAAATTGAAGAGATTGAGAAAATGAAAGTCTTAGATGCATTAGCACAAATTAACAAAAAATATGATGCTGATATTGCATACCGATATTCATGTAGAGCAGGCCAATGTGGATCTTGTGCAATAAAAGTTAATGGTAAAGCTAAATTAGCATGTAAGGCAGAAATTATGGATAATGATGTTCTAGAACCTTTGGATCTTCCTGTCATTAAAGATTTAATTGTAGATAGAACTGAATTAACTGATAAAATAAAAAATTTAAATATGTATATGGCTTCTGAAGACCTTGAAGAGAAAAAAAATAAGCCGGAAATCATTAAACCTGAAGAATATGCTAGGTGTGATCAATTAAGAGGTTGTATTGATTGTTTCTCTTGTATTTCTATGTGTCCTGTAATTAAAAAAACAGATAAATATGTTGGACCTTTCTTTATGAGAGGATTCTCAAATATTGAATTTGATCCTAGAGAAGATGAATCCCTTTCAGAAAAATCTGTAGAAAATGGAATATATTACTGTACTTCTTGTGGAGAATGTTCAAAAACATGCCCTAAAGAAATTGATATATATGGAAAAGCAATTGAAAGATTAAGAGCAAAAATATTTTCTGAAAAACAAGGCCCATTAAAACCACATAAATTAATTAGAGAAGCCGTTCTAAATACCGGTAGAACTGTGCAGCCACAAAAAGATAGTAAGTATCCTGAAGGATTTGTGAAAGAATATAATAAGAACAAATCATCTGAAAAGAAAAATAAAATTGCTTTCTTTACTGGCTGTATGATTGACAATAGATTACCTTGGATTGCAGAATACCTCATTAATGTGCTCAAAAAATTAGGATATGAAGTAGACGTTCCTGAATCACAAGTTTGTTGTGGTTCCCCATTATTTAGAACCGGACAAATAGATATCATTCCAGACTTAGTGAAAACAAATTATGAAACTTTCAAGGATTATGATACTATCATAACTGTATGTGCCGGTTGTGGAGCTACATTAAAAAATAATTATCCTGAATATGGTGTAAATTTAAATGTAATGGATATTAGTGAATTTTTAGATGGAAAATTAAATCCTGATGAAATGAATGAAGTTAATGTCAAAGTTACCTACCACGATCCATGTCACTTAGTTAGAAGTCAGGGAATAAGTAAAGAACCTAGAAATATTTTAAAAAGTATCAAAGGTGTGGAATTCATTGAAATGGATAAACCAGACCAATGTTGTGGTGCTGGTGGTGGGGTAAAATCAGGTAAACCTGAGATTGCCGAAGCTCTTGCAGATGATAAAGTAGATATGATTGACAAATTAGATGTGGATTATGTTGTAACCATATGTCCATTTTGTGAATTCAATATCAACGATTCATTAGAAAAGAAAAAATCAAAAACAAGCGTAATAAACATTATGGAATTGTTAAACAAAGCTTACGAATAAGATATTTTTATCTTATTCTCTTTTTTTTAATATAATACGGCAGTACCATTAACGCTGACTAATATTGTATTTCCCATTGTACCACCAAGATTACTATACTTAATTCTTACATTTATAATCGCATTTGCACCTAATTCTGTAGCTTTTTCTTCCATACTTTTTAATGCTAATTCCCTGGCTTTTTTTAATTCATCTTCATAAGTAGAAGTTCTTCCACCAACAACATCTCTTACACCCGAGAAGATATCCTTATAAACATTAGATCCAATTAAACCTTCACCATTCACTATACCAAAATATTTTTTTACCGTTTTTCCATCAATATCTGGTGTTGTTACCATCAACATAAAAAATCATCCTTAATTAAATTATTTAACATGAAAAAATTTTTTTAATTTTATTTTTAACTATTTACATTAATAATAATGATTTATAAGTATATAAACTTTTATATGAGTTGATAATTATTATTTCAAGTATTTAATGTAAAATAAAAAATAAGAGAAATTTATTTTAAAAAAATTATACAGAAATATATATAGTGATTATATTTGAAAATTTATACTGTATTTGTTGAACCAAAAACTCCTGGAAATATAGGATTTTTAGCAAGATCTATGAAAAACTTTGGATTGAAAAAATTAGTATTAATCAATCCCTGTGAACTAGAAAATAGTGCTTATTATCAAGCAAGTCATGCAAGAGATGTTGTTCAAGATGCTAAAATATATGATACACTTTCAGAGTTTATAAAAGACAATGAAATTACAACAGTTGTAGGAACTACCGGTACAGCTGGAGGTAGTTACAATATTCCACGTATTCCAATAACACCAAATGAACTTGGAAAAAGTATGTGCATTGATGGAAATATTGCATTACTATTTGGAAGAGAAGGTGAAGGATTAAGTAATGACGAATTGGAATTATGTGACATCCTTGTTACAATCCCCACCAGTGAGGAATATCCTATAATGAACATTAGTCATGCGGCTGCAATTGTATTCTATGAAATTTATAAAAATCAAAAAGAGTATCCTGTTGAAAATATGGAAATTGCTAGTTTTGAGGAAAAAAACATAATCACTGAATTATGTAATGAAATTATTTCTAAATTAGATTATCCTGATCATAAAAGGAAAAATGTAGAAATAATCACAAAAAGAATAATAGGTCGTGCATTTATAGCAGGCCGTGAATCAAAAATGTTGCGTGGAACACTTAAACGTATAAATGTTAGAATAAAAACAAAAGAGGAATAAATATGGCAATACTCAGTGATGTAGATATTAAAAAGTATTTGGATGAAGAAAAAATTGAAATTTATCCTATTAAAGATGAAAAACAAATTCAACCTTCATCTGTAGACTTAAGAATAGGTAATGAATTTAAAGGATTTAAAATCATTTCAAAACCATTTATTGATCCTTTTGATAATACAGATTTAGAATCTTATATGGAAACAATTGAGATACCAGATGGTGAACCATTTATTATTCATCCAGGTGAATTTACATTAGCTACCACATATGAAACAGTAAAATTACCAGCTGATATAGTTGCAAGAGTAGAAGGCCGTTCCTCTATTGGTAGATTAGGTGTAACCATGCATGTAACAGCTGGTTATATAGATCCGGGTTTTGAAGGTAAAATTACATTAGAAATCTCAAATATTGGTAAAATGCCCGTTGCTTTATATCCTGGTCAAAGAGTATGTCAAATAGTGTTTGAAACTATGACCACACCATCAGCAAAACCTTACGGTCACGAAGACAGAGATAGTAAGTATATGGGACAAAAAGGACCACAAGTCAGTAAAATTAAAGAAGATTTTGATATAATTAAGGAGGAAAATAATGAGCAATGAAAAAGTAATGAGTATATCAAAGAAAAGAGGAATATTATACCCATCCTTTGAAATATATTCTGGAGTAGCAGGTTTTTATGATTATGGGCCAATCGGTGGATTATTAAAAAACAATATAATGAATTTATGGAGACAATATTACGTTTTACAAGAAGGATTTTATGAAATAGAAGCTCCTACTGTAATGCCTCGAAACACTCTTAAAGCATCAGGACACGTTGATAATTTTACTGATCCTATGACACAATGTTCTGAATGTAAAGAAGTTTATAGAGCAGACCACATCATAGAAGCTGTTATTGACGATGATGTTGAAGGATTACCTGATGAAAGATTAACAGAAATTATTGCAGAAAATAATATTGTCTGTCCTGATTGTGAAGGTAAATTAGACGATGTTCAGAGTTATAACTTAATGTTTAAAACTCAAATTGGAGCTAGTGGAAAACAAATTGGATTCATGAGACCTGAAACTGCTCAAGGAATTTTTATAGCATTCAAAAGAATCAGTAGATTTTACAAGGACAAATTACCTTTTGGAATAGTACAATTAGGAAAATCTTACAGAAATGAATTATCTCCAAGACAGGGAGTAATTAGGTTAAGAGAATTTACTCAGGCAGAAGCTGAAATATTTGTTGATCCTTCAGATAAAAGTCATAAATATTATAAAAATATTGAAGATTGTGAATTAAGACTCTTTAGTCAAAATGAACAATTAAATAATAAAGAACCTATAAACATCAAAGTTAAAGAAGCCATAGATTCCGGTATTGTTTCTAGTGAAATGTTAATATATCAAATAGTATTAGCAAGCAATTTTTTAAGTAATATTGGAATTCCTAAAGAAGCTATTAGATTTAGACAACATTTACCTGATGAAATGGCCCACTACGCTATTGATTGTTGGGATGCAGAAGTAAAAACAGACCAGTTTGGATGGGTAGAAATAATTGGAATAGCAGATAGAACTGATTTCGATTTAAAATCCCATATAGCACACAGTAAAGAAGATTTATCAGTATTTAAAGAATATGATGAACCAAAAACTGTTACTGTCACAAAACCTTCATTCAATATGAAAAAATTTGGACCAACTTTTAAAGGAGATTCACCAAAAGCTAAGGAATTATTAGAAAATGCAAATCCTGATGAAATTAAAAAAATGTTTGAAAACGAAGGAGTATACAAATTTTCAATTGGTGAAAATGAATATGAAATAGATGATAGTTTTGTAACATTTGATACTGTAGAAGAACAAATTAAAGGAGAAAGATTTGTTCCCCATGTAATAGAACCTTCCTATGGAATTGATCGTATAATTTATTCAACATTATTACATTCTTACACTGAAGATATTAGTGAAGAAGGAGAAACTAGGGCATACTTTAAACTACCTGCAAAAATTGCTCCAATTAAAACAGTAGTCTTACCATTAGTTAACAAAGAACCTTTGACCGATATTGCAGAAAATATTGAAATAACTCTTAGAGAAAATGGATTTGTAACTTCATATGATACAAGTGGTACTATAGGAAGAAGATATGCTAGAGCAGATGAAATTGGAGTTCCATTTGCTATTACTGTAGATTATGATTCAATTGATGACAACAAAGTAACAATCCGTAATAGAGATACATTTGAACAGAAAAGAATAGCCATAAATAAAATACCACTTATCATAAATCAATTAATAGAAAATCAGATTAACTTTGAAGATATTGAAGAATGAGGATAGAATATGATAATTGATGCACACTTACATGCAGATTGTAGACCTGTAGAAGATTTTAAAAACATGAAAATTGCTGGAGTAAATGCTATCGTATCCTGTGCATATGATCCATTAGAAATGAAGAAATCTAATGTTTCATTTGAACATTTTGATAGAATCACCAATAGAGAAGCAAAACGTGTTGAAAATGAAGGGATAAAATTCTATTGTGCAGTGGGTGTGCATCCTAGAGCCATTCCAACAGATTTTGAAAAAGTTATAGAAAAATTACCTGAATATTTAGAAAAGAAAAATGTAATTGCTATTGGAGAAATAGGTCTTGAAACTGCGGACAATTTAGAACAAAAAGTTTTTGTTGAACAGTTGAAATTAGCTGATGAGAATAATTATAAAATAATTGTTCACACACCTCGAACAAACAAAGTAGAAATTACTGAAAAAATAGTTAAATTATTAGATGAATATATTAATCCTAGATTAGTTCAGTTAGATCATGTTGATTTTTCTATAGTTGATTCAATAATTGATAAAGGTTATAGTTTAGGAATTACAATACAACCATTAAAAATGTCTACAGAAGATACTATTCAAATGTTGGAAAAATATGGGTACGATAAATTTGTTTTGGATAGCGATATTAGCTATGCCCCATCAAATCCATTATCTTTACCTCAAACTAAACATGAACTTGAAAAAATGAGCGTAAATAAAAATAGCATTAATAAAGTAATGTTTGAAAATGTGTTAAAATTTTATAATATAAAATTATAAAGATAATCTTTATAATCTTTTTTTTATTAAAAAGTAGAGAAGTGAAGAGGAAATTATTCTTTTAATATTCTTATTTCTTCAGGAGTAACTACTATAACATTTTTTGTTGAACCTAATAAAACTACATTTGCATTAGTGGCTGATTTAAAAGCTTTTAATGTAGAACCTAATTTTTTAAATTCAGATACTCTTCTTTCTTGAATATATTTTAAGTCAATTATTGCAGGAACACCGGTTTTATTAACATTTTCTAATTGTTCAGATAATTCATTAATTGTTTTAACTTTAATTAAACGAATCATGTCAACACTAGAAGTTTCTGGTTCTATTAATGAAATATCATCATCTGGATTATTAACAACTATATCATAATCTTCATAATCATCATCATAAGAATTTTCTATTGAAGAGATAACATTATCATCAACTACTTTTTGACTATCATCATAATCAGGTTCCATATTAGATTCACCATCATATTCTCGATCAATTGATTTTTTTACATTTACTGTAAAATCTTTAAATGTATTTTTCATTAGTTTTCCCCCACATAATTTAATACTGTTTCAATTAAACGTTTTAAACCACCATTTGAATCTGTATGAATATCCACTGCCGGTAAATTAAATTCTTTCTCAACTTCTTCTAAGGAATATTCAGAATCATTTCTTCTATTTATAGACAAAGCTATTACTTTTGTTGGTTCTACTGCTTCAATAGCATTTAATTCTGCTCCTATTCCAACAGGTTCTCTAAATGGATGATTAGGCCTATGACATAATACAACTGCATCAGGCATTGCTCCAAACAATATTGCTGCAGATAATCCTTTAGGATGTGGATTTCCTGTTTCTGTTAAACTAGATTGACCTTCTACAAATATTATGTCAGGATCTTCATTCTCTTCCATATACTTTATGGTTCCCATAACTGCTGCTGGAACATCCATAACTGATAAACTACCTGCCCTAAAGTTAATGTCCGTAGGTTTTTCAAAACCCATTTCATCAGTTGAGAATATAATTGATTTTAATCCCATTTCTTTAGCAATTTGTCCTAATTTTCTAGTAGTGGTCCTTTTACCACATTCTTGTGAAGTTCCACCAACAAATATTACAGGTTTTTTATGCAAATATGTAATTTTAGGCAATATTTCAGTAACTTTTTCTGGTGCAATACCCATTACTTTTTCAACATTGTCTAACCTAGAACTTATTTGTTTTACTTTAACATTTTTTTGATTAGCAAATTTAATTATTGCCGGATTTTCTTCTAAGGGTAGTGATCTGAATGAGGTTACAACATTTTGACCCAAATCTATAGCCTGAACAGCATACTTTAAAGCTGCACCTTCAGCCCCTATAGGTAACATGATTGCAACTGATTTAGAGTTAGTTTCATCAACTAATGTTTTTAAATCAGAACCTACAATATGACCACAGAATTCTTTACCCTGTTTATCTTCAGAATCATCCAAGAAACCAGCCGTTTCTACACCACTGAAGTTAGAGAATTTCTCTCCCCCTCCTCCAGCACCTATAATAATAAAAGGACTTAATTCTTCAAGATCCTCATTAGATTTAATTGAATACAAAAAAATCACTTCTCCAAATATTTATTAATAAAAAATTTTTCAATATTATATCTATATATTCATTTATAAACTATATAATTTAAATTTAATGAAAAAATTAAAAAAAATAATAAAATTTAAAAATTATTAAAAAAAAGTGGTAAAAATTAGTATCTAACTTTACCAATATGTCTTGTACTTCCCGGATCTTCCCCATTAAATATTGATAAATGATAAATAAACCATTCCAATGGAACTATTAATGCAAATGGAGTTAATAAAACATCTATATCAGAATAATCTTTTAAATCAAATATAATAGTATTTACACCTAAATTTTGACAAAAATCAATGGCCCTAAGTGTAACTTTATCATATTCATCACCTGATTTTAAGAAAACAACAGTTACTCCTTCTTCAACACGTTCAATTAATCCATGCCTAAATTCCCCTGCATAAACTGGACATGCATGTTTTAATGAACCTTCCATAAACATTGTCATAGCTAATTTATAAGCTAATCCAAAATTTACTCCACCACCCATACAGTAAAATAGATTTACGTCTTTGTGAATTTCGGCTAATTTTTTATTATCTTCTTCTGTTGTTTTTAATAAATTCTCTATCAAATCAGGAACCGTGTATAATTGATTTAATACTTGTTCTGCCCTTTCTGATTTTATCATATTAAAGAATATTGCATATAAAGAAAATAATTGAGTCACATATGTTTTAGTACCCAAAATGGCCTTTTCTTCACCACATCGCGTAATTATAGACTCATCTGCTTCTTTAGCCATAGAACTTTCGGGCATATTAGTAATTGAAACTGTTTTTATACCATGTTTTTTGGCTTTACGTAAAGCTTCTAATGTATCTGATGTTTCACCAGACTGAGAAGTAACAATTAAACCCATGTTTGAACCATTTTCTAAACATTGATGTTCAACAAATTCATAACCTGTTTGAACATCAATTTCAATATTTGATATAGATTTAACAACATCCCTAATAGTATAACATGTAGAAATTGAACTACCACATCCTATTAGAAATATTTTATCTAATTTTCTGAAATCTTCAGAAATTTTTTCTATATGTTCCTTTTCAGAATCAATAGTGAGTCTTAAAGAAATAGGTTGATCCATAATTTCTTGATACATTCCATATTGCATTGCATTTTCACCATAATTAAGATTAATTACCATTTTATAAATCAATATATATTATAATATATTTTGTAAGTATCTTTATTTAAAATTTTCTTAATTTAAAGCTTAGGTATAATAATTTGGATATTAAAAGATTCAATTAATCTTAAAATTACAAACAATAAACTGAATAAAAAAAAAGATGATATTATGAAAATTTCTAATTTAATTTTAGTAAAATTTATTTCTAGACCAAATCGATTTACTATTAAATTCAAAAATGAAAAAAATGAAATGGAATTGGCTCATTTACATGACCCTGGAAGATTAAAAGAATTATTGGTCTCCAATGCAGATGTTTTAATAAAATATGTACCCACATATAAAAAAACTTCTAGAAAAACGAAATATGATGTTATTGCTATAAAATATCAAAACGAATGGGTTTTATTAAATAGTAGTTACCACAACAAACTTGTCTCAGAAATTTTGACAGATAAACTGATTAACGAAATTGAAGATTTTAATATATTTAAACCAGAATACTCCTATGGAAATAGTCGGTTGGATTTTTTATTAAAGGATAGTAAAGATAATGAGTTATATTTAGAAGTAAAAGGATGTACCTTAGTAGAAAAAGGTATAGCTAAATTTCCGGATGCTCCAACCAAAAGAGGAAAAAAACATGTTGTTGAGCTCATTAAAATCAGAAAAAAATCGTTGCATGCAGCCATAATTATCTTAGTTTTACAAAATAATGCAAAAAGTTTTTCTCCTAATTATGATACTGATAAAGATTTCAGTGATGCCTTGAAAGAAGCCTATGAAAATAATGTAAAAATTTACCCAATACATATCAAAACTGAATATAAAAATAATAATTTATTTTTAAGATATAACAAAATTTTACCTATAAATTTCTAAAAAAAACATAAAAGCATATTTAATGAAAATCATATTATATAATATTGTTATATAATAAAAAAATTATGTAATATAATTGAAATTAATTAGTTAATTGATATAATGGCAGATAGAATAACTGAGGGTTATAAGTTATACAAAGATAATGCAGTTTTTGTAGAACACTATGAACCCAATCACATGATATTCAAAGTTAAAAATAAAAATGATTTCTATCTTGTATCTATGATATATGGATATTGGAACTGTGAATGTGCAGATTACACATATAGAAATCAGAGAGAACCAGGAAGTTTTTATTGTAAACATTTACAAGCAGCACAGTTTAAACTTCTTGATTTACTAAATAATTCAGTTAAGGGGTAAAAAAATGAAAATAGAAGATTTGTTAAAACCTTGTCCGAAATGTGGTTCTAAAGATAAAACTCAACATAGAGATTTTGAGAGAGAATTTCTAGCATATGGTCAAAACGGTGAATTAAAATGTACAAACTGTGGCCATATTTTCATTACAAGAGATGAAGCTATTGATATTAAAAGAGCTAAAGAAAATGAAGAAGAATAAAATGGGGGATATATTATGATTATTCAAGAATATTGTATGTATTGTGGAGCTTGTGCAGGTGTTTGTGTAGCAGATGCTATTGATGTTCAAGAATTAAAAATAGTAATAGATGATGAAAAATGTACTAAATGTGGATTATGTATTAAAGCATGTCCTGTTGCAGCATTATCATTAGAATAGGTGAAAACATGGAATATAAGACTGATGTTTTAGTAGTAGGTGCTGGTCCTTCAGGTTCTCTTGCTGCAAGAGAAGCTGCTTTACATGGTGCTGAAGTAATATTAATTGACCTTAAATCAGAAATTGGTTCCCCAAAAAGATGTGCTGAAGGGGTATCTAAACAAGGATTAATAGATTTAGGAATTCAACCAGATCCAAGATGGATTGCTAGAAAATCAAACGGAGTTAGATTAGTTTCTCCTGATCAAACCAGCGTTTGGTTAAGTGAAGACACAATAGATTTACCAGAATCAGGATATGTTCTTGAAAGAAAAGTTTTTGATAAACATATGGCAATGGATGCAGCACGTGCAGGTGCAAAAATAATGATTAAAACACGTGCAACATCACTTGAAAGAGTAGAAGATGGAATTATTGTCACAGCAGACAAAATGGGAGAAGAAATCAAAATACATGCCCACATCGTTATAGCTGCTGATGGTCCTGGTTCTCGAATAGGTAGATGGGCCGGTTTAGATTGCAATACAAAATTTGATAACATGGAGTCCTGTGTTCAATATGAAATGGCCGGACTTGAAATGGAAAATAATAATGTAATCCAATTATACTTTGGAAGTGTAGCTCCTGGAGGTTATACTTGGATTTTCCCTAAAGGTGAAGACATTGCAAACGTTGGTATCGGAGTTTTAAAAACACATACTGATAAAACAGCAAAAGAACATTTAGATGAATTTATTAAAAATTGCCCTGAAACCCAACATGCACAAGCCGTTGAAATAAATGTTGGTGGAGATCCTGTAGGTGGATTAATTAAAGAACGTGTTGGAGATAACATATTAGTTGTTGGAGATGCAGCTGGTTTTGTAAACCCATTAACTGGTGGAGGAATAAACTCTGCATTAGAATCCGGAGCTTATGCTGGAATTGTTGCTGCACAAGCAATTACCGATGAAGATTACAGTAAAAAAAATTTAAAAGAATATGTTAAATTAACCGATGAAAATATTGGAGAAAATTATGATAAATACAAAAAAGCTAAAGAATATTTATTATCATTAGATGATGATGAATTAAACAAAATAGCTCATGAATTTGTCAAAGTGGATGTAGATGAAATAAGTCCAAGTACTTTAATAAAACTGTTAATTAAAGTATCCCCTAAAGCTCTTCTTAAATTAGGAAAATTATTCTAATTTTCTTACATTAACTTTTTTTTGGAAAGATAATATGAAAAATAGTAAAATACCTTGCATATCTGAACTGTCACTCCATAGACCTGAAGTTACTAGATGGCGAGAAAGAATGACTTTGTTGGAACCTTATAGTGATACAGTCATTGTTTTACCCTGCAGTATGAAAAAACCATATTCCCAATCAAAATCGCATACACTATTTAAAAAATATACAAAAGGTTTACAAGAAGTTATATTAACTTCTCCTTTTGGTATTTGTCCTAGAGAAATGGAAAAAACTTATCCAATACATTCTTACGATGCATCAACTACTGGTGATTGGTCTGATGAAGAAATTAAAATCGCAGGAAAATGTTTGAAAGATTATGTTCAAGATCGTAAAGTAATTGCACACGTATCTGGAGGATATAAAAAGGCCTGTGAAGAGGTCTTAGACAATGTTGTATATACATGTAATGATGAAAATACACGTTCACAAGAATCTTTAACTAATTTAAAAGAAGAAGTTAAGAAAGAAGATAAAATTAACTTCAAAAAACATAAAATTCATGATTTAAGATCAATAGCAAGATATCAATTTAATACAAAAAAGGCAGATAAACTAATTCCTGAAAATACCAAAACTCATGGAAAATTTAATACTAGAATTATGTCTGATAAACAACAACTTGCTACACTTCATTTTGAAACAGGGTTGTTTACTTTAAATTTAGCTGGTGGAGAAATATTAAAAGAAGAAAAAATTAATCGTGTTTTCATTAATTTTGATTTAAAAACAAGTACCTTGTTTACACCAGGTATTGATAAAGCCGATAAAAATATTATTCCAAATGATGAAGTCGTAATCATTAAAGATGATGAAGTAATAGGTGTCGGAAAATCCATGATGAATGGGGAAGAATTAGTTAAAGCAAACAAAGGAATTGGTGTAAAAATTAGACATCAAATCAAATAGATATTAAATCAATGATTTTGTTACATAAAGTATATTAAATAAAATCTTAATAAATATAATAAAATAATGGAGAGATAAAATGGCAGAAGCAGAAATTAAAGAAAAAATTAATGATAAATTAGCAGGCATTGCAGATCCACATATGGGAATTAGTATTGTAGAAATGGGACTTATTCAAAATATAGAAGTTGATGAAGCAAATAAAAAAGCAGTAATTACCGTTAAACCTACAAACCCAATGTGTATGAGTGTAGCAAATATTGCAATGGCTGTTAGAATAGAAGCTGAAAAACTTGATGAAATAGATAAAGCAGAAATTAATGTTATTGACCATATGATGTCAAACGAAGTAAATGAAATGGTTAATAAAGATGAATAATTAATTATTTATTTTTATTTTTTTTCATGAAAAATATGACCATAAACTATATATATTAAGACAATATAATATAGTAATAGATGCTTACAAAGCAACTTACTTATTTTGTTAGGGCGCGTGGCTCAGCTTGGTTAGCGCGCACGGCTGATAACCGTGAGGTCCTGGGTTCGAATCCCAGCGTGCCCATTTAATTATTAACTATTTCTATTTAAAAAGAGTTTTTTATTTTTATTAATATTGCATTTTAAAAAAATTCTAAAAAAAAGTTCTATAAAAAAAATATATAAAAAAAAGAGTAATATTATTCTTCTTCTAATTCATGTAATAAATCATTCCAAGTATCTATGGTTTCTTTTGCTGCTTCTTCTGTTAATACTTCTATTGCATAACCTGAATGAATTAATACATAATTTCCTATATCTGCATCTACTAAATCTAATTTTGCTTCTTGTTTAACTCCACCAAAATCACAAGTAGCTATATTATTATTAATTTCTAAAATTTTTGCCGGTGCTGCTATACACATATCCTAATCCTCCTTATATATTACTAATGAACATTAATTTTTATCAGTATATAATTTATTTTTTATTCTTACTAAATGATTTATTTCAAGTATTATTTATATCTGAGGTTATATTTTAATACATAGAAACTTTTGTTACTCCATCAATTTTAAGTAATAATGGGATAATTTTCCCATCAAGAGTATTATCAGTAATTATTGTCATATAAGGTATACTATATAAATCAGGATCACTTGCATATGCTTGTCTAATACTAATATTTTCTTCAGCCAAAAATTTAGTAACTTGATTTAAAATTCCTGTTTTTTGGGCATCACCTTCAATTTCAATAACACCCAACCCTAATTCTTGTGAAATATTTGACAAAACAGTACCTGCAGATTTAATATTTGTAAATATATTTTTTAATTCTTCATCTTCAAGTATTGTATTCATAGTTGAGGTTACTACCCGTCGATCAGTTTCAATAGATTTTGCCAAAGAAGAAATATTTATTTCAACATCGTTACAATAAATCTTCTTATCTTCACCAACTTTAAGACCCAATTGTAACATTTTTATAACGACTTTTTTTTGTGATGGATATTTATCGAATTTACTCATAAACTTTTTCCACATATTAATTCCTCATATATATCTATAATTATATTATACAATGTAAAATATATATTTTTAATGTATTAATTTATACACCAAAGATTTAAATAGTACATTGATGTAATTATTATATATAATCATAAAGGTGAAAAAATGAACAAGAGTGAATGTTTTTGGAAATTTGAAAAAAAGAATTAAAAAACCCAAAACAATGAAAATTAATATGGATAACCCATTTAAACTATTTAAAAATTTATATTATAATTATAAAGATGTTTTTCTTTTAGAATCTATGGAATCTGATAATGGATTAGCCAGATATTCAATTATTGGATTTAATCCAATTGCAAAAATATTAGCACACAACAACTCAGTAACTATAACCACAGACACAGAAACAATCCAATATAACTCAAAAAATCCGTTTTCTGATCTTAAAAACTTGATAAAAAATGATTTTAAACAAGAAGGTTTTAGGGGAGGATTAATGGGTTATGTATCTTATGAAAGCATTAAATATATTGAAAATGTTCCCACAAAAAACAGTATTTATCCAGACTTTGAATTTGGATTATTTTTAGATTGTATAGTTTATGATAATATCAATAAAACATGTGAATATACAACATTAAATGAAGATAGACGAGACTTAATTTACAAAATTTACAATCAAGAACATTCTAATGGAATAATGGAATATAAAATTATTGATGAAGATTTGTCACAAAATGAATATGAAAATAATGTGATGGATACAAAAAAATTAATAGAAAATGGTGAAATATTTCAGGCTGTAATTTCAAATGCAGAAAATTTAGTTATAAAAGGCAGTAAATTGCCATTATATGAACAACTAAGAAAAATTAATCCATCACCCTATATGTACCATATTAAACTCGGTGAACGAGAAATAATTGGTTCAAGTCCTGAAATGTTAATGAGATTAGAAAACAATACTGTTGAAACTTACCCAATAGCAGGAACAAGACCAAGAGGAAAAGATGAAAAAGAGGACAAATTTTTAGAAGAATCCTTATTGAACGATGAAAAAGAATTAGCAGAACATTTAATGTTAGTTGATTTAGCACGAAATGATATCGGAAAAATTAGTGAAATAAATACTGTAAAAGTAAAGGAATTTTATGATATAAAAAAGTTTTCACATGTTCAACACTTAGTTAGTCATGTAACAGGAAAGTTAAAAAATAATCTGGATGCAATAGATGCCTTCACTTCTTTATTTCCTGCAGGAACACTTAGTGGTGCACCAAAAATAAGAGCCATGGAAATAATAAATCAAAATGAAAAATATGCCCGTGGACCCTATGGTGGATCAGTTGGATACTTTTCATTAAATGGAAATGCAGATTTCGCTATAACGATAAGAACTCTTACAACATATGGTCAAAGAGCCGAAATACAGGCTGGTGCAGGAATTGTATACGATTCTTCACCCACATCAGAATATGAAGAATGTAAACGAAAACGACAGGCATTAATCCAAGCTCTTGAAGAATCAGGTATGGAAGTGGTAGAATGATATTAATTATAGACAATTATGATTCATTTACATACAATTTATACCAGTTAGTTGGAAAATATTCCCCTGATATATTGGTTGTAAGAAATGATAAGATAAATGTTGAAGAAATAGAAAAAATCAAACCTTCACATATCATTTTATCACCAGGCCCAGGAAATCCAGAAAATGAACGTGATTTTGGAATTTGCAAAAAAATTCTTCAAAAGTTTAAAGAAATTCCAATATTAGGTGTGTGTTTAGGACACCAGGGAATTTTTGTTGAATATGGGGGAAATATTATAAAAACATTACCTGTGCACGGAAAAAAAGATATAATAACTCACAAAAAATCTGCATTATTCAATAATATTCCTGATAAATTTGAAATAACCAGATATCATTCTTTAGTTTGTGAAAAAAAATCTATTCCAAAAGATTTAGAAATTACAAGCTCAACTGATGATGGAATAATAATGTCAGTAGAACATAAAAAATATCCCACATTCGGAATTCAATTTCATCCAGAATCCATTGGGAGCTCGTATGGTGACATTGTAATAAAAAATTTCCTAGATGTTGAAGGAAACTGATATTATGAATGTTATAAATGAAATTGTAAAAAATAAACAAAATATTCTCAAAAATAAGAAAGAAAAAGAATCTGTAGATAAAATTCAGAAAAAAGCAGAAGATTTTATTTCAACAAAAACAAAAAAATTTAGATTTCAGGAAAAATTAAAAGATAAAACAAAAACTAAATTAATAGCTGAATATAAACCTGCAAGTCCTTCCCAAGGAGATATAAGTTTACTTACTCCTGAAGATGTAATTCCAATATATGAAAAATATCCTGTTGACATGATTTCAATATTAACTGAGGAGTTATATTTTAAAAGTAATATGGATAATTTCATTAAAGCAAATGAAATGACTGTTAAACCATTATTACGAAAAGATTTCATTATTGATGAATATATGATTTACGAAGCAGCACTAAATAATGCTAGTTGTATCTTATTAATATGTGGAATATGTCCAAATATAGAAAAATATATGAACATATCTGAAGATTTAGGTTTAGATGTGATAGTAGAATGTCACAACATGAATGATATTAATAGTGTTTCTGATTTAAACCCTAAAATAATAGGAATAAACAATAGAAACTTATCCAATCTGACAGTTAATCTTGAAACTACAAAAAAACTCAAAAAATATGTGCCAAATTATTTAATATCTGAAAGCGGTGTAAAAAATATAGAAGATGCTAAATTGTTAAAAAGTTATGGTGCAGATGCAATCTTAATAGGAACAAGTATCTTAAAAGGAAATTCTGAAGTTGAAATAGGTAATTATATTAATCAATTAAATAAATCATTAAAAAATTAAAAGGGAGGTATTGAAATGACCATTAAAGTTAAAGTATGTGGAATAACCAATGAAAAAGAAATGAAAAAAATTGAAAAATTAAATGTTGACCACATAGGCTTTATAAATATTGAACGATCTAAAAGAAATGTTTCACTTAAAAAAATAGTAGCTTTAGAAAATAAATTAATCAACAAAAGAGTCAGTACTTTAGTTTTAGAACCAAATAATGCTTATAGAACTATAGAAAAAATTAATAGAACTCAAATTTTTAATGTACAACTTCATTCACTAAATAATTATGATATTCGATATTTAAAATGGTTAAATCAATACCACAATTATAATCAGTTAAACATTACAAAAGTTATAGGATTACAAAACACTTTAAATCAGAAAATCATTAACGAAATCAAGCAACATAGTTTATATGCAGATAATATTCTGTTAGATTATATTAAAGATGGAATGACTGGTGGAACAAGTAAACAAATACCAATTGAAACTGCTATAAAGGCCAGTAAGATAATTAAATCATGTAATAATAAAACTCAAGTTACATTAGCAGGTGGACTAAATTTAGACTATCTTGAAAAAATACAAGAAAAGTTATCTTATTTCGACATGATTGATTTAAATAGTGGAGTAGAAAACAAACCTGGACAAAAAAACATTAATAAAATTAAAAAGATTCTAAACATAATCGATGAAACGTGATAATATGAAACATAACGGAAAATTTGGAAAATATGGAGGTATATTCGTACCTGAATTATTAATACCCGCAATAGAAGAATTAGAAGAAGCTTTTTATAAATTTAAAGATGATGATAAATTTATTGAAGAATTAAACTTTTATTTAAAAGAATTTGGAGGAAGACCAACAGGATTATATTATGCAGAAAATTTATCCAAAAAGCTTGGTTGTAAAATATATTTAAAAAGAGAAGATATGTTACATACCGGAGCTCATAAAATAAATAATGCTATTGGTCAAGGATTATTAGCCAAATACATGGGAAAAACTCAACTAATTGCAGAAACTGGAGCTGGACAACATGGAATTGCTACAGCAGTTATCGGTGCAAAATTAGGCATGGATGTAAAAGTTTTTATGGGTTCAACTGATGTTGAAAGACAAAAATTAAATGTATTTAGAATGGAATTATCAGGAGCTGAAGTTATTCCTGTAGATATGGGTTCAAAAACATTGAAAGACTCGATCAATGAAGCATTTAGATATTGGATTTCAAATTTAGATACTACACATTACCTTATAGGAACAACAATGGGTCCTCATCCTTATCCAACTATGGTAAAATATTTCCAAAGTGTAATTGGAAAAGAAGCTAGAAAACAAATATTAGAATTAGAAGGTTGTCTTCCAGACACCGTTATTGCATGTGTTGGTGGTGGAAGTAATGCAATGGGTATTTTTAGTGGATTTGTAGATGATGAAGATGTTGATTTAATTGGAGTAGAAGCTGGTGGAGAAGGAACTGAAACACTTGAACATGGGGCAACTATTACAAAAGGTACTGAGGGAATATTACATGGTTCATTATCAATTATATTACAAACAGAAGAAGGACAAATTCGTGAAACAAGTAGTGTATCAGCAGGATTAGATTACCCAGGAGTAGGTCCAGAACATGCTTATCTACATAGTATAAATAGAGCAAAATATGTTCCAATAAATAATAACGAAGCTTTGGAAGCGTTGAAATTACTATGTGAAACTGAAGGAATTATACCTGCATTAGAAAGTTCCCATGCAATAGCATATGCAGTCAAATATGCTAAAAAAGAAGAAAATAAAGGAAAAACTATAATAGTAAACTTATCCGGTAGAGGAGATAAGGATATGTTTACTGTTGCAAAAGAACTAGGGGTGGAAATATGAACAAAGTAGAATATTCCGAAATATTTGAAAAATCTAATCAGTCAAATGAAGGTATTTTTATTCCTTTTATTGTAGCAGGAGATCCAGATTATGATACCTCTTTAGAAATAGCAAAACTTTTGGTTGATAACGGAGCCGATGCTTTAGAAATAGGTTTTCCATTTTCAGATCCTGTTGCTGATGGAGCAAGTGTTCAAAATGCAGATATTCGTGCATTCAATGGTGGCATGACTATCAAAAAATGTTTTAAATTCTTAAAAGAATTGCGTGAATATACGGATAAACCGATAGGTCTTTTATTATATTATAATTTAGTATATAAATTTGGAATTGATAAATTTTATGAAAAATTAAAGAATATCGGAGTCAATGCTGTATTAATTGCAGATTTACCACCTGAAGAAGCAGATGATGTGATGATAGCAGCAACCAATCATAATTTAGAACAGATATTCATCGTTTCACAAGCCACAAACAATGAACGTCTAAAAGAAATCACAAAGAAAGTTGGAGGATTTATTTATATTGCATCAGTAATGGGAACAACAGGTGCTAGAGCAGAAGTAGAATTAAATACTACCGAATTAATTAAAAGAATCAAAGAACATACGACAATACCTACTTGTGTAGGATTTGGAATTTCAAAACCAGAACATGTTAAAAAAGTTTTATCTGCAGGGGCTGATGGAGCAATTGTTGGTAGTGCGTTGATAAACATCATTGCAGATAATTTAGATAATCAAGATGAAATGTTTTCAAAAATAGAGGAATATGTAAAAATTATGAAGAAATCTACTAGGGGTTAATATTATGATTAGAGAAGTTTTTGATGATGTATTAGACAATCAACGAAATTTAACAAGATATGAAGCTTATGAATGTATGAATGATTTGATAAGTGGGGAATATCCAGATACATTAATATCTGCATTTCTTATTGCATTAAGAATGAAAACCGAAAGTATAGAAGAAATTACAGGTTTAACTGAAAGTATGAAAGATCATGCAATTCAAATTGAATATGATCCTGGAGAATATTTAGTTGAAAGTTGCGGTACTGGTGGAGATGTTTTTAAAACTTTTAATGTTAGTACTACTGCATCCATAATTGCCAGTGCTTGTGGTGCAAAAATATCCAAACATGGAAATAGAAGTGTCAGTAGTAAATTTGGTGGGGCTGATGCTTTAGAAGCTTTAGGAGTTAATATAAATTTATCACCGGCACAAGTCATTAACTCTATTGAAGGATGTAACTTTGCATTTATTTTTGCTCCTAATTATCATGTTGCAACCAAAAACGTTATGAAAATACGCAAAGATTTAAAAACAAGAACCATATTTAATTTAATCGGACCAATTACCTGCCCTAGTAATGTTACAGCAAGAATGACTGGAGTTTATGATCCACAACTTGTTGAAACAATTGCTGAAGTTTCCAAGAACTTAGGTGTCGAAAGAGCAATGATTGTTCATGGTTTTGATGAAAAAGGAAATAAAGCTATGGATGAGATATCTAATATTGGTAAAACTAAAGTAGCATTTTTAGAAAATAATGAAATAAAAACAAGATACATTACTCCAAAAGATTTTGGATTAGAATATGTTAATCCTCAGGACATTGCTGCACCGGATAGTGTCGAAGATCATTTGAAAATTATAAAAAATATTGTAAATAATGTTACTGAAACAAAAAAAGATGTTGCAAGAATGGAGTTATCACTTATGAACTCTGCTGCTATTTTGTATGTTGCAGATAAAGTTAGTTCATTGGAAGAGGGTGTTGAATGTTCACGAAGGGCTATTGAAAAGGGTCATGTAAGTAAACAATTAAATAAAATTATAAAGTACAGTTCAATATAAAAAAAACCTTTATAATTTTTTCTATCTGAAACAAAACACAGTTAATTAAATAATACTATTTTAAATAAACCCCTTAACTAAATTACTTTTTTATATACACTTTTATAAATATACTTATCATTTTTGAGTCTTAAAAATAAGACTAAAAACATGATTTTACAATTTAAGAACATTTTTTCTAAAAAAATTAAGTCTTTAACGAAAAACTGTTATTATTTTTATTACAAAATAATAATTAAGGAAACATTTTATGTGATATTATGAAAATCGTAATTATAGGAGCAGGACCTGCAGGACGTTTTGCTGCAATGTATGCTGCTGAAAATGGAAATGATGTTACTCTAATTGAAAAAAAACATATTGGTGGAAAATGTTTAAATCAAGCATGTATGGTAGTTTGTGCATTAAGTGATGTTGCTAGGCATATAAGAGATGCAGAGAATTTTAATAAAATAGGTGTATTAGATTTCGAACCTAAAATAAACTATGAAAACATTTCCAAACATATAAAAGAAACACAGAAGAAAATTCACAAAATTATTAGTAAAGAAACTGTAAATACTGGTGTTGAATTTGTTCATGGAAATGCTACGGTAAACGCTGAAGAAAAAATCGTAATAGTAGATGAAGATGATGAATATCCTTATGATAAACTATTGATTTGTACAGGATCTTCTCCAAATATTCCCAAAATTAAAGGTGCAGAAAAAGCGATGACTTATAAAGATACTTTAAAATTAAAAGAAGTACCTGAAAAATTAGTTATTATTGGTGGAGGTTCTACTGCTGCAGAATATGCTGGGATTTATTCTTCAATGGGAAGTCAAGTTGATGTATTGTGTAGAACACAGTTCCTTAAAATACTAAATGACACTGAAGCTGAAGAGTATATTGTATCTAAATTATTAAAAAATACAATGATACATGAAAATGTCATTATTAAAGAAATTACAGATACATCAGTTATAACAAATTATGGAGAAATAGAAGGTAGAGTTCTACTTGCAACTGGTGTTAAAGCAAATTCAGAAATCGTAAAAGACTTTGTGGAGATAGATGAAAAAGGTCATATAATTGTAGATGAATATATGCAAACCTCAAATAAGGACATTTATGCTGCAGGAGACGTAATTGGTGGTATATTATCCACTCCTGTTTCAAGAATGGAAGGTATGGCTGCCATAAAAAATATTATGGGCAATCAAATCAAACCGGACTATTCATTAATACCTATGACTGTAACATTACCCTATGATGTAAGTTATTTATTAGGAACTGATGTTTCAGACAATGGAAAAGATATAAAATTACCCGGAGCGGCCGGACCAGGATCATTTTGGTACACACTTGAAGGCAATAATGGTTACACTAAAGAAAACATTGACCTAGAATCAAATGAAATTAACAATATAATTTCAATAGCACCCTCTTCAAACATAGCATTACCATATATGGTTAAAGCAAAAAAAGATGGTAAAAAAGCAGATGAATTCGATAATTTCTTAGAAATTCATCCATCAACTGATGGAATATCAAAATTAACAGAATATTATAAAAGATACATGTAAAATAAATCTTAAAAAATATTTGCGTAAAAAATAAGTAGGTTGTTGATAATAAATTGAATTTTGTATTACCCATTTACTAATTCAATAGAAAAATGTGTTTAATAAATTAAGAGTAGTTCATGTTAAGCCTAAGATTGATTTTTTCGATAGTACTTAAACATATATTTAAAAAAAAATAAGCTTACATAAAAAAAGGATATTATTTGGATATATGAGTTATTAAAAAATTTGTTAAATCATCTGTTCCATTAATAATATCTTCTGAATAAATTTTTGTAGAATTATACATTTGATCATAATTTTCAAGTGCATAATTTACTTTTTCTGATATATTGTCAACATTACTTTCTATCACAGCTCCATCAAATACCTTGGATAATCCATGATAACGTCCATATTTAACTCCTAAAACAACTACTACAGGAATTTGACAGGCCAATGTTTCATGTAATGTTAAACCATCATCTGTGATAATAGCCAAATCAATTAAATCGTATAAATCATCCATATAATTAATGTAACCCAAATTCATAATATTAGGATGATTAATTACTTCTTCTAATTCTTCTTTTAAAGGTGCACCAATTACGAAAATATTTATATCATCATTTTCTTCAGCATATTTTCTTGCAGCATATGCCATATCATCAAATAAAGTGGAACCTGATGAGAATAGTACTGATTTTTTATTTGGATCAAATTTAGAAGGTAATTTTGATAAAATATTATCCTTATTTCCATGTATTATATCTGATTTTATTGGGGAATACTGTTTTCTTACATCGTACTTAGATTCAACATCAGCATTAGTAAAATCCGGTGATTCAGGTAAAAGCATTGTTGGATTTAATTTCAAAGATACTTTAGTATCAGTAGGTGTAGCAGCAATACCAACAGATGGAACACCAGCAAGTTTAGCAGATAAACAGCCGATAACGACCCCTCCACCTATTACTCCTACAACACCATCAGCCTTTTCTTTTTTGATTAATCTAGAACCTGAACAAACTGCTTTTAATGATTTTAGACCTGCTTTAAATAATCTTGATTTTGAAGATGCGTGTCCTCCTGCAGCAGGAATTGGAGATTTTAACCATTCAACATTACGTTTTTTAAAATAATACCCCGGTGCAGATGGATCTAAAACTATTTTGGATTCCACATTTTTTTCATTTAATGCTTGAAAAATATTGTAAGCGGTTACTGCATCCCCTCCAGTACCCCTTCCAGTAACAAAAATTAATAATTTCATTAAAAATACAACCTTAGTTTTATTTAAAATAAATTCAATAATTTAATATTTATTGTCAATATTTAATAAAATCATTGTAAAAATATAGATTAAAAAAAAGTATAATATAATAGAAAAAAATTTTGAAAAAGATGAAACTGCTTCTTCAAAAAAAAATTATGCAGGATTTCCTTCTTCATCGTAAACTTCGATACATTCACCAGTACAATTATCTGAAGCTTCTTTGTAAATTTCGATTTCATCGGTTTCTAATTCATCGACATCATCTTGTCTGATAGAACCTATGATAGTTGCCCTATCATCATCATCAAAAGTAAATAATGTTTCATCTAATTCAACACAATTTCCACACATTGTGCAATCTTCTCTTTCTAAAACTACTTCATACATTTTACATATCTCCCTAAACTATGTATTAACACTGATAAGTTTAATATAAAATATATATAAATGTTTTGATTTTTAGGTCAAAAAAAATAATAAAAAATAGTAAATTAAATAAGACTAATCCTCTTGAGATAAACCAGTCCTACTTAAAGATTGATTATTTGAAGTTTTTTTAATTTTTACAGGATTATACAATAGTCTTCTTGCACCTAATGATTTTAAAAATGAATTATCCACTTTTATTTGAGAATCTCCTAAGAATAATTTCCTACATAAATCTCCTAATCCACCACCAGTTAAAACATCCATTACATAGTCACCAAATGTAGGATTTTCAATATGTAAATAGGTGCTTAAATAGTATTCTAAAGTTTCTCTTCTTAAATATGCAATAATTAATGCAGTGATTAAGAATAATAATAACATAACTATAAATTCAACTGGATAAAATATTTTAGCAGGAACAATTACTTTAGTTAATGCTGCTGAAACCAATGCAAGACATATTCCAAGAGCTACACCGAAAGAATGATTTCCTATTTCTCCCATCATTATATATCCAGAATAATCTAATGAAATATAACCTAACGTTATTGCAATTAATAGTACTGGAATATAGAATGCAGGAGAGTGCAATATGGATAAAATAGCAAATGACAATACAGACATCAATATAACTGTAATACAAGCAGTTCCTGGTTGCATATCTGCAATATTTAATATTTGTATCATTAAAGCTACCAATATTGCTACAGGACCCATTATAATATAACCCATTATCATAACAATTAGTAAACCTAGACCTCTAAAGAATTGTCCTAACTCTATATAAGAATTTAGTCTAACTCGGCCAATTACATCATCAATAAATGCAGTAATACCTATAATTGCTATAAGAATGTTATAAGGTGCTGGGAAAAATACCAACATTGCTAAAAATGGTGCTATTCCCACTCCTCTAGGGATTCCTCCACGTATGTCTTCAAAAAGATTTCCTTTAATCTTAGTAAATATTACTGTGAATAATATTGTTAAAATCAAGGTGAGAATAAATGCACATATCCACATTAGATATATTTCCATATATTCACCTAATCATTTTGTATAATTTTTATTAAGTAAAATATTTTTACTAATAATTTATTTTCCTATGTTATATTTATAAAAATATTAGTATAAAATTTTAACTATATTGGATAACGTAAAAATGAAGCAATTGAACCTAAAGATTCCAATTGTTTACCGGCATCATGTTCACTACTGATAATTTCTACTGTTCCACCCATATTTTCTACTGTATTCATTATATTTTGAGTCTCTTTTTCTCTAACAAAAGTATCTAAGACAAGTAATTTTTCTGTTGCTCCCATATTTGTAGCCATTGAAACTTGTTTTACTCCATAAGTTACCAAATTAGAAGATTTACCTATCTGTTCTAATAATTTATTTACTGAAGATATTTCTGATGCAATTTTAGCATCTTTTGACAATGATTCTATGAGACCATTTTTAAGAACTTCTTGAATACCTGCATGACCACCAGAACCTGTACTTTCCAATATAGACTTTTTAGCCAAATCAGAGTGATGTTCTTCTAAATAATTATAATATCCATTTTTAGTAAAACCCGGCCCAATTATAATTAGTTTGTTTATTTTATCAAACTGTCTAATAGTTTTAGTAATCTCTTCATAATAATTATTTATTTTATCTTGACGATCTTTTGCAATATTTCTTTTTCCTGAAATATCCCCAATAATAGGACCTATATAATCTATACCATACTGTTTAATTATTCCTAAATCAGCAGTATTGTCTTCTATTGCAATAATTATTTCAGTAGGTCTTTTAGAAGAATCTACTGCCTGTTGTAACCTATCCAATGACCATTTATTCCATCTTTTTTGGATTTTTATACTGCTATTTATTTGTACATTTATTGTATGATGAGAACCTAAAGGTATTAAATCTTCAGGACCTGATTCTATTACACCAGTAAAACGTAACATTCCAGTATATTTATGGAAACTTATCTTTTCAACACGAATTCCCAAGAAAAATGTTTTTTTAACTCCCCGATCAGCTCTGGTTTTTCCACTATCATTATCTTGAATACGTCTCGTAGTTAAAGTTGATACAAAATCATTTTCTTCCACAATATGTGATAAATGCCATAAATCATCAATACTTTCTGGAATAACTTCTATTAATCCCTGTTTTTTATCCTGATTTTTTATTTGCATACTTCTTTCTATGATTTTCATTTTTAATAATTATTATGTCAAATAATAAATATTATGATTAAATGATAAATTAGTAATACTTTTATATGATTAATAATAAAATTAGTAATACAAAAACAAAGGTGAATAAAAAAATTATGAACGCAGAACAAAAAAAATATTTAGTTAAAACAATTGAAGAATCAGGAGAATGGGAAAGAATTGAAACAACAATTGATGGATTATTTGTTGTAAAACCTCCTGAAAATAATAATAAACAAATGGTGTTCGTTGAATTAGTTCCAACCATTAAAGGACAAGCAATAAAGAAAAAAGGTATTTATCTGAAATCAACAGAAGACTTAGAAGCATATAAAGAATTATTAAATAATCCCAAAACTAAAGAATTAGTGGATGTTATATCAGAATATTATGGAAAAAGAAAAACCCCCAAAATAGAAATATAATAATAAAAATATAATATATTAAAAATTAAGGGGTTAAAAAATGACTTGTGAAAATATTAAAAATGTGACTATTATCGGAGGAACACGAGGTTTAGGAAAATGGATTGCTCAACAACTTAGTAAAGAAGGATTGAATGTCACAATCACAAGTCGTAACAAAACTTCTGGTGAAAAAATAGCTAAAAAAATTAATACTGGGTATAGTAATGATAATATTGAAGCAATTGAAAATGCAGATTTAATTATTTTTTCTGTCCCTATAGAAAATATGGTAGAAACTATTAAAGATGTTGCTCCTTATGCTCCCGAAAAATCTTTACTAATGGATATTACATCAGTAAAAAAAGAACCAACAGAAGCTTTAATAAAATATGCACCAGAAAACACGGAAATATTACCCTGCCATCCAATGTTTGGGCCTAGAGTTCCATCAATAGAAGGACAAGTTGTAATATTAACTCCAATTGAAAATAGATCAAAGAAATCTTTTGAAAATATAAAAAAATTTTTAGAAAATAAAAACACACATATTGTAATATCAACTCCGGAAGAACATGATAAAATAATGAGTGTTGTACAAGGAATTACACATTTTTCATATATCAGTATAGCTTCTACTATAAAAAAATTGGATATCAGTGTAAAAAAATCCAGAGAATTTGCTAGTCCAATATATAGTCTTATGTTAGATATGATAAGTCGTATTGTATCCCAAAATCCGTACTTATATTATTCTATTCAAAAATCTAATAATGAAACGGCTATTTCAAGAAAAACTTTAATTGAAGAAAGTATCCGTTTATGTAACCTAATTGAAAATGGAGAAGAGGAATTGTTTGTAGAAAATATGAGTAATTCTGCCAAACATTTAGATGAATTTGAAGAAGCTTTAGGTAGATCAGATAAAGCAATTAATGTTTTAACTAACGATTTGAATGTGTTAAAAAAATCCATAGGGGAAGAAATTGGTGTTGAACACCAATATTCCAAAAAAATACATGTTGGAACTGTTGAAAATGTTACGGCAGATACTGTTACTTTAATCAATGACAATAATCAAAAGACAACCTTGAAAATTTCAAATATTAACAAATTATCTGATGAAGAATTGTTCAACTGGAAGAAAAACAATACAAAACTATGTGAATTTGATGTTTCAGTAATGTTTCCTAAACGCTGCAATAAAAATATATTGCTAAATATGTTTAAAAATATTAAACCAGTAATAAACGTTGAATTGATTGATGTTTATACTGGAGAACAAATTCATGAAGACAACATGAGTTTAACATTCCATTACTCCACATTTAATAAACATGAAAAGAATTATGTTGAGAATTATCTGAAAGGAATCGGTGGAATAATTAGATAATTCCATTTTAATTATCATTAACATTCTCGTATTAAAATGATTAAATTATTTTTTTTAAAAAACAAACCGTAAAGTATATATATTAAAATAATTATAGTTATAATTACAAAAAGTAATTAAAATAATTTTTTTATAGAATATTTTAGTAACCTTTATATACTAAATAAAATATAATTATTATTACAAAAAGTAAATAAAAAAATCAATCTAATCAAATAATTTAATTAAAAAAATGGAGGAGATAATATGGAAAATGAATTAAAATTAAAAGTAGCAGAAGCATTTTCCCAATCAGACATAGGTAGATCCGTAGCAAGAATAGACCCAAAATGTATGGAAAGTCTAGGTCTAAAAGATGGCGATGTAATAGAAATCGAAGGAAATAAAATAACAACAGCCACAGTAGTTGCTTCACAAGCTGATGCTAGTTTAGGAATTCTAAGAATTGACAGTTACCTTAGAAAAAATGCTGGAACTTCCATAGGTGAAGAAGTAACAATAAGAAAAGCACAAATTAAAGAAGCAAAAAAAGTTAAATTAGCTCCAGTAGATCAAGAAATAGCAATACAGGGAAATTTAAATGGAGTATTCTTAAATAGAATTGTAAATAAAGGTGACATCATAGTTACAGGTATAAGAAGACAACAACCAAAAACACCAAACATGATGTTCGATGACTTCATCAACCAAATGATGACAAACATGACATCCATAGGTGAAATAAAATTAGCCGTAATTAATACAAAACCATTAGGTCCTGTAAAAATCACAGAAGATACTCAAATTGAAATGGAAACCAAACCAGTTGATCCAAATAAATTTGAAGGAGTAGAAAACCTCATTGATGTGTCTTACGAAGATATTGGTGGACTTGAAAACGAAGTTAAAAAAATAAGAGAAATGGTTGAAATTCCATTAAAAAGACCAGAATTATTCAAACAATTAGGAATTTCAGCTCCAAAAGGTGTATTATTACATGGACCACCAGGAACTGGTAAAACATTACTTGCAAAAGCTGTGGCAAATGAAACAAATGCCCACTTTATTGTAATTAATGGTCCAGAAATAATGAGTAAATATGTTGGAGGTTCAGAAGAACAATTAAGAGAATTATTTGAAGAAGCTGAAGAAAATAGTCCTTCAATAATATTCATTGATGAATTGGATGCAATAGCCCCAAAAAGAGCAGATGTAACTGGTGATGTAGAAAGAAGAATTGTTGCACAACTTTTAACTTTAATGGATGGTCTAAAAAGCAGAGGGGAAGTAGTTGTAATTGGAGCAACAAACAGACCTGATGCAATTGATGAAGCTTTAAGAAGACCTGGAAGATTTGATAGGGAAATAGAAATTGGTGTTCCAGACAAAGATGAAAGAAAAGAAATCTTAGAAGTTCACACAAGAAACATGCCTTTAGCTGAAGATGTCGACTTAAATGAACTTACCGAAGTAACTCATGGTTTTGTTGGAGCTGATTTAGAAGCATTATGTAAAGAAGCCGCTATGAGAGTACTAAGAAGAGTTTTACCTGAAGTACAAACAGACAAAGAAGTTCCACAAGAAATTCTTGACAAAATGGTACTAAACAAAAAAGACTTCAAAGATGCTTTAAAAGAAATTCAACCATCCGCATTAAGAGAAGTACTAGTTCAAATTCCGGATGTTAGTTGGGATGATGTCGGAGGTTTATCTGCAGCAAAACAAGAACTTAAAGAAGCAGTTGAATGGCCTTTAAAAAATCCTGATAAATTCAAAAAATTTGGAATTACACCACCTAAAGGAGTATTATTAACCGGTATTCCAGGAACTGGAAAAACGTTACTTGCTAAAGCAGTAGCAAATGAAAGTGATGCAAACTTCATATCTGTAAAAGGACCAGAACTTCTATCCAAATGGGTGGGAGATTCAGAAAAAGGTATTAGGGAAGTTTTCAGAAAAGCAAGACAAACTGCCCCAACAGTAATATTCTTTGATGAAATTGATGCAATAGCATCCACCAGAGGAGATTCATTAGATAGTGGAGTAACACAAAGAGTGGTAAATCAGTTATTAACTGAAATGGATGGAATGGAAGAATTACATGATATTTCAGTAATTGCAGCAACCAACAGACCAGATATAATTGACCCAGCACTTCTCAGACCGGGCCGATTTGACAGACATGTAGAAGTAGGATTACCAGATCAAAAATCAAGAGAAGCAATATTCAAAGTACATACAAAAGACATGCCATTAGCTGAAGATGTAGATATTAAAGAACTTGCAGAAAAAACAGAAGGATTTGTTGGAGCAGATATCGAAGCAGTATGCAGAGAAGCTGTAATGTTAACCTTAAGAGAAGACATAGAATCTGAAGAAGTTTACATGTCAGAATTTGAAAAAGCTATGAAAAAAGTTAAACCTACAAAAGAAAAAGAATTAGTATCTTATAACTAGATTCCTAAAATTATAATGTAGAAATTCACTTTTCTACATTTTTTTTTCACTTCCTTAAAAGAAACTATTTTTAAATTAAATAAAAATTATTTATTATAAAGTCATTTTTACATAACAATTATTAATATTTTCAAATAAACTAAATATATTAATTAATGATGTAAGAGGTTTACTAATGGCATATGATATTAAAGATATTAACTTAGCTCCTCAAGGAGAAAAAAAGATTAAATGGGTACAAAGACACATGCCCGTACTAGAAAGTATCAAGAAAGAATTTGAAGAAACAAAACCATTCGAAGGAATAACCATCGGATCATGTTTACACCTAGAACCAAAAACCATTAACCTTGGATTGACATTACAAGCTGGTGGAGCAGAAGTAGTTATGACTGGATGTAATCCTCTTTCTACACAAGATGATGCAACAGCCGCCGGAGCAAAACTAGGTTTGAATATGTATGGATGGACCGGTCAAACCAATGAAGAATATTATGAACATCTTAATAAAGTCTTGGATTACGAACCAGATATTGTTATAGACGATGGTGCAGATTTAATATTTTTAATCCACAAAGAAAGACCAGAATTACTCGAAAAACTTAAAGGAGGATGTGAAGAAACAACTACAGGTATTCACAGACTCAAAGCAATGCACCAGGACAAAGCACTTAAAATTCCTGTAATGGCTGTAAATGATTCATACATGAAATACCTATTTGACAACAGATATGGTACAGGACAATCAACCTTCGATTCCATCATGGGAACAACCAATTCTGTAATTGCCGGACAAAACGTAGTCGTTTGTGGATACGGTTGGTGTGGTAGAGGAATCGCTATGCGTGGTAAAGGATTGGGAGCTAACGTAATCGTTACAGAAGTAGATCCAATCAGAGCACTTGAAGCAAGAATGGACGGATACAGAGTAATGACCGTTAAAAAAGCACTTGAAGAAGCAGACATAGTTATCACAGCAACAGGAAATCGTGACATAATTTCAGGAGATGACTTTGACCACATAAAAGACGGATGTATGTTATCCAATGCAGGACACTTTAATGTAGAAATCAACGAAAATGACTTACTAGCAAGAACTGAAAAACAAGAAAACATAAAACCAGATATCGACTGTTATACCTTAAAAGACGGAAGAAATGTATATTTATTAGCTGGTGGAAGATTAGTGAACTTAGCAGGAGAACATGGACAAGGACATCCTGCAGAAATAATGGACTTAAGTTTCGCTATGCAAGCTTTATCAGCAAAACGTATACTTAATGAAGATATGGAACCAGGAGTATACAAAACTAGAGACGAAGTGGATATTGAAGTAGCTAAACTAAAACTTCAAACCATGGGAATAGAAATAGACCAACTAACCGATGACCAAAAAGATTATATGAATAGTTGGGATGTTGGAACATAATTCCAATAAAAAAAAGACTAATTTAAAACCATTGGTTTAAACTAGTCTGACCTGTTTCTTTTTTTAATTTATCAATTGATGCAAGAGTTCTCTCTTCACCAAAATCATGATCGACACATAAAAAGTCTATTAACTTATCTTTTTTTGGCGTTTTAAATTTAATATCATAATCTGTTACAACATCAGGATGTAAAAATATTTCACGGATTTCATTTGGATCTACTTCTATAGTTTTATCCAATTTTTGAAGAGCAGATTCTAAATTACCATATTTTTGTATTAATTTAATTCCTTTTTTAGCACCTATTCCATATATACCCTCATTAAAATCTGTTCCAACTAAAATTGCGACATCAACCATTTGTTCACGTGTTAATTGTAAGTCATCTAATGTTTTTTGTAATGAAATTAATTCCATATTTTTTGATGAAGCTGATAATTTAAAATTTTTTAACATTCGTGTAGCTCCAAATTGTAAACAATCGTAATCTTGTGAAACTACAGCCCATGCATCTTTTTTTGATACCATATATGAAGCCTGTGCTTCACCTTCTGTTTTTGCTTGTACATATGGTAATCCCATCAATTCCAATAATTTTTTTGAAGATTCTATAATATTTTTATCCAAATGTACAGTTCGAGAAGCATATTTTCTAGCAGTTTCCAAATCTCCTGCTTCTTTTGCCTCTTTATATTTCTTTTCGGATTCTTTTTTAATTTCGATTCTTTCCTGCTGGGTTTTACTTTTTAGTTCTGGTGCTTTTCCATCAAATACATATATTGGTTTTACCTGTTTTGAAATTAATGTTGATGTTTGAAAAAAGATTCCACTTAAATGGGACGTTATATTTCCATTAGAATCTTTTAAAGGAGTTCCATCCGCCTGTCTCATTGTAGATAAAAATTTATATATTAAATTTGAAGCATCCACTGTTAAAACTTTTCCTTTTAAATGTTCCATATCAATTGGCTGTGCTGTAGTAATATCTTTAAATTTTACTCCCATATTTATCCACCTAGTTATATAATATTTCTTTAGCTTTATTGTTATCAAAAGTTGAGTTAAAACCATCCATATAAGCATTTGTGTAGAATTTTATTCTTCGGATTTTATGGTCATCAAAAAGTATAATTCCCATTATGGTCATCAGATAATTTTTAAGTATTGTTAAATATAATGAAATTTTATTTTTTGAATATTTTCTTCCTAACCATATGAGATTGCGTTGCATATAATAATTTATCCATAATTTGTCATAGGGTCTTCTGTTAACTTTAAATCCTAAAATAGTTTTCTCAAATGTTCCTTTGACACTACCTTCTGCATGTTTAATGATACTGCTATTAACTAATTTAATTTTCCCAACAGTTCTTAATCTTATACAATATTCCAAATCATCGGCATGTATGAAAAATTCTTTTTTAGGAAAACCTATTTTAGATATTGCCTCTCTTTTGATTAGTAATCCAACAAAAGATGCCATGTCAATATCTGTAGTCTCAGTTAATGTATCTTCTTTTGTAATGTGTTTCTGAATAGGCAAACCATGAGTAAAATTAAAGAAACCTCTGTGATGATATAAA